>NZ_WCIM01000022.1:0-363768 GCF_009025585.1 Enterobacter sp. 198 | reverse complement strand
GTCCGCTTCACGCCCTGAGACATTCGACAAGCTTTTTTATGGCTTCAGTAAGGGCGACTTTCGCGCTTCCAGTGCCAGCAAATACTTCGCTTCATCGTACTGGGTCTTGGTCTTCCAGCAGCGGTAAATGATCCTTATCCATTTGAAGGCCAGAGCCCGGATTGCAGACTGGTGAGATTTTCCTTTTTCTCGCAGTCCCCGATAATAAAGTCTGGCCCAGTATGATGAGTTAACCGTCTTGGCAGCCCATTCAACAAAGGTTTGCCGGACGAACTTGGCACACTGCCATCGCCAGTGAACCCAGGATTTCTGGCCACTTCGTTCTGTCACCGGTGCAATACCTGCGTAGTTTTGAATTTCTTCAGCGCTGTTAAACCGGTCACGGTTATCACCAAGTGCAGCAAGCATTCGTGGTCCCAAACACGGCCCCATGCCCGGAAGTGATTTGAACAGCCCCGAATCTGGCAATGTGTCAAACAGCGTTTCGATTCGTTCGTCATAGGTTTTGATGATTTCACTCACGACTTTAATTTGTGTCGCCAGTGCTGTTGCCATCAAAGCATTAGCCTCTATAACACTCGGGTCTGTCGTCAACGGAATGGCGTTATCAATACTCACAACACGCTGCTCGGTAAGGGCCATTGCGCGGCCACCTTTGGCATTGAGAAAGTTGCGGATCGTGTCTCGCCTGGCTCGTTTTAGTTGTTGCAGACTGGGCCATCGCATAATCAGTTCACACAATAGCAAGCTACCCCGATGTGAGAACCACTCCAGGGGCTGAGGATAATACTGTTTGAGTGTGTTGATTAGCCGGTTCACAAAACGGCGCTTATCTTCAACCAACTGACGACGCTGCTCAACCAGTTGCTGGAGTAACCGGATATCGGCATTGTCGGGTTCAATGGCTTTTATCTTTTGGGGATAACGCAGCATTAACTCTAATGCCAGCTCGGCATCCTGCGGGTCATCTTTAGCACCGCTGGGCGAGAAGGCTTGCCGGTAACGAGCCAGAGACAAAGCGTGGACGGGGAAAACGGTGATAAATGGATATTTCTGAAGAGCATACACCACGGGACCTTTCTTCAGCTCAACGGCGATAGCGATCCTGCCTTTTACCTTCTGGTGTAACTCGGTAAGCCAGACATCAAGCGCTTCCGGCGTATGTTCAATCACATGGAATGTGCGTTCACCGTTTTTAAACTGAACACAGACATCGTGCTTTTTATCTGCCCAGTCCAGACCAACGTGCGCAGCAAATTGATTAGTCTCAGTCATCACCAACTCCTTTTTATCGGGGATTGGTATGCATTCCACGCTCTTCGAAAGAAATATAGCCAGCAGTTATCTGCATGCCCTGAGTATTCGTTAGCGAACGTGGAGCACCTACTGGCTCGAAAGAAAAGCGGCGATCATCGCATGATTCTCGCTCAATATTCGTAACCAGTAAGCGCATACCCTGAATCACTTCAAAGTGTAATTCTCAGGGTGCGAATGACTATACTTCGCTCTAAGCGGACCTTCCCACAACCCGCAACACTGCCCGTAAAACGCAATTCCCCTGATCCCTCTGCATCTCACTACACTTATCCCTTAAAGCCAAACCTGACACAGGGAGTCATGTATGTCTGCGGAGAATTTATCCCAAATGGGTGCGGCAAAAGTGCAGCGTTTGGTGGATCAATATGGTCAGCAAGTCATAGAAAAATGCCCTGTTAGCCCTGTGGAATACGCTTTCTACGAGCATGCGGCGAAAGAGCTCAACAGCAGGGGGATCAAAACGCCGACGCTGTTGTCTGCCGATCCACATCCACGCCGGTTAAGGCTGGAATATATCCCTGGAAAAGTGTCTCAGGATGAGGTGTCGGGGGATGACATATTGAAATGCCTTTCTCATCTTCATCGCACTCCACCAGACCCAACCTGGGTGTACCACCCTCATTCCTGGTCCGAGAAAGCGCTTGAAAAATCATTGGCGCTTTTGAAATTACCGGACCGCGCGGCCCACCAGATGCGCTGTTTTCAGCAAGCGGGCAGCGTTTTGTTTCGGCAGAAATGTTTAATCTCAGGGGATACCAATGCCGGTAACTGGGGGAGAAGAGAAAACGGAGAGTGGGTTCTCTTTGACTGGGAAAGGTTTGGCACGGGCAGTCCGGCTATCGACCTCGCCCCGCTGGTAAAGGGGATGGGCTCCAGGCAAAGCATTTTACAGCTTGCGGAGCGTTACAGCGTGCATTATCCGCATATGCCTGCCCGACAGTTAGCGACGGAAATAACCCTTGCTAAAGCATGGATTGTGTCAGAGGTGGTGTCCCTGCTCTATGATCGAAATAAAACAGATTTTGAGCTGTACCTGAACTGGTACAGAGAAACGCTTCCCGGCTGGCTGGACGAGGCTATCTCAGTACTTTAACCCTTCGTCTGCATGAGTTTTTTATATTATTAAGGCCGAAATTCTGGCTCACAGACCAGCTGAATTTCGGCCCTTAAGCTCTGGCCTTAGTGCGCCGTGATATACGGCTCCTTGACGAACTCCGCCAGCAGCCAGACCATATCATGTAGCAGACCGGTCAGCTCTTTTGCCACGTTTGCAGGCAATGTTCCGCCCATTACCGCCTGCGTTAACGCCAGCGCATAGTCCACCTGGAGCGACGTATCCTGCCAGCAGTCCGGAACGCAGGAGACAATCTTCTCTCCTGCAATCAGCTGTTCGACCAGATAAGGCGGGAGGGCAGAATCACAACGCGCGCGAAGGCGTTTAAGGACTGCCAGCAAACGCGTGCACAGTGTTGCATGGGTGACCGCATCGTCGGTTTCTACCAGCACGCTTACATACGCGGTGCAGGCATCGGCCAGTTCGAAGAGATCTGCAGATTCAGGCAGTTGTAGATGAATCAGATGGTGTATAGCGCTTTCTTCAGAGAGCGCGTAAGACAGGGAAGGGACAGTTGTCATGTGATTTTCCATTTTAAAAAAACTCCAGACCATCCAATAAGTTCCTACGCTCATGGGTGGTAGCGCTGACGGAGGTAGGAATACCGCACACGACAAAAACGGCCAACCTTTCGGTTGCTCCGCCAGCGCGACCGTAGTGTAACGGGATGAGCGCTGCCGCGACAAAATAATTGTCGTATCGTGATATGCGGGTTCCTACGCCCGGTTGCGGATGTGCCGCAACGCAGGCACTTTACGGCCAGGAGGAGAGTAAGAAAAGCAGTAACCCTGAATTACACAAGGTTACTTGCAGGTTTGCGAGGCGGCTTCCAGAAAGGCCTTAGCGGGCGCAAGCAGCGCCGCGCCATTACCCTTCACTCAGCATCGCCAGAAACCGTTTCACCGTCCGCGAACGTTCAAAACGCCGCCAGCACAGCGCGATATCGGTATAAAGCTCCGGTGATGTCAGCGCATGGTAGGTCACATTGGGGGGCGAAATGGCGGCCATCGACTTCGGCACCAGGGCGAACCCGCCGCCAGCGGACACCATGCTCAGGGAAGAGGAAAGTTGCGAAGACTGCAGCGTGTGCTGCACGTCAATTCCGGCCCGCTCGCAGCAGCCGTAAACGCGATCGTACAGCCCTGGCGCGACCTCCTGCGGGAACAAAACGACCGGCGTATCCCGAAGTTGCTCCAGCGCCAGCGATCCACACTTCGCCAGTGGATGGTCGCGATGCAGCGCCACAACCATTGGCTCACGGTCGAGAATTTTTAGCTCAAACGCTTTGCTGCTCTCACACGGCAGACGCACAAACGCGATATCCAGCTCACCCTCCGCCAGCATCGCCGTCAGCGAAGACATATTGGCTTCTACCTGGTGCACTCTCACCGCCATGTTCTGCAGCTGATACTGGCGAATAAGGGTGAAGATTTTGGGGTGAAAGGCGTCTGAACTGGTGATCCCAATCGACAGACTGCCGTTCAGCCCGCGGGCAATGCCCCGGGCTTTCTCCAGCGCGGCGTCGCTCAGCGCCAGGATCTTACAGGCGTCCTCATAGAAGGCTTCTCCCGCTTCAGTCAGCTCCACGCCTCGCGTCAGGCGTCTGAATAACGGCGTGCCCACTTCTTCCTCGAGCCGTTTAATCTGCTGACTCAGAGGAGGCTGTGAAATACCCAGCGCTTTGGCCGCTTTGGTGAAGTGTCGCTCACGTGCAACGGCGACAAAATACCGCAGATAACGAAGTTCCATATCAAAAACGTCTCAAACCAGCATGGATTCTATATTGGAACTCTATGCTGAATCGGGTCAACATTTATTTAACCTTTCTAAATAAAGTTGAAGAGGACGAGCATGATGGTGCATTCATCTGCATGCGACTGTGAGGCCAGTTTGTGCGAGACCCTGCGTGGGTTTTCTGCCCAGCATCCTGACAGCGTGATCTATCAGACATCGCTAATGAGCGCCCTGTTAAGCGGCGTGTACGAGGGGGATACCACTATCGCCGATCTGCTTGCGCACGGCGATTTTGGTCTGGGTACGTTCAACGAGCTGGATGGCGAAATGATTGCCTTCAGCAGCCAGGTGTATCAGCTGCGCGCCGACGGGAGTGCCCGTGCCGCGAAGCCGGAGCAAAAAACACCGTTTGCGGTGATGACCTGGTTCCAGCCGCAGTATCGCAAAACCTTCGATGCGCCGGTCAGTCGTCAGCAGATCCACGACGTGATCGACCAGCAAATCCCCTCCGATAACCTGTTCTGTGCGTTACGCATCGACGGTAATTTCCGCCACGCCCACACCCGTACCGTTCCGCGTCAAAAGCCGCCATACCGCGCCATGACCGACGTGCTGGACGACCAGCCGGTGTTCCGCTTTAACCAGCGAGAAGGGGTACTGGTCGGGTTCCGCACGCCGCAGCATATGCAGGGCATTAACGTCGCGGGATATCACGAACATTTTATCACCGACGACCGTCAGGGCGGCGGGCATCTGCTCGACTACCAGCTGGAGAGCGGCGTGCTGACCTTCGGTGAAATTCACAAACTGATGATCGACCTGCCTGCTGACAGCGCATTTTTACAGGCCAACCTTCACCCCAGCAACCTTGATGCTGCAATCCGTTCCGTCGAAAACTAACAGGAGAACCACCGTGAACAGTGATAAACAGGCACGTCAGTGGGCGCATGGCGCCGATATGGTCGTAGGCCAGCTGGAAGCGCAGGGCGTGAAGCAGGTTTTCGGTATTCCGGGTGCAAAAATCGACAAAGTGTTTGATTCCTTGCTCGATTCCTCCATCGAAATCATTCCCGTACGCCACGAAGCGAACGCGGCGTTTATGGCCGCAGCGGTAGGGCGCCTGACCGGCAAGGCCGGGGTCGCGCTGGTCACCTCCGGACCGGGCTGCTCAAACCTGATCACCGGGATTGCCACCGCCAACAGTGAGGGCGACCCGGTGGTCGCGCTGGGCGGTGCCGTGAAGCGGGCAGATAAAGCGAAGCTGGTGCATCAGAGCATGGACACAGTCGCCATGTTCAGCCCGGTGACGAAGTACGCCGTGGAGGTAAGTTCACCGGATGCGATTGCCGAAGTGGTCTCGAACGCGTTTCGCGCTGCCGAGCACGGCAGGCCAGGGGGCGCGTTCGTCAGCCTGCCGCAGGATATTGTCGACCAGCCCGCCACGGGCGCGATTTTGCCGGGCAGCAGTACTGCCAAAATGGGGCCAGCACCGGAATCCGCCATTAACGATGTGGCGAAGCTTATTGAAAAAGCCAAAAATCCGGTCATTTTACTGGGGCTGATGGCCAGCCAGCCTGCCAACAGCGCCGCGCTGCGTAAGCTGCTGGAGAAAAGCCGCATCCCGGTCACCAGTACCTATCAGGCGGCCGGGGCGGTGAATCAGGAACATTTCACCCGCTTTGCCGGACGTGTCGGCCTCTTTAACAACCAGGCAGGCGACAGATTGCTGCATCTGGCGGATCTGATTATCTGCATCGGTTACAGCCCGGTGGAATACGAACCGTCCATGTGGAACAGCGGTGACGCCACGCTGGTGCATATTGATGTGCTGCCCGCCTATGAAGAACGCAATTATGTGCCTGACCTCGAGCTGGTGGGGGACATCGCCGAAACGCTGAACCTGCTCGCCAGCCGGATCGCCCACAAGCTGGAGCTCAGCGCGCGCGCGTCAGAAATCCTGGTCGATCGTCAGCATCAACGTGATCTGCTCGATCGCCGTGGCGCCTCGCTTAATCAGTTTGCCCTGCATCCGCTGCGCATCGTGCGGGCCATGCAGGACATCGTCAATAACGACGTTACGCTCACCGTTGATATGGGGAGCTTCCACATCTGGATCGCCCGCTATCTCTATAGCTTCCGCGCACGTCAGGTCATGATCTCTAACGGTCAGCAGACCATGGGCGTTGCACTGCCGTGGGCGATTGGTGCGTGGCTGGTCAATCCTGGCCGCAAGGTGGTCTCGGTGTCCGGTGACGGCGGCTTCCTGCAGTCGAGCATGGAGCTGGAAACTGCCGTGCGTCTTAACGCCAATGTGCTGCACATCATCTGGGTAGACAACGCCTACAACATGGTGGCGATCCAGGAAGAGAAAAAATACCAGCGCCTTTCCGGCGTAGAGTTCGGCCCGGTCGATTTCAAAGTCTATGCCGATGCCTTTGGGGCGAAAGGCTTTGCCGTCGAGAGCGCGGATGCGCTGGAGCCTACGCTGCGTGCCGCAATGGATGTTGACGGCCCGGCTGTGGTCGCCATTCCCGTTGACTATAGCGATAACCCGCTGCTGATGGGCCAGCTCCATCTCAGCCAGATTTTGTGAATCAATATAAGGACAGAGAAATGCAAAAAGTTGCTCTCGTAACAGGCTCAGGCCAGGGGATTGGTAAAGCGATTGCGCTTCGCCTGGTGAAAGACGGTTTTGCCGTCGCCATCGCGGATTACAACGAAGAGACGGCAAAAGCCGTTGCCGATGAGATCGTCCGCAATGGGGGGAAGGCCGTCGCCGTGAAGGTGGATGTCTCCAGCCGCGAGCAGGTGTTTGCAGCGGTGGAAAAAGCCCGCACCGCGCTGGGCGGTTTCAACGTGATCGTCAACAATGCCGGGGTCGCGCCTTCCACACCAATTGAGTCGATCACCCCGGAAATTGTCGACAAAGTTTACAACATCAACGTGAAAGGGGTTATCTGGGGTATCCAGGCCGCCATTGACGCCTTCCGTAAAGAAGGGCATGGCGGCAAGATCATCAACGCCTGTTCCCAGGCAGGCCATACCGGGAACCCTGAACTGGCGGTCTACAGTTCCAGTAAGTTTGCGGTACGCGGGTTAACCCAGACGGCGGCACGTGACCTTGCGCCATTAGGGATCACCGTTAACGCTTACTGCCCGGGCATCGTCAAAACGCCGATGTGGGCGGAAATTGACCGCCAGGTCTCCGAAGCGGCGGGTAAACCGCTCGGCTACGGCACTGAAACGTTTGCCAAACGCATTACGCTTGGCAGATTGTCCGAACCCGAAGATGTGGCCGCCTGCGTCTCTTATCTCGCCGGGCCAGATTCCGACTACATGACCGGTCAGTCCCTGTTGATTGACGGTGGTATGGTGTTCAACTAAATACTAATAAGCTCTGACATGAGTTTTCCCCTGCCCCCGTGCAGGGGCTTTTTTTTGTCTCCTCAGCCATTGTGGATTACACTGCGCGCTGCAAAACTTTAGTCTTAGAGATCTGACAGGCGGTAACAGCGATGAACGGTACAATCACAACGTGGTTTAAAGATAAAGGCTTTGGATTTATCAAAGATGAAAACGGTGACAACCGCTATTTTCATGTGATTAAGGTCGCCAACCCTGATCTGATTAAGAAAGACGCAGCGGTGACCTTCGAGCCCACAACCAACAACAAAGGCCTTTCCGCCTATGCGGTGAAGGTGATCCCGGAAAGCAAACACCTCTATATCGCAGGCGAGCGCGTGAAGCTCACCTCGATCAAATCGTTTGTGGTGTTCAGCGAAGAAGAGCCAGCAGATACCGGCATCGATAAAGAGAACGCGGTACTGTCCGTGGGGCTGCTGATGAACAACATCAAACCCAAGTCTGACAAAAAACCGGGTGAAATGCGCACGGTGAAGAAGCTGGCTATCACCACCTTCCAGAATACGACGATGATCTTCACGGAAGATGAGATCGACATCGACGCTACGGTGAAGCTGCTGAAATAATGCTTTGCCGGGTAGGGCGACGTCTTACCCGGCGTACCGCTGTCATCCTGGCGTGCAAACGCCACTCCCTCCCATTTTCCCCAGCAGGCAATACGCCGCGTCTCTTTTCGTCCGCTTTTTAACCTGCTATAACAAAACCCTTATCCTTCCGGGAGTCAACGCCGTGCCCGAGCTTAATCAACATGGTCAAACTGTTAACGATATCGTCCCCGACTGGAAATGCGCCCGTGCGTTAACCCGCACTCCGCTCGTCGGTCAGTATTGTCGTCTGGAGCCGCTGGATGCCGAACGTCACGCCGCGGATTTGTATGAGGCCTATGCGCTGGGGGACGACAGCGACTGGACGTGGCTTGTCAGCACCCAGCCCGTGAGCGTTGAAGACACCGCAGAATGGGTCCTTGGCAAAGTACTGGATGATGAACTGGTGCCGTATGCCGTCATCGATTTGCGTACCGGGCAAGCGGTGGGGCTGGTGAGCTATATGGCAATAGAGCGCATGCAAGGGTCGGTGGAGATCGGCCACGTCACCTGGTCACGCAAGATGAAAGGCTCCCGCCTCGGCACGGAAACCGTATGGCTGCTGCTCAGGAATGCATTCGAGCATGGCTATCGTCGGCTGGAGTGGAAGTGCGATTCAATGAACACTGCCTCGCGTAATGCGGCGGAAAGGCTGGGGTTTGTCTGGGAAGGCCGACTGCGTCAGAAACTGGTGCGCAAAGGGCGCAACCGCGACAGCGACATGCTGTCAATCATTGATGGCGAATGGCCACAGCGGGATGCCGAACTCCGCGCCTGGCTGGCTGAAGCGAATTTTGACGGGGAAGGGCGGCAGCGTAAAAAGCTGGAGGCGTTTCGTCTGTAAAATATGCCCCTCACCCGTTGGGAGAGGGGCTGCTTAGCAAACTGCGTTACAGGCGAACCGGTGCACCGTTGGCGACATAATATGCCGCGGTACTCTTCGCCAGCGGCTCGCGCCCGCGAATGGCATCGGCAATTTTCTCGCCAATCATGATGGTGGTGGCGTTCAGGTTGCCGGTGATGATCTGCGGCATAATGGACGCATCCACCACGCGTAATCCTTCCAGCCCATGAACGCGACCTTCGCCGTCGACCACGGCCATTTCGTCATACCCCATCTTACAGGTGCCGCACGGGTGGAAGGCGGTTTCAGCGTGGTTACGCACAAACTCGTCCAGCTGTTCGTCGGTCTGGCACTCAATGCCCGGGCTGATTTCCCGTCCACGGTATTTATCCAGCGCCGGCTGGTGCATGATCTCACGGGTGATGCGGATCGCATCGCGAAACTCCTGCCAGTCCTGTTCGTGGGACATATAGTTGAACAGGATCGCCGGATGCTGATGCGGATCGCGTGATTTAATCCGTACATGCCCGCGGCTTGGTGAGCGCATGGAGCCAACGTGACACTGGAAACCGTGCTCTTTGACCGCGTTCGACCCGTTGTAGTTAATGGCGACCGGCAGGAAGTGGTATTGAATATTCGGCCATTCAAACTCCTCGCGGCTGCGGATAAACCCGCCCGCTTCAAAGTGGTTGCTCGCTCCCACGCCGGTGCCGCCAAACAGCCACTCCGCGCCAATCTTCGGCTGGTTCCACCACTGCAGGGCAGGGTAGAGAGAAACCGGCTCTTTGCACTCGTACTGCAGGTACATCTCTAAGTGATCCTGCAGGTTTTCACCCACACCCGGGAGGTCATGTACCAGCGGGATGTCAAACTGCTTCAGCAGTTCCGCGTTACCCACGCCAGAGCGCTGCAGGATCTGCGGAGAGGCAATCGCCCCGGCGCACAGCAGCACCTCTTTGCTGGCCGTCGCTTTTGACGGAATAGTGCTCTCGCCTTCCAGCCACTCGACGCCTGTCGCACGTTTGCCGTCAAAAATAATGTGATCGGTCATGGCATGGGTGCGAATGGTCAGGTTCGGGCGTGATTTCGCCTGATCCAGATAGCCGCGTGCGGTACTGGCGCGACGGCCCTGCGGCGTCACGGTTCTGTCCATCGGACCGAAGCCTTCCTGCTGATAGCCGTTAAGGTCGTCAGTACGCGGGTAGCCCGCCTGCACACCGGCTTCTACCATCGCTTCAAACAGCGGGTTTACGCCGGGTTTAGAGGTGGTCACGCTCACCGGGCCGTCGCCGCCGTGGTAGTCGTTTGGCCCCACGTCACGGGTCTCTGCCTTACGGTAGTAGGGCAGGCAGTTGAGATAGCTCCAGTGTTCCAGACCCGGCTCAGTTGCCCAGTTATCCAGATCCATCGCGTTACCGCGGATGTAGCACATGCCGTTGATCAGGGATGAGCCGCCCAGCCCTTTGCCGCGACCGCACTCCATACGGCGGTTGTTCATGTGCGGCTCGGGCTCGGTTTCATACGCCCAGTTGTAACGCTTGCCCTGCAAGGGAAACGCCAGCGCGGCAGGCATCTGGGTGCGGAAGTCAAAACGGTAATCCGGGCCGCCCGCTTCTAGCAGCAGAACGGTGGTATTGGGATCTTCCGTCAGTCGTGTTGCCAGTACGTTGCCGGCAGAGCCGGCACCAATAATGATGTAGTCAAATTGCAAAAAAACCTCCCGGTTAAAATATGGACTGGAATTTACCCATCTCAACCTGGATGGACTTCACCTGGGTATAACTCTGGAGCGTCATTACGCCGTTCTCGCGGCCAATGCCGGAGTGTTTGTAGCCACCAACCGGCATCTCTGCCGCGGATTCACCCCAGGTGTTGATCCAGCAGATACCCGCTTCAAGCTGGTGGATCGCGCTGTGCGCGCGGTTCAGGTCGGCAGTCACGATGCCCGCCGCCAGACCGTAATCGGTGTCGTTGGCGCGACGAATCACCTCTTTGTCGGTTTCGTACGTGAGGATGGACATCACCGGCCCGAAGATCTCTTCGCGCACGATGGTCATCTCATCGGTGCAGTCGGTGAACACGGTGGGAGCCACCCACGCGCCGTTGTCAAAGCCTTCGCCTTTCAGCACATCGCCACCGCACAGCACACGCGCGCCTTCCTCTTTGCCTTTGGCGATATAGCGCAGCACGTTTTCGCGGTGCGGGAAGCTCACCAGTGGGCCAAAGTTGGTACGTTCATCGAACAGATCGCCCGCGCGAATACGTGCCACGCGCTCAACAATTTTCTGCTCAAACGCGGCTTTGAATTTCGCCGGCACGAACACGCGGGTGCCGTTGGTGCATACCTGGCCGGAGCTGAAGAAGTTGGCCATCATGGCGATGTCCGCCGCGAGATCCAGGTCGGCATCGTCGAAAATAACCAGCGGGGATTTCCCGCCCAGTTCCATCGTCACCTCTTTCAGGGACGAGGCCGCCGAATTGGCCATTACTTTTTTGCCGCTGGCAACGCCGCCGGTGAAGGAGACTTTGGCGATGCCCGGGTGCTCGGTCAGGAACTGGCCGGTTTCTGCGCCCACGCCCGGCAGAACGTTGAACACGCCGTCCGGCAGACCCGCTTCGGTGTAGATCTCGGCAAGCTTCAGAGCGGTGAGGGGCGTCACTTCGCTCGGCTTGAAGATCATCGCGTTACCTGCGGCCAGCGCTGGCGCGGATTTCCACAGGGCGATCTGGATCGGGTAGTTCCACGCGCCAATGCCCGCGACCACGCCCAGCGGTTCACGACGGGTATAGACAAATGAGGTATCGCGCAGGGGGATCTGGCTGCCTTCCAGCGCCGGGATCAGCCCTGCGTAGTACTCCAGCACGTCCGCGCCGGTGACGATATCAACGGTGCTGGTTTCTGAGTACGCTTTGCCGGTGTCGAGGGTTTCCAGCTTCGCCAGCTCGTCGTTACGCTCACGAAGAATGTCTACCGCACGGCGCAGAATGCGCGAGCGCTCCATGGCGGTCATTGCCGCCCAGATTTTTTGCCCGCGCTGCGCGCTTTCTACGGCGCGATCGACATCCTCGCGCCCGGCGGCCTGAACGGTCGCCAGGACTTCACCGTTGGCCGGGTTGATGGTCTCGAAGGTGCGACCGCTGGTGGCCGATGTATAACCACCATTGATATAAAGCTGCTGTTCTGCCATTCGGGACATAAATTCTCCTCGGTTAATCGGTCGGTAAATGCTGGCTAATAAAGTGGCTGGTGAGCGACTGGGCCAGGGTTTTATCCAACGGTTTGCCACTCAACGCGGCGCGCAGCCACAGCCCGTCAATCAGCGCCGCGAGCCCGTAACCCGCCTCCTGCGCCTGTTCGCGCGGCAGCTCGCGGCGGAACTCATACACCAGGTTCGACAGCAGACGGCGGCTGCTCACCTGCTGCAGACGGTAGAGCATTGGCTGATGCATGCTGCTCGCCCAGAAGGCCAGCCAGGCTTTCATTGCCGCGCCGCTGATCTGGGTTTCATCAAAATTGCCGCCGACAATCGCCTGCAGACGCTGCTCTGCACTGCCGTGCGGTAAGGCATGCAAACGGTTCAATACCGCGTCGCGCAGCTGGCCAGTGATGTCGCGCATGGTCGCTTCCAGCAGGCCATTTTTGTCCTTGAAATAGTGACTGATGATCCCCGTGGAAACGCCCGCCCGACGGGCGATCTGCGCGATGGTTGCGTCATGCATTCCCACTTCATTTATTGCTTCCAGCGTGGCGTCGATCAGTTGCCTGCGCCGGATTGGCTGCATCCCCACTTTGGGCATTTTTGCCACTCCATTCATCAGCGTTGGTTAACCATTAAAGCGGTTTTTGATTGGACGTTCAATATAAAATGTGTCTTAATTGTTGCGGTTTTGGATTTCAATAGTTACAAAAACAGTGGGGATACTGGATGACAGATCTTTCGCAAGACAGAGAAAAGGACAAAATCAATCCGGTTGTTTTTTATACATCCGCAGGACTGATTTTGTTGTTTTCCCTGATGACGATCTTCTTTAGCGATTTTTCTGCCGAGTGGATTGGGCGCACCCTTAACTGGGTGTCGAAGACCTTCGGCTGGTACTACTTGCTGGCGGCGACGCTCTATATCGTCTTCGTCGTCTGCATCGCCTGCTCGCGCTTTGGCTCGGTAAAGCTCGGGCCGGAACAGTCAAAACCCGAGTTCAGCCTGCTGAGCTGGGCCGCGATGCTGTTTGCCGCGGGCATTGGTATTGACCTGATGTTCTTCTCCGTGGCGGAACCGGTCACGCAATATATGCAGCCACCGGAAGGGGCGGGGCAGACGATGGAGGCCGCGCGACAGGCGATGGTCTGGACATTGTTCCACTACGGCTTAACCGGCTGGTCGATGTATGCCCTGATGGGTATGGCGCTTGGATACTTTAGCTATCGTTATAATTTACCCCTCACGATCCGCTCCGCGCTCTATCCGATTTTCGGTAAAAAAATTAACGGACCGATTGGACACACCGTGGATATCGCGGCGGTGATTGGCACCATCTTTGGGATCGCCACCACGCTCGGTATCGGCGTGGTGCAGCTCAACTACGGTCTGAGCGTGCTGTTTGATATCCCGGATTCCATGGCGGCCAAAGCGGCGCTGATCGCGCTGTCGGTGATTATCGCCACCATTTCGGTTACCTCCGGCGTGGACAAGGGCATTCGCGTGCTTTCTGAGCTGAACGTCGCGCTGGCGCTGGGGCTGATCCTGTTCGTGCTGTTTATGGGCGATACGTCATTCCTGCTCAATGCGTTAGTGCTGAACGTGGGTGATTACGTGAACCGCTTTATGGGTATGACGTTGAACAGCTTCGCCTTTGACCGCCCGGTCGAGTGGATGAACAACTGGACGCTGTTCTTCTGGGCGTGGTGGGTCGCGTGGTCGCCGTTTGTTGGCCTGTTCCTGGCGCGTATTTCGCGTGGACGCACCATTCGTCAGTTTGTGATGGGCACGCTGATTATCCCGTTCACCTTTACGCTGCTGTGGCTGTCGGTGTTCGGCAACAGCGCGCTGCACGAGATCATTCACGGCAATGCGACGTTTGCGCAGGAAGCGATGGTGCATCCGGAGCGGGGGTTCTACAGCCTGCTGGCGCAGTATCCGGCGTTTACCTTTAGCGCCTCTGTTGCGACCATTACCGGCCTGCTGTTTTACGTCACCTCGGCGGATTCCGGCGCGCTGGTGCTGGGGAACTTTACCTCGAAGCTCAAGGACATCAACAGCGATGCCCCTAACTGGCTGCGCATCTTCTGGTCTGTCGCCATTGGCCTGCTGACTCTGGGCATGCTGATGACCAACGGTATTTCTGCCCTGCAGAACACCACGGTGATCATGGGTCTGCCGTTCAGTTTCGTGATCTTCTTCGTGATGGCCGGGCTGTATAAATCTCTCAAGGTGGAAGATTACCGCCGCGTCAGCGCCAGCCGCGACACCGCGCCACGCCCGATGGGTGCGCAGGACAGACTGAGCTGGAAAAAGCGGTTGTCACGCCTGATGAACTATCCGGGCACGCGCTACACCAAACAGATGATGGAAACGGTCTGCTTCCCGGCGATGGAAGAGGTGGCGCAGGAGCTGAAGCTGCGTGGTGCGTATGTTGAACTGAAAAACCTGCCGCCGGACGACGGTGAGACTTTGGGACACCTGGATCTGTTGGTGCATATGGGCGACGAACAAAACTTTGTCTACCAGATTTGGCCACAGCAGTATTCGGTGCCCGGGTTTACCTATCGCGCACGCAGCGGGAAATCAACGTATTACCGCCTTGAGACGTTCCTGCTGGAAGGGAGCCAGGGGAATGACCTGATGGATTACAGTAAGGAACAGGTAATAACGGACATACTGGATCAGTATGAGCGGCACCTGAACTTTATTCACCTCCATCGCGAGGCGCCGGGGAATAGCGTGATGTTCCCGGATGTTTGAGCGGGATAACTAAGTGAATAAAGCGGTATCCTGGAGCAGGGTACCGCTTTTTTTAATGGCGTGGCACATTCGTGCTGCGCAATATTAATGATTCTGAAAATGAATATCGGTTTTCCATATAAAGAAACTCACAGTGTCGACTAATTTTGAATCAGCTTCTGCGTAGGTGGCCGCATTGTGTCCTCCTTGACTGTAAGCTAATACCAGCACCGGAACATTCCACGGTTTGTTTATTGTCTGCAATCGGGCTGCGAATTTTGCTGTCTGCCAGGGGGAGACACGTTGGTCATGCAGGCCGACCGTTAACAACACCGGGGGATAGCGTTTACCTGGAACCAGATGCTGATAAGCGTCTATTTTTAACAAATTGAGCATGCCTGATTGTGTAAAAGGTGAACCCAACTCTTCAAAATTCATCTCGCCTATTGGAATTTTATCCAGTCGACTGGTATTAAGTATTCCGACGTCTATCGCCACAGCTGAAAATAGTTCTGGGCGAAGCGTCATTGCCATACCCATTATAATCCCCCCCGCGCTCTCACCACTGATCACCAATTTTGACGGTGAGGTGTATTTATTATCAACGAGATATTCAGCGCAACGAATAAAATCATTAATAGAATTTTCTTTCTTATTCGCTCTACCTCCTTCATGCCATGCTGGACCCAGTTCACCTCCTCCTCGAACATGCGCGATTGCGATGGCTCCGCCTTGTTCAAGCCAGAGCAAGCGGGAAATATCAAATTCAGGAAGGGTACTTACTCCATAAGCGCCGTAAGCTGTCAACCAGATGGGGGTGGCACCATTGTGTTCAATCCCTTTATGATGAATTAAAGTTAACGGAACGCGGACGTTATCTGCTGTGAGAACCCATATTTCTTCCGTCACATAGTCTGTAAAGGATTGTTTTACCGATGATATTAAATTCGTATCTCTGATGCGATTATTGACCGGGTTATACTGGAAAATAGCAGGTTGCGTGAGCCAACTTTGTCGGGTAAAGAGGATATCCTTGCGGTTATTGCTGGCGAATATTGCACTCACATTTTCATCTGCTGGTGCTGGAATGAACTGGTGTTTATTCGGGTCATCAAAAGGAATACGTACGAATTTATTGGTACCAGAGTCATGGTATGCAATATAAAGTGAATCCCGACTGTTGGTTAGCTGGGTGAGCTCACCATTTGCCCAGCTCATCACATGCTCTCGTTTTGAAGTAGGAGTACTCAGATCGACTCTTGAGATATCATAACCTGATGATGAATTCATGTTAGCAAAATAAATCCACTTTCCAGAGCAAACAAAGGCAGAAACATTCTCATCAACATCAATGATTTTGGCCCAGTGTAATATTCCGTTGAGTGCGGGATCGTTTTTTGCTGAAAAAATATAGCCGCCATAACCGCTGATTGATTTCGAAAAATAAACGATGAGATATGCAGAGTCGGGGGATGCAAACAAATTAACGTTTTCACATTTCTTCTGTGTCAATTCCGGGAGAGTATGCCAGTCAAAAGTCATAACATCATTTTGGCTCCCTAAATGATGGTAGTAGACTTTTCCGCATGTTTGTCGCCCGGTATCATGAGTTGTATCGTTAAGACTGTAATAAAATGACTGGTTATCCGCTGCCCAGACAACATTAGGATAGCGAACCGCGGAAATTTCATCTTTTAATACGACACCATCCGCAACTCTGATGACATTTATTGCCGTAGTTTCAGTACCATTTTTCGATAATCCAAAAGCCACATAGTGACCGTCTGGAGATGGGCTAAAAAAATTAATCCCATATCCGACGGGAGGGGTAATAACCACTCGTTCAGGTTTTCCCTTTTGTTGCACAAAAAGCCGCAGATAAGGATGTTCAGTTGTCGATCGTAGGTAGAAACGACGATCGCCCGCATCATAGATATCAGATAGAGTTGGTTCTGTGTTAACCAGTATGCTTAGTCTTTTCGCCAGTGCATTTCGCCAGGGGAGGGTATGTAATATTTTAACCGCCTGGTCTGATTGATGGCTTAGCCAACGAGCTGTCTGTTGTCCGTCGGTTTCCATCCAGCGATAAGGATCTACGTTGTTGTCAACATCAGCGTTTCTCCCATGGGCATGAGTGAAAAAAACGCAGCCAAACAAAATGACTATTATGAATAATGTCGGTTTTATACTCAGTCTTACGCAATTTTTCATTCAGAGTGCAGTCCATGCTGTTCTGTCTGTGGCATTAATCGAATCACACGCTCAACAGATGCGATGGTTGATTGTCTGTGAGCAATGATTATTCGGGTGATGTTTAGCTTTTTGATAGCCTGATTAACATACGTTTCACTCTCTTCGTCCAAGGCACTGGTTGCTTCATCCATAAATAATATCCCGGGTTTACGATAAAGTGCGCGGGCAATAAAGATGCGTTGTTTCTGTCCTCCAGACAACCCCTCACCAAGTTCTCCAACTAATGTATCGTATCCCATGGGCATTTTTACAATAGCACCATGGATAAAGCTTGCGCGAGCGCACTCTTCCATCCATTCGTAATCGGCATTTTCATCGAAGCCACAAATATTTTCTCTAATTGAACCAGAAAATAACTTATCATCCTGCATTACGCACCCGATTATTTTGCGGTAATTGTTTAAACCAAGTTGTTGAATGTCATTACCATCGATCATTACTGAACCTGTCTGCGGTTCAAACAATCCACAAAGAACCCTCATAAGCGTTGTTTTACCTGCACCTGACGGACCTGTAATTGCCACACTTTCTCCAGCTAAAACCTGGAAAGAAAGACCACGAAAGACAGCGGCCGAATGGTCATCATATCGGTAGCTTAATGCATTTATTTCTAGGGCTACAGGTTTCATCGTGTTTAATATTTCTCTATCGGGCTTTTTCTTTTCTTGAGTATTAAGTGCAATATCTGCCACACGTTCATTATGAAGGTGCATCATGCGCAACTTAGTCAGGAAATTAGTTAATGACCAAATTCTGTCGGCAAATTGTTCTCTGAATACACCGAAAGCGATGAACATCCCAATTGTTATATCGTTATCTATAATGAGTCTTGAACCCAGCCATAGCATTGCTATCTGCTCGCAAGCAGTGATAAGGGAGTTTACGCCACCAAAAAGCAAATCCATTTTGGTGATTTTTATTTCAGTGTTAATTGTGTCAATTTCCAGGTTCAGCCAGTGGATGCTTCTTCTTTCACTAAAACCTTGCATTTTAATGGTCGCTATACCGTACAACGTTTCCATGAAATAAGATCGGGTTCGGGCGTCTCTAACGAGAATTTCCTCCGATAATTCGCGGTAGGTACTGTACGTCATAAGACGGATGAGGACATATAGAGCAGTAAAACACATAACAACGCCTGTGAGCCAGCCGCCATAAAGTGCCATCATAATGACGACACCGATCAACATCGTTCCATCGATGAGTGCTCCAACGATACTACTGGTAAAGGTTTCCCGAAGAGTGTTCAACGATCCAAAGCGCGACTGAATGTCACCTAACTTGCGTCGCTCAAAATAACTCAAAGGTAGCCGCAGTAAATGTGAAAATAACCCGGATTGCCACTGAACATTGATGAGCGTAGTCATTAATAATGAAGACCATGAACGCAGTGCGCTCAATGCCAGGCGTAAGAAAGTAAAGAGTAACAGACCAATACAAATCAGTGTCAGTAAGCCCACATCTGCAGCGGGAATAGCATGATCCAGTGCAAGCTGAGTACCTATCGGGATAAGAAGATTTATGGATTCAATAATGAGCGAATAGAAAAATATTTTCGCTAGCGTACCCTTAAGACCATGTACCTTTGCTGCAAGGGCTTTGAGGCTGAAGTGGTGACTTTCTTGCTCTTCGGTAAATGTACTTCCAGGCCATACTTCGAGTGCTATGCCAGTGAAGTATTGAGACATTTCCTCGAGATTTATCGTTCTACGGCCTCTGGCAGGGTCGTGTAGGATCACTCGATTTTGTTTCACACCGACCAGAACTACAAAATGGTTAAAATCCCAATGTAAGATGCAGGGGATCTTAAGCGAGTTGAGTTCATGAAGTTCCAGGGATAAACAGCGAGATGCAAGTCCTAATTGTTCAGCAATTTCTTTCATTCCTGCCAGTGTTGTCCCACGTGCAGATAGGTTGAATTGTTGTCGCAAGGATATGAGATTGCTATTTTTTCCATAGTGATTACAAATCATCGCAAGACATGCCAAACCGCATTCTGAGGATTCCGTTTGATGAACTAGTGGAACCCGAGAACGCAGATGAAGATCGAGTTGTCCGAGAAGCGTTTTAAAAGCACGTTTACTCATTTATCGGGCCCTCTATGCTATTTTTCATATCGTAGAAGGGGGAAAGCATCCACTGATAGATCTTCCTTTTTTCCAGAAATAAGGTGCTTTGAGCTTGCATTCCATTACCCAAGCTCAGACGCGTACCCGCGTACGCAATATTTTGTCTGTCAGGTTTGATAATAACTTTGTAGTAGGGTGCAGCTGAAGATGAGGCCACTTTAAGCGCCCCTTGATAGGTTTGCATTTCCTGTGGGGAGGCTGGGGAACGTGAGATGACAGAAATTGCTCCGCCAAACATACCGAATTTTTCAGCAGGAAAGGCTTCATAGCGGATGTTCACGCGGTCTCCAGCATTAAGATAGGGGACTGCGTCATTCGGTACCCAAATGACAAGAGAGAAATGATCGATATTGTATGGGATGATTTGTAGCAGACTGTCGCCCGGCTTGATCATCTGCCCGACGGTGACGCTAAGGGAATCTACCCTCCCGTTAGCCATGGCTCGGATAATAATAGCGCCTCCAGCATCAATACTCAGACGCTCTTTTTGCAATTCATAGCGCTGAAGTTCCATTTGATGAATCTGGTTATCAAATTCAGCGGCCTGCGTCTGAATCTGACTCTCCAGTGTTGTCACCTGCAACGCGTTTTGGTCACTCTGGGCAGACAGGTTAATCATGTTATTCTGTCGTTCGTAGTATAAGGCTATCTGATTAATCAGCTGATCCTGAGTAATAAGACCACGCGCCTGATAATGCCGGTAGTTCTCCATGTTAGTTTTCATTACATGGAGGCCTTCCTGGGCTTGGGTGATAATATCTGAGGAACGTTTGAGAGCAGCGCTATATTGTTCTTTTTGTTTTTTGAGCATCTCAAGAGTGTTTTTTTTATTTTCCTGGAGAAGAGACATGATTTGAGATATACGTGTCAGCTGGTTGTCAACATCCATACGCTGATTATCGCTGACAACACCGCTACGTGTGCTTTTACTAACATCGATCATGTAAATAGCATCACCTACTTTGAGCAGTTGACCTTCTTTGACAAATTGTTTAACTACCACCCCCTGAACACTGGCGTAAACGTTAGATGAACGAGGATAGGTGGTTATTTCTCCCACTACAGTTATTCTTCTCGTATAGGTGAACGTTAGGACGAAGGTTAGAAAAGCAATAACAAAAAAAACAGATAGCCCTGCAACCAACCAAACAGGGATCCCAGGCAGTAATATGGCTCTTCCTTGCCATCTCAATTTTTTGTGATCAACCGCTTTTTGGCGATACACGCACTTTTTCCTTTTTTAAAAGATTTCGTGATTTTGTGTGGTTCACCAGGTGACAATTTTAAGTCAATTGCACCTGGTTATTCTGCATATCCAGGGGTATCGTGTTTTTTCCTGCATATGTAATTTGCTTTGCTGCGCTTCGGTAATACTATTTCTTCGACGACTCAACCATCCCTACCGTTACGGCCATCGTGTCCACCGGGACCACCTTTACCGCCTTTGCCCCCTTTCCCTCCAGGGCCACCATTTCCACCATCACCCCCGTTCCCGCCTCGTCCCCCGTTCCCGCCATTACCACCATTTCCAGAACCACAGGTTCCTCCATTACCTCCGCGGCCGCCATTACCGCCTGCGCCCCCGTTACCTCCACTTCCACCATCGCATTGCGAACCCCCAGAAATACCTTCACTCTCTGATTTCAGTAGTTCTCGCATTTTTACTCCTGATAAAATAATGCATCACGCACAACGACCCGCCATGACAAACTTACAGCGGGTCGTCGTTTTGGCTTTTAATGATGGCTATCGACGACCGCCATTATTGCCACCGCCGCAGCTTCCGCCGTTACCCCCATTACCGCCATTACCGCCGCGGCCACCATTACCGCCATTGCCGCCATTACAGGTACCACCATTACCACCACTATTGCCATTGCCGTTGCCACTGTGATTACCGTTCCCATTACCGGCACCAATACCGCCGGTCACAATACTCATTTCATTTTGATTTAATTCACGCATTAGACTTTCCTTAGTTATATGAAGTTAAAGTAAAACAGCCTTAACATAATGTTCCTGAAATAAAGAAAATGGAAATGACTTATTTCATCTTTCACGGTTTTTTTATCTTTGGGTTTTTGATCTACCTCTAAGTTTCGTTGCGTAATTCTGTTATGGAAAGCATGGTGGCGAGTTGTGGATTATGTTCTAAAATTAAATTGGTTTTATCTAACTATTAAAAGTAGTAGGAAGGAATAGATTCTCTTAACATTTGCACTCAAGGGGTGTATGTTTCCCACATCGAGATAGGTTGTGAGATGCTATATTTTTTATGCATGATTTTAGGCGTGATAAAGCTGCAAGGATATTTCTTTGTGGTTGGGTTTTATATTAATAATTGTTTTATTTTCAGTAATGATATTTTATCAAAAGAGTAGGGTGTTGAATTTTTCGGATAAAAAGTCAAAACTATTCCTGAACGACGAGTAACGTGCATACGCTTTCGTCCATAATCTGCCATGCCAGGTTAAAACACAATCCCTCGTAATAACACCCTATGGGTTGGGCAAGTTTTAATACCAGCGTGTTCTCATTCAATGCACTGACCCGTGCGCATTCAAATCCCATGTATTCCCTCACTACAGGAAAAAGCGCTTTAAACAGGCTCTCTTTGGCGCTGAATGCGAGCGTCAATGTAAGCGCGAAAGGCTTGCCCGACTGCAAAAGGCGTGTTTCTTCCTGTGCGTCGATGACACCTTCCTTTATTTCGTGAGCTTCGTTTTCGGAAAGAATGGCTTCCAGATCAATGCCGATTAGCGCATGCGGATAGCGCGCAACCACCGCCATCGCCTGTGTACCGCTGTGGGTAATGCTGCCAGTGATGCCTTCCGGCCAGAGGGGTTCCCCGCTGGGACCGATGCCGGGAACGGCGCATTCGTTAATCGCTCTGAGTGCGTGGACGGCGGCGATGCGACCGGCAAGGTGTTCGGTTTTTCGTTTTCGCCCGGCGTCGGTTAGCTGGGCCTGGTGAGGAAGCCAGAGGAGGTCGGCGTCGGTAAAGGTGGTGGGATCGAAGGTCATTTGGTGGACCGTGGTTCCGGCAAGACGAAATGTGGAGTGGGTGGTGCGCATGTTTTCTCGTCCTGACGTTGAGGAATAGTGCGGCCTGATGCCTTCACCCCGATCCTCTCCTGCCGGAAGAGGGAGACATTCAGCCCCTCTCCCGGCAGGAGAGGGGAGACACAGCCTGTCTTAGAAGTGCGTGTTCACGCTCATAAACCAGGTTCGGCCCGGCTCATTATAGGTGTATGCACCCGCGCCGTACATATACGCACCGGTTGTGGCGTTGCCGGTGGTCTGGGCATTACCTGCGCGCCACTGGCGTTTATCAAAGACGTTATCCACGCCGCCGGTCAGGCTGACGTTTTTGGTCACGTCCCAGGTCGCACTCAGGCCAACGATGCTGTACGGGCTGACTTCGTCTTTCTCAGACCCGGTCACCGGCTGGCCTTTGTAGTTGTACTTCTTCGGCTGCTGCTTGCCGTACCAGGTGAAGGTCGACTGCAGCGACACATCCTGATGTACCTGCCAGCTCAGGGTTGAGTTCAGCGTGTACTCCGGGATGATCGACAGACGGTCGCCGGTCTCCTTGTTCTTACTTTGCAGCATATAGGTGATGTTGTTGGTCCAGTTGATCGTGTCGCTGACTGGCACGTTCAGGGAGCCTTCCAGACCTTCAACCACCGCTTTAGGCACGTTTTCCCACTGGTAAATATCGGTGGTCACTTTACTGGTGGAGGTCTGGCCGACTGGCGCATACCCCGCTTCAATCTTGTTGCGGTAGTCGTTACGGAACCAGGTCACACCCGCCAGCCAGCCGTCGTGTTTCCACTCCAGACCAATCTCTTTGTTGATGCTGGTTTCGGCTTTCAGGTCGTCATTACCCATCATGTAGCAACCCACGCCGTCGGAGCTGGCGTAGCAGCCCTGGCCTTTGCTGTACAACAGATAGTTCGGGTTGGTCTGGTACAGGCTCGGCGCTTTATAGGCGCGGGCGATACCCATCTTCAGCGTAAAGTCGTCACCCAGGCCTTGCGACAGGTTCAGGGACGGGCTCCAGTTGTTACCGACGATCGTATGGTGATCGAAGCGCAGCGCCGGGGTCAGCATGGTGCTGTCCGTCAGCTCCATGTTGTTTTCAGCGAACAGGGAGAAGATCTCCGCCGAGGTATACGGGCTACGATCGTTGCTGAGCCCCGGAATGGTCCCGCCCTGCTGGGTTTGCGAGAAGGAGGTCGAGTCCTTCATGCGCTGCTGGTTCCACTCGGTGCCCAGCGTCAGGTTCTGGTTGACGAGGAAATCAATCGGCAGGTTGATTTCGCTGTGCAGCATCACATCAGCCAGGTCGGTGTCGGTGAATTTATTGCTGTTGAACAATCCTTCCGTACCGCCTGCCAGGCCTTCGCCGAGACGCGAATTGCGGGTGTGCTCGTACTGCGCCCAGTTGCTGGTGGTGATGCCATTATCCCAGCCGCCGTTCCAGGTCACCGCAAAGTTCTGGCGATAGATACGGTTAGTCTCTTTACCGTAGTTTTTCTTCACCAGACCGCTGGAGCTGTTGTCGTTGTTGGTGTTCTGGGTATCACCCGCGTAGAGGTTGTTCTGGCGGCTGTAACCCGCTTCAAACTCCAGGGACTGCATGGGCGCGAAGTCCCAGCGGACCACGCCGTTAATGTCTTTGTTCTCGACCCCTTCACGGCCGGCAGGCAGGGTGTCGGCATAGGTACCGGTACGATCGGACTGGTGGCCCTGGTTGATGTCCCACGCATCGGCCTGGGTTTTGTCCAGGTTACCAAACATGCGGAAGCTGAAGTCGCCGCCCAGCGGGCCGCTCAGGCTGAAGTTGGTGCGCTTAGTGGAACCCTCATCCTTATGTTCTGGAGCATTCAGGTAGGTGTTCCAGGAGCCATGCCACTGGTTGTCGAATTTTTTGGTGATGATGTTCACCACGCCGCCTGCCGCACCGTTACCGTAGCGAGCTGCGGCCGGGCCACGAATGACTTCAATGCGTTCAATCATCTCTGGCGGTACCCAGCCGGTGTCACCGCGGGTATCTCGCTCGCCGCGCCAGCCCAGACGGATGGAGTTGCGGCTGGTGACCGGCTTGCCGTCAATCAGGATCAGGGTGTTTTCCGGACCCATACCACGAATATCAATCTGACGGTTATTGCCGCGCTGTCCGCTGGTGGAGTTCCCGGTCAGGTTAACGCCTGGCATGGTGCGGATGATTTCGGCCACGTCACGTGCGGGCGGGTTTTTACGGATTTCATCGGCGGTGATGGTCGATACCCCTGGTGCCTGCAGGTTCTGCTCTGCGGCGGTGATCACCATGGTGTCTTCGTGCTGCGTGTTGGCGGTGTTGTCGTCTGCCAGCGCTGGCATCGCAACGCCGTAAATCCCTAAGTTGACCAGCAAGGCCAGGGAGTGAATCTTCTTATTCATTGTACGTCCTGCTTTTCGCGCCGCATCCCCGGGCTCCATTCCCGAAAGGGAGAGGAGGCGGCATGGTGTCACCCGCAGTTTGCGTAAGCAGCCCCGTCCTCGAGCGCACACAACGCGTGGCATGGTTGTTTTATGAGCGCGCTTCCCACAGCGCGGCCACTACGCTATTGCAAATGCAAATAGTTATCAATAATATTATCAATAAAATTTGTCCTGAAACAAAAAAGACTGATAAACATGAGGTTATACGGGTGACGGGGTTAAAAACGGGAAGTGAAGCCTGGTGGCAGTCGAAAAACGGACCCGAATGGACCCGCGAGAAGGGGCACTATCGCGTCACTTTCTGGTGGCGTGACCCGGCAGGAACGCAAAAAACCTCGCCGCTAAAACGCGTCTGGCTCTACATCACCGGCGTGACCGATCACCATCAAAATGCCCGTCCGCAATCCCTCGAGCGCATTCCTGATACTGACGTCTGGCAGTGGCAGGGCGCGTTCACCCCGCAATGGCGCGGCAGCTACTGTTTTATCCCCTCAGTGAACGAAGATGATTTTGCCGACGCGGTCTTCCACGGCGAGCAACCCGATCGTTTGGCGCTGCGTGAAGGCTGGCGAAAGTTGCTCCCTGCGGCGATGGCCGATCCGCTAAATCCGCAAAGCTGGCGCGGCGGACGCGGGCATCCCGTCTCGGCGCTCGAAATGCCCGAGGCCCCGGTTCAGCCTGGCTGGAACACGCCCGCAACGCCCGGCAACGCGCCCGTCTGCTTTGAATGGGAAAGCGTGCGTCTGAATAACCGCCGCCGGGTGTGGGTTTTCACCACCGGTGAAGACAGCCCGGAGCGGCCGCTTGCCGTACTGCTCGACGGCCAGTTCTGGGCCGAAAGCATGCCCGTGTGGTCTCCGCTGACCGCGCTGACAAACGCGGGCAAATTGCCGCCTGCCGTCTACGTCTTAATCGATGTGATCGACATGGCGCACCGCAATCACGAGTTGCCCTGCAACCCTGATTTCTGGCGGGCGGTGCAGGAGGAACTTCTCCCGCGGGTGAACAGCCGCACTCCGTTCAGCGACCGCGCCGACCGAACGGTCGTCGCGGGTCAAAGCTTTGGCGGCCTCTCTTCACTTTATGCCGGGCTTAACTGGCCCGAGCGCTTTGGCTGCGTATTAAGCCAGTCCGGCTCCTGCTGGTGGCCGCACCGTGGCGGTCAGCAGGACGGGTTGCTCATCGAACAACTTAAAGCGGGCGACCTCACCGCGCGCGGGCTGCGTATCGTTCTTGAAGCCGGGCGCAATGAGCCGCTCATCTTCCGCGCGAATCAGGCGATCTACGCCGAACTGCACCCGCAGCAACCGGTTATCTGGCGTCAGGTTGACGGCGGACACGACGCGCTTTGCTGGCGCGGTGGGCTGACGCAGGGGCTGATGATCCTCTGGCAGCCGCTTATTCACTAACGGAGTCTGTATGGAATTCAGCAACCCTTTCGATAATCCGCAGGGTCAGTTTGCGATTTTGCGTAACGACCAGGGACAGTACAGTCTGTGGCCGCAGCAGTGCCAGCTGCCGGCGGGCTGGCGCGTGGTCTGTGAAGCACAATCTCAGGAAGCCTGTCAGCAGTGGCTCGCCGACCACTGGCAAACCCTGCAACCGTCGTATTTTGCGGGAGAGAAAGCATGAACCGTCTTCCCCTTGTCGCCGCCCAGCCGGGTATCTGGATGGCGGAGCAGCTTACCTCCCTGCCAAACGCCTGGAGCGTGGCGCACTACACCGAGCTGAAGGGCAATATTGACGCACCGCTGCTGGCAAAAGCCATTGTTGAAGGGATGCGGCAGGCCGACACCCTGCGCATGCGTTTTGTGCAAGAGAATGGCGAGGTGTGGCAGTGGGTGGATGACGCTATGTCACTGCCTGAACCGTCCGTGGTTCGCGCCGAATCCCATGACGCGGCGATGGCCCTGATGGCAGCGGATTTAAACCAGAACCTGCGCGTGGACAGCGGTCAGCCGCTGGCGTTCCATCAGCTGATTCAGGTAGGCGAAGGGCACTGGTACTGGTATCAGCGATATCATCATCTGGTGGTGGATGGCTTCAGTTTTCCGGCGATTACCCGCCAGATCGCCGCCATTTATCGCGCATGGCAAAACGGCGAGCCCACGCCCGCGTCGCCGTTTACCCCTTTCGCCGAGGTGGTAGAGGAGTACCAGCGCTATCGCGACAGCGAAGCGTATCAGCGCGACGGGGCGTTCTGGGCGGAGCAGCGTAAGCAGCTTCCTTCCCCGGTCTCGCTGTCGTCGGCACCGCTGCCGGGCCGTGCGGCGACCACCGATATTCTGCGTCTGAAGGTCACGGCTGACCGCCGCGCCTTTACCCGGCTTGCTCAGGCGGCGGGGCCGGTTCAGCGTACCGATCTGGCGCTTGCGCTGGTGGCGCTGTGGATCGGGCGTCTGACCGGACGGCTGGACTACGCCGCCGGGTTTATCTTTATGCGCCGAATGGGGTCGGCGGCCTTAACGGCAACCGGTCCGGTGCTGAACGTGCTGCCGCTGGCGGTGAACATCGCCCCGCATGAAAGCCTGCCTGCGCTGGCGCATCGTCTGGCACACCAGCTGAAAAAAATGCGTCGCCATCAGCGTTATGACGCCGAGCAGATCGTGCGCGACAGCGGCCGTGCCGCGGGCGATGACGCGCTGTTTGGCCCGGTACTGAACGTCAAGGTGTTTGATTATCAGCTGGATATGGATGGCGTGGACGCCATCACCCATACGCTGGCCACTGGCCCGGTCAATGACCTTGAACTGGCGCTGTTCCCGGACGAGCAGGGCGGCCTGAGTATTGAAATCCTTGCCAATAAGCAGCGCTACGATGAAGCGACGCTAACGCGCCACGTTGCACGCCTGAACGCCATGCTGATGCAGTTTGCTGCCAACCCGGATTTGCGCTGCGGCGAAGCAGAAACCGTTTCAGAGCAGGAATACCAGCAGCTGGCGCGTATCAATGATACCGGGCTGGCGCTACCGTCAACCACGCTGGCTCAGTTGGTGGCAGACCAGGCGGATAAAACGCCGGATGCCCCCGCGCTTGCTGATGCGCACATCGAACTGAATTACCGCCAGATGCGCGAGCAGGTGGTGGCTCTTGCGACATTACTGCGGGAACGCGGCGTTAAGCCTGGCGACAGCGTGGCGGTAGCCCTGCCGCGCTCGGTGTTTCTTACCCTGGCGCTGCACGGCATCGTGGAGGCGGGCGCCGCGTGGTTGCCGCTGGATACCGGTTACCCGGACGATCGTCTGCGCATGATGCTGGAGGACGCGAAACCGTCCCTGCTGATCGCCTCTGACGATCAGCTTTCGCGCTTTCGCGATCTGCCGGTCCCTGTATTGAGTTACAACACACTGTTACCCCCTGCGGGCAGTGAACCGCTGCGGCTGGCAAAGCCGGCGCACACGGCGTACATCATCTTTACCTCAGGCTCAACGGGACGGCCAAAAGGCGTGATGGTAGGGCATACCGCCATCGTTAACCGCCTGATGTGGATGCAGGATCACTATCCGCTGGACGCGCATGACGTGGTGGCGCAGAAGACGCCGTGCAGTTTTGACGTCTCGGTCTGGGAGTTCTGGTGGCCCTTTATCGCCGGCGCGAAGCTGGTGATGGCCGAGCCGGACGCGCACCGCGATCCGCAGGCGATGCAGAACTTCTTCGCGCATTATGGCGTGACCACGACACACTTTGTGCCGTCGATGCTGGCGGCGTTCGTTGCCTCGCTGACGCCGGAAAATGCCGACTGCTGTCAGACCCTGAAGCAGGTGTTTTGCAGCGGGGAAGCGCTGCCGACAGAACTGTGTCGGGAGTGGGAGCACCTTACTCATGTCCCGTTGCATAACCTCTATGGTCCAACAGAAGCGGCGGTGGACGTGAGCTGGTATCCGGCGTCGGGTCCGGAACTGGCAGCGGTAGCGGGCAACAGCGTGCCGATTGGCTTCCCGGTGTGGAATACGGGGCTGCGCATTCTGGATGCGATGATGCGTCCGGTGCCGTTCGGCGTGGCCGGTGACCTCTATATTACCGGGATCCAGCTTGCGCAGGGGTATCTCGGTCGTCCGGACCTGACCGCCAGCCGCTTCATTGCCGATCCCTTTGCACCTGGCGAGCGGATGTACCGCACCGGGGACGTGGCGCGCTGGCTGGATAACGGCGCGGTGGAATATCTGGGCCGAAGCGACGATCAGCTCAAAATTCGTGGTCAGCGTATCGAGCTCGGCGAAATCGATCGTGCGATGCTTTCGCTGCCTGACGTGGCGCAGGCCGTAGCGCACGCGTGCGTCTTTAATCAGGCGGCGGCAACCGGGGGCGATGCCCGACAGCTGGTAGGGTATGTCGTCTCCGGGTCCGGCTTGCCGCTGGACCGCGATGCGCTGCTGCACTCGCTTAAAGCTCAATTGCCGCCCCATATGGTGCCGGTGGTGCTGCTGCAAATCAGCGCGCTGCCGCTCTCTGCCAACGGAAAGCTTGACCGCAAGGCGCTTCCGTTGCCGGAATTGACCCGCAAGACGTCCGGGCGGGCGCCAGAAACAGACGCTGAAGTGGCCGTCGCGCA
The DNA here is from genome assembly GCF_009025585.1 of Enterobacter sp. 198. NCBI lineage: Bacteria > Pseudomonadati > Pseudomonadota > Gammaproteobacteria > Enterobacterales > Enterobacteriaceae > Enterobacter > Enterobacter sp. 198. The sequence goes on along the minus strand of NZ_WCIM01000022.1, from coordinate 334,392 downwards.
GGCATTTTCTGCCCTGCTCGGTTGTGAGGTGAACGACATCGATGCCGATTTCTTCGCCCTCGGCGGTCATTCCCTGCTGGCGATGCGCCTGGCTGCGCAGCTCAGCCGTACGTTTGCCCGCAGGGTCACGCCGGGGCAGATTATGGTGGCCTCGACGGTCAGCATGCTCAGCGCGCTGCTGGATTCATCGATGAATGACGAGCAGGCGCAGCGTCTGGGCTACGAGACCCTTCTGCCGCTGCGTGAAAGCCACGGTCCGACACTGTTCTGCTTCCATCCGGCATCCGGTTTTGCCTGGCAGTTTAGCGTGCTGGCGCGCTATCTCAGCCCGCGCTGGTCAATCACCGGCATTCAGTCGCCGCGTCCGGAAGGGCCGATGCAGCAGTGCGCTACGCTGGACGAGGTGATCGAACAGCATCTGCAGACGCTGCGCGCGCAACAGCCGCAGGGGCCGTATTATCTGTTCGGCTACTCGCTTGGCGGCACGCTGGCGCAGGGCATTGCGGCCCGTCTGCGCGAGCAGGGTGACGCGGTGGCGTTTCTCGGCTTGCTGGATACCTGGCCGCCGGAAACCCAGAACTGGGCAGAGAAAGAGGCCCATGGTCTCGATCCGGACGTACTGGCAGAAATCGAACGCGAGCGCCAGGCGTTTATCGCCGCGCAGCAGGGGCAAGGCTCTGGCGAGCTCTTTAACGCCATCGAAGGGAATTACGCCGATGCCGTCCGCCTCCTGACAACGGCGCACAGTTCACGGTTCGACGGTAAAGCGACGTTGTTTGTTGCCGGGCGCACGCAAACGCTGGATCCGCAGCAGGCCTGGGCGCCGTGGGTGGGGGAACTGGAGGTTTACAGCCAGGATTGCGCCCACGTGGATATCATTTCACCGCAGGCGTTTGAGACGATAGGACCGGTGCTGAAGGCGATATTGGGGTAGCGGTTTCCCCTCACTCTCACCCTCTTTTCCAGGAGAGGGTGAGGGCATCAGACTGCATGCTTGCCCAACGGCACCACCAGCGGCGTACCGGCCACGGGATCGTCGATAATCATGCAGCGCATGCCGTAGATCTGCGCGATCAGATCCGGCGTCACAATCTCTTTTGGCGCACCCTGCGCCACAATTTCGCCATCGCGTAACGCAATCAAATGTGTGGCATAGCGGCATGCCTGATTTAAATCATGCAGCACGGCTGCCAGCGTATAGCCCTGCGTGCGGTTCAGCTCGCTCAACAACTCCAGCAGATCGATCTGATGGCTGATATCCAGCCACGTGGTAGGCTCGTCCAGCAGCATGATGGCGGTTTCCTGTGCCAGCACCATCGCAATCCACGCCCGCTGGCGCTGCCCGCCGGAGAGCGTATCCACGCTTTGCCGGGCCAGGTCGGTAATGCCCGTCGCCTGCATTGCCCGCTTCACCGCCTCATCATCCTCTTTACGCCAGCGAGTAAACAGCGGCTGATGCGGATAGCGCCCGCGCGAGACCAGTTCCTGCACCGTGATATCCCCGGGCGTGGTGGCGTTTTGCGCCAGCAGGCCGATACGGCGCGCCACCTCTTTGCTGGCAAAGCGCTGGATCTGCTCGCCGTCGAGATACACGCAGCCCTCAACCGGCGTCATCAGGCGGCTGAGGGTGCGCAGCAGGGTCGATTTACCGCAGCCGTTCGGGCCGATAATCGCCGTAAAATGGCCGTCCGGGATAGCCACCGTCAGGTCACGGGCAATGATTTTTTTGCCATAGCCGAGGGTTAAGTGTTCGCCGCGCAAGCGGGTTGTGCTGTTTGTCATTTCTTGCGTGACTCCTGAACTAACAAGACGATGAGGTAAATCCCGCCGAGGCTGACGGTCACGACGCCTACCGGAAGTTGATAAGGCATAAATAACCGCTGGGCGCAGAGGTCGGCGGCCAGCAGTAACGCTGCGCCACACAGCGCCGCCTGGGTTAATCCCCAGCGCGCCGTGCCGCTGATGCGCCGGGCAATGTGCGGTGCAACCAGCGCGATAAACGAGATCGGCCCGGCGATGGCGGTGGCGGCAGCGGTCAGTAACACCGCCACCAGCATCAGCATCAGGCGCGAGCGCTCAACGCCCACGCCCAGCGCGCAGGCGCTGTCATCACCCATCTCCAGCAGGCGCATCCGGCGTACCAGCAACACCGCGCCAATAAACATCACCAGGATCAGCGGGGCAGCGGGCCAGGTTTTGCCCCACGTCAGGCCATTGAGTGAACCGGCATACCACAGACCGGCAGAGAGCGCGGTGTCGAGCGAAGCCTGCAGCAATAGCCAGGTGTTGAAAGCCATTAACATGGCGCGAATGCCGATACCGATAATGATCAGGCGGAAGGTGTCGATACCGTTGCGCCAGGCCAGCGCCCAGATAATGAGCGCGGTGACTATCCCGCCGGTCATCGCGGTGAACGTGATGGCCGTCAGGTGCTGACCAAACAGCACCATCGCCACCAGCACGCCGCTCCAGGCGCCGGTGTTCAGCCCCATTACGTCCGGGCTGCCAAGCGGGTTGCGCATCAACGACTGAAAAATGGCACCGCTGACGCCGAGCGCCGCGCCCACCAGAATCGCCATCGCCACGCGCGGCAGTCGCCACTCGGTGACCACCAGGGTGACATTGCGCGGCGCACTGCCAAGCAGCGCGTTAAAAATCTGCGCGAAATCGAGCGTGACCGCGCCGCTGCGCAGGCTCCAGACCGCCAGCATCAGAATGACGACGGCCAGCAACGACACGCTGGTGACTAAACGTCGGGACGGGGCCATCATGCGCCACCTCCGCGTTTACGTCGCACGAGGAAGATCAGCACCGGTGCACCGATAAACGCGCTTACCACCGAGACGCGCAGTTCACCAGGCACCAGCAGGCGACCCACAACATCCGCGAACAGCAGCAGGGCAGGGGTAGCCAGCAGCGTGACCGGCAGCGACCAACGGTGATCGGCACCCACCAGCCAGCGTGCCATGTGGGGCATCATCAGGCCGATAAAAGCAATGGGGCCGACAACTGCAGTTGCGCTGCCGCACAGTACGGTGATCGCGACAAGACCCGTTAGCTGCGTGCGCGCCACGCGGTTGCCGAGCGCGGTTGCGGTGTCGCTCCCGAGGCTCAGGCTGTTGAGCGCCCGGCTTAAACACAGCGCGACGGCGGCGGCGATGACGACCGGGATCACCACCACTTTTAAGGTTGCCAGGGTGCGAATATCCAGCGAACCGGCCTGCCAGAAGCGCAGCTGGTCGTAAACATCCGGGTTAAGCAGGGCGATGCCGTTGGATAACCCTTCCAGCACGGCGGCAAGCGCCACGCCCGCCAGCGTCAGGCGTACCGGACTCAGCTGTCCGCCACCCTGGCTACCGGTAAACGCCACCACCAGCGACGCCGCCAGCGCGCCGCAGAAGGCCATCACCAGTTGTTCAGACGGAGAGGTAAAACCGAAGAGCGCCGCGCCAAGCACAATCGCAAAGCTGGCACCGCTGTTTACCCCAAGAATACCGGGGTCGGCCAGCGGGTTACGGGTGAGCGTTTGCATTAAGGCACCGGCAAGACCCAGCGCACCCCCGGCCAGCAGTCCGGCAAGGGTACGGGGAAGGCGGGCATCGAGCACGATGGTGCAGTCGGCGCTCTGACAGCTGCCAGTGAGCGCATCGACAATAACGGACGCGGGCAGCGGCTTCGCGCCGACCAGCAAACTGAGTGCAATCGCAAGGATTAACAGTAGCAATAACACGGGCACGGCAACGGCGCGCACCGCGGAAGAGGAAAACGACATAGCAACATCCATGATTTGATAATGATAGTGATTATCGTTATCTATCTTATTTGGCTATGTTAGCATGTGCGCCAATGGAATTGGTAGAAATACACTCAAGGCCTTGTCATGAATCAAAAATCCTGGCTGCTCAACCTCAGCCTGCTGAAGACGCACCCCGCATACCGCGCTGTCTTTATCGCCCGTTTTATCTCCATCCTCTCCCTCGGCCTGCTTGGTGTTGCCGTGCCGGTGCAGATCCAGTCCATGACCCACTCCAGCTGGCTGGTGGGGCTTTCGGTCACCTTAACCGGTGGGGCGATGTTTATCGGCCTGATGGTGGGCGGCGTGCTGGCGGACCGGTATGAGCGTAAAAAACTGATCCTGCTGGCACGCGGCACCTGCGGCTTAGGCTTTATCGGGCTGTGTCTGAACGCCATGCTGCCGGAGCCGTCACTGATTGCCATTTACGCCCTCGGTCTGTGGGACGGTTTTTTTGCGTCACTCGGCGTCACGGCGCTGCTGGCAGCCACGCCCGCGCTGGTCGGGCGCGAAAACCTGATGCAGGCGGGGGCAATCACCATGCTGACCGTGCGCCTCGGGTCGGTAATTTCACCGATGGTCGGTGGCCTGCTGCTGGCGACCGGCAACGTGGCGTGGAACTACGGGCTGGCGGCGGCGGGCACCTTTATCACTACGCTCACGCTCCTGCGTTTGCCGCGCCTGCCGCCTCCGCCACAGCCGCGCGAACATCCGCTGACATCACTGATGGCCGCGATCCGTTTTCTGTTCAGCAATCCGTTGATAGGTGGCATTGCGCTGCTCGGCGGTCTGCTGACGATGGCCAGCGCCGTACGCGTGCTTTACCCGGCGCTGGCGGGCGTGTGGCAGATGAGCGCGTCGGAAATCGGCGTGCTGTACGCGGCTATTCCGCTCGGCGCGGCATGCGGCGCGTTGACCAGCGGTAACCTGGCGCAGAGTGCGCGTCCCGGGCTGATCATGCTGCTGGCTACCCTGGCGTCGTTTATTGCGATTGGTTTCTTCAGTCTGATGCCGGTATGGGCGCTGGGCGTAATGTGTCTGGTGATTTTTGGCTGGCTAAGCGCCATCAGTTCATTGTTGCAGTACACCCTGATTCAGACCCAGACGCCGGAAGGGATGCTGGGGCGTATCAACGGTCTGTGGACCGCACAGAACGTGACGGGCGATGCCATTGGCGCGGCTATCCTCGGCGGGCTGGGGGCGATAATGACCCCGGTGGCTTCAGCGAGCAGCAGCGGCTTTGTCCTGGCTATGCTGGGAGTGATATTGCTGGTGGTCCTGGTTGAGCTGCGTCGGTTCAGGCAGGAGATTGTGTTGAACGACAGTGCGGCCTGATGCGTTCACACCGGCCCTCTCACCGAGAGGGCCGGGTTAGCCTCTTACCTGAACTGTGCGTCTAAACGCTGCAGTACCCGCATTGCACTGTAATAATCCAGGCGGAACGTCTCTGTTCCCAGTGCCCAGACGCGCTTGTTCTGCACGGCTGGAAGGTGCGCCAGCAGCGGATTGGCGTAAATCGCATCCACATCTTTCTGATCACCGGCAAACAGGAACAGCCCTTCGCCGTTCAGCCCGGTCGCCAGATTTTCCCCGCCTAACTGAATAATATCATGACGCTGACCCTGACTTTTTGAGGTGTGCAATCCGGCAGGCAGTTCAGCCAGCGTAAAGCCCAGCTGCTGCAATAACTGGCCCTGAGCGGATTCCGCCGTCCACAGGTTTGCCGAGTGCGCGGCGGCGGTGTAGACGATGGCGTTCACCGGCTGCGGCGGTAATGTCATCTGCTGTTTCACCTGGGCAAGCTGCTTATCAAACGCGGCGATGCGCTCGGCGGCCTGTTTTTCCTGACCCGTGATTGTGCCGAGCTGTTTTAGCAGCGCCTGCCAGCTTTTGTCGTCGTAGTTAATAACAAGCGTCGGCGCGATAGCTGAAAGCTGGTCATACAACGCCAGCGCCGAATCCCCGCCGGTGGCACTGATCAAAATCAGGTCCGGCATCTGGGCGGCCACCGCTTCGGCGCTCGGCTCGCCAATGTACAGACGCGCAAGCTGACGCTGTTTCGCAATATCGCCCCACTGGCGCAAGAATCCCTGCCCATCCGCCACGCGGTTGTTGGGCGTGGTGGCGCCGCTGGCAATAACCGGCGCGTCAATCGCCAGCAGGGAGCCGGTCAGGGTCACGCTGGTGGAGACGATGCGCGTCGGTTTGTGCTCAAGCGTATGCACGCCGCGGCTGTCTTTCACCTGACGCGGCCAGTCGGCGGCAAGCGCTGAGGTAAGTCCTAAAACAAAAAGTCCGATGAAAAGCAGGGGATTACGGCAGACGGCAAGACATTTCACAACGTGGCATCCTGTTTCTGTTGAAGTTAATGCTTCTCATTTTCATGTCTGCGACGACGGGATGCAAGCGTTACCCGAAGAAGATGTTTGCTCTGCGGTTGACAGCGACGCGATGTGAGATTAGGTTAGCGAGCGCAAATATAAATGATAATCATTATTACTGCCTTTATCATTTTAGGAGGATGAAATGGATACGTCCCTGGCTGAGGAAGTTCAGCACACCGCCAGCACGCTGCAATCAGACAGCTTTTTCTTTATGTCGCCTTACCGCAGTTTTACCACGTCCGGCTGTTTTTCCCGCTTCTCTGAATCCGCCGTCGGGGGTGACGATCCGGCAGGACAGTTTCAGCAGAAATTAGCCCACGCTTTCCGCAACGCAAAAGCCAGCGGCATTGCCCATCCTGTGATGGTGGGTGCCATTCCGTTTGATACCCGCAAGCCGTCGTCTCTGTTTATTCCGCAACGCTGGCAGACCTTTTCTCGCCCGGCGCGTCAGCAGTCCGCCCGCTATGTTGCCGGCTCACAGGCGTTGAAGGTGGAAAAACGCACCGAGATCCCGCCGCAGCCGGTATTTGAAGAGATGGTCGCCCGCGCGGCTGCCCTCACCGCCACGCCGCAGGTGAACAAAGTGGTGCTGTCGCGCCTGATTGATATCGTCACCGACAAACCGATTGATAGCGGTGCGCTCATGGAGCGGCTGATCGCCCAGAACCCGGCCAGCTACAACTTCCACGTACCGCTGGAAGACGGTGGCGTGCTGCTCGGCGCAAGCCCGGAACTGCTGCTGCGTAAAGAAGGGGCGCATTTTAGCTCTCTGCCGCTGGCAGGCTCCGCGCGTCGTCAGCCGGATGACGTGCTGGATCGCGAGGCGGGCAACAAGCTGCTGGCGTCTGAAAAAGATCGTCACGAGCATGACCTGGTGACCCAGGCGATGAAAGCCATTCTCAAACCGCGCAGCCATCACCTCAGCATGCCGTCCTCCCCACAGTTGATCACCACTCCCACGCTCTGGCATCTGGCCACGCCGGTGGAAGGTGAGGCGCGTGAAAACGAAAACGCGCTGACGCTGGCCTGCCTGCTGCACCCGACGCCAGCCCTGAGCGGTTTCCCGCATCAGGCTGCTAAGGCATTGATCGCCGGGCTGGAGCCGTTCGATCGCGAGCTGTTCGGCGGCATCGTCGGCTGGTGTGACAGTGAAGGCAATGGCGAATGGGTGGTCACCATCCGCTGCGCACGTCTGCAGCAGAATACCGTTCGCCTGTTTGCCGGCGCGGGCATTGTCCCGGCCTCTTCACCCGTGGGCGAGTGGCGTGAAACCGGCGTAAAACTCTCCACCATGCTCAATGTTTTCGGTTTGCATTAAGGAACACTCATGACCCTTCCCTTTACCCGTTGGCCCGAGGATTTTGCCCGGCGCTACCGTGAAAAAGGCTACTGGCAGGATCTGCCGCTGACCCACATCCTGACGGATCAGGCGAATAACGATGCGGTGGCGATCGTCGACGGTGACCGTCGCATAACGTACCGCGAGTTTAACCAGGCCGTGAATAACCTGGCATCGCGGCTGCAGGCGTTGGGGCTTCATCGCGGTGAAACGGCGCTGGTGCAGCTTGGCAACGTGTGCGAGTTTTACATGACCTTTTTCGCCCTGCTGCAGATGGGCGTGGCGCCGGTCAATGCGCTCTTTAGCCATCAGCGCTCGGAGCTGAACGCCTACGCCACGCAGATCAAACCTGCGCTGCTGATAGCCGATCGCGAGCACGCCCTGTTTGCAGGGGATGACTTCCTCAATACTTTTGTCGATGAGCACCGTTCGGTGCGCGTCGTGCTGCTGCGCGGCGACAAGGGTGAACATGCACTGGACGCGGCGATTGCGCATCCGGCAGAAAATTTCATTCCGAACCCGACTCCTGCCGACGAAGTGGCGTTCTTCCAGCTCTCGGGCGGGAGCACCGGCACGCCGAAGCTGATCCCGCGTACGCATAACGACTATGACTACAGCATCCGTCGCAGCAATGCGATCTGCGGGATTACCGCGGACACGCGTTATCTGAATGCGCTGCCAGCGGCCCATAACTACGCCATGAGCTCACCCGGCTCGTTAGGCGTCTTTACGGCGGGGGGCTGCGTGGTGCTGGCAAACGATCCGAGCGCCACGATCTGCTTCCCGCTGATAGAAAAACATCAGATCACGGTTACCTCGCTGGTGCCCCCGGCGGTCAGCCTGTGGCTGCAGGCGATTGCCGACGGTGCAGGGAATGCCCCGCTCTCATCGCTGACGCTGCTGCAGGTCGGTGGGGCGCGCCTGTCCGCGACGCTCGCGGCGCGTATTCCGGCAGAAATTGGCTGCCAGCTGCAGCAGGTGTTTGGTATGGCGGAAGGGCTGGTGAACTACACCGCGCTCGATGATACGCCGGAACGCATTATCAATACGCAGGGGCGCCCGATGTGCCCGGATGACGAAGTGTGGGTGGCGGACGAGCACGGTAATCCGCTCCCGCGCGGTGAAGTCGGGCGTCTGATGACCCGCGGGCCGTATACCTTCCGCGGCTATTTCAACAGTCCGGAGCACAACGCCAGCGCCTTTGATGCAGACGGCTTTTACTGCTCCGGCGATCTGATCGCCATTGACGAACAGGGCTACATCACCGTTCAGGGACGGGAGAAAGATCAGATCAACCGCGGCGGCGAAAAGATTGCCGCAGAAGAGATTGAAAACCTGCTGCTGCGCCACGACGCGGTGATCCACGCGGCCCTGGTGAGCATGGAGGACAGCCTGCTGGGTGAAAAGAGCTGCGCGTATCTGGTGGTGAAAGAGCCACTGCGTGCGGTGGAGGTGCGCCGCTTCCTGCGTGAGCAGGGCGTTGCAGAATTTAAACTGCCGGACCGCGTGGAGAGCGTTGATGCGCTTCCGTTAACGCCCGTCGGCAAAGTCGATAAGAAACAGTTGCGCCTGTGGCTAGCTGAACGCGCCCGGGGCTAAGGAACAGAGTATGGCCATTCCACAATTAACCGCTTATGCGCTGCCGACGGCCGCAGATCTGCCAGACAACAAAGTGAACTGGGCGTTTGAGCCAGAACGTGCCGCGCTGTTGATCCATGATATGCAGGAGTATTTCCTAAACTTCTGGGGCGAAAACAGCCCGATGATGGCCCAGGTGGTCGCGAATATCGCCAGACTTCGCGATTACTGCAAGCAACACAATATTCCGGTTTACTACACCGCGCAGCCGAAAGCGCAGAGCGATGAAGACCGCGCCCTGCTGAACGATATGTGGGGACCGGGGCTGACCCGCTCACCAGAGCAGCAGCGCATTGTGTCTCAGCTGACGCCGGATGAAGCCGATACGGTACTGGTGAAGTGGCGCTACAGCGCGTTCCACCGCTCGCCGCTGGAGTTGATGCTGAAAGAGACGGGGCGCAACCAGCTGCTGATCACCGGGGTTTACGCCCATATTGGCTGCATGACGACCGCTACAGACGCCTTTATGCGGGATATCAAACCGTTCTTTATCGCCGATGCGCTGGCCGATTTTACCCGCGATGAGCACCTGATGTCCCTGAACTACGTCGCAGGGCGCGCCGGCCGGGTGGTTATGACGGACGACCTGCTGCCGTCTATTCCGGCCACGAAAGCGGCACTGCGTGACATCATCCTGCCGCTGCTGGATGAATCAGATGAGCCGATGGATGACGAAAACCTGATCGACTACGGTCTGGACTCGGTGCGCATGATGGCGCTGGCCGCCCGCTGGCGCAAAGTGCACGGCGATATCGACTTCGTGATGCTGGCGAAAAATCCCACCCTCGACGCCTGGTGGGCGCTGCTCTCCCGCGAGGTGAAGTGATGGCGGGGTTCGATTTTACCGGCAAAACCGTCTGGGTAACGGGCGCGGGTAAGGGCATCGGTTACGCGACGGCGCGGGCGTTTGTTGAAGCGGGCGCGCAGGTCACCGGATTTGACCTGGCCTTCCCGCAGGAAGCGTATCCCTTTGCCACCGAAACGCTGGACATCGCGGATGCCGCACAGGTCCGCGAGGTGTGCGGGCGCGCGCTGGCAAGACTTGAGCGTCTGGACGTGCTGGTGAACGCGGCGGGAATACTGCGTATGGGCGCGACCGACCAGATTGCGCAGGAGGACTGGCAGCAGACCTTCGCGGTTAATGTCGGCGGGGCATTTAACCTGTTCCAGCAGACGATGGGCCAGTTCCGTCGCCAGCAAAGCGGGGCGATTGTCACCGTGGCGTCTGACGCGGCCCACACGCCGCGTATCGGCATGAGCGCCTACGGTGCGTCGAAAGCGGCGCTAAAAAGCCTGGCGCTGACCGTCGGGCTTGAGCTGGCGGGCAGTGGCGTGCGCTGTAATCTGGTGTCACCTGGGTCAACGGATACCGATATGCAGCGCACCCTGTGGAAAAGCGACGATGCTGAGCAGCAGCGTATTCGCGGCTTTGGCGAGCAGTTCAAGCTCGGTATTCCGCTGGGCAAAATCGCCCGTCCGCAGGAGATTGCCAGCACGGTGCTGTTCCTCGCCTCCGATGCTGCCAGCCATATCACGTTGCAGGATATCGTGGTGGACGGCGGCTCCACGCTGGGAGCGTAGATGATCTGGAAACGTCACTTATCGCGTGAAGAAATGAACGCCACCAGTCTGAACTCCATGGTGGCGCATCTGGGCATTGTCTATACCCGCATCGGTGACGATACGCTTGAGGCCGAAATGCCCGTGGATGCGCGTACCCATCAGCCGTTCGGTCTGTTGCACGGCGGGGCGTCGGCGGCGCTGGCGGAAACGCTGGGGTCGATGGCCGGGTTTCTGATGACCCGCGACGGACAAAGCGTGGTGGGAACGGAACTGAACGCAACGCACCATCGCGCGGTATCGCATGGGAAGGTGCGCGGAGTGTGTCAGCCGTTGCATCTTGGGCGAACCAGCCAGAGCTGGGAGATTGTGGTGTTCGACGAGCAGGGACGGCGGTGCTGTACCTGCCGGTTGAGTACCCAAATTTTGGGCTAGCGTTGCACGGTCAATACCCCTCTCCCCGTTGGGGAGAGGGGTAAGACTTACAGCATCGAAATCACCCGCTTCAACAAGCGTATTCTCGGCGCAATCGACGCTTTATCCAGCCACTCCGCCGGGCTGTGGAACCCGGCACCGATCGGCCCCAGCCCGTCCAGGGTCGGAATGCCCAGCGCGGCGGTGTGGTTGGCATCACTGCCACCACCGACCGCCTGCCAGGTAATGGCTATTCCTTCCGCCTGACCTGCCGCTTCAACCTGCTGCATCAGCGCCTGCGTGGCTTTACTCGCTGCCATCGCCGGTTTGTGGTTCACGCGCGTCAGCGAGGTCGTGACGCCCTCTAAAAAGCCTTTTTCACACAATGCCTCCAGCGCCTGGTTCACCCGGCTGTACTCATCGTTTTCCCAGAAACGCACGTCCAGCTCGGCAACGGCTTTATCGGCCACCACGTTTGCCGCGCTGCCGCCGTGGATCACGCCGACGTTGAGCGTGGTGCCACGTTCCTGGTCGGTCAGGGCATTAATGGCAATAATGCTGTTTGCCAGGGCGGTTATCGCCGAGCGGCCTTTCTCCGGTTCGTTACCCGCGTGTGCCGCCACGCCGCTGAACGTCAGGTGATAGCCCGCCATCCCTTTGCGAGCCTTCACCAGCGAACCGTCGGCGCGCGCGGCTTCGCATACCAGCACGCAGCGGGCGCGTTTTGCCAGTTCGCCAATCCATTCGTGTGAATAGACGGAACCGGTCTCCTCGTCGGGATTCATGGCGATCGCAATGGCCAGACGATCGTGGTCGGCTGCGTCCAGCTCACGCATCGCCCACAAGATATTCAGCAAGCCGCTTTTCATATCCGATACGCCAGGGCCATAAAGACGGGTGGCGTCCTCGCTCAGCGGACGCTCGGCGACGGTGCCGGGGGCAAATACCGTATCAAGATGGCCGACCAGCAGAACGTCGAACTGTGCCGCCTGTGGCTTATTACTGACGAATACGCCCGGGCCGACCTTGTCGCCCAGATTGACCCGTTCGGTGTGCCAGCCTTCGCGTTGCCAGAGCGTTTCAATAATGCCAGCCACGGTTTCGACGCCTGCGACAGTACGGGTGCCGCAGTCCACGTTCACCAGGGTTTTCAGCTCTTCAATATAATGGTCAAGGTTCATAATAACGTCCTGTTCAGAGAATAATGCGCATCAGCAGCATGGCTAAGAAGGCGTTGATGACCGAAATGGCAATCATCAGCGGAATACGTTTGGCGCGGGTGCCGATCACACCCAGAATGCGGCCGAGATACTGCACCTGTGAGCCCATCAGATAGATAGCAGGTGCCAGAATCGCCAGGTGCTCGCCGGTAATAATCCCTTTATCAAACAGGCCGATCGCCACGCCGATCCCACCGCCCATCGACATCCAGCCGCCAATCAGCACGGCAGCCGCTTCACCCGGCAGGCCAAACAGGCCCATCAGCGGGGAGAAGATCATCCCCAGCCCTTTCAGTGCCCCGGTAATTTCCAGCGCCTTGATGATGATAAAAGCCATGACCACGTTGGGCAGGGTGCTGCCGGTGGCAATACTCCAGCCCTTGCGTGCGCCTTCGACAAACACATCGGTAATCACGGGATGAGATTGTGGGGCACTCATACGGTCTCTCCTTGTGTCGGTTGTTGCTCAGGGGCATCTTTGCCGATGACGGTCAGGATCAGGCGCAGCAGATTCGCGCCGACAATCTTCATGATGAACATCACGGCGATGCAGGCACCAATGGAGGTTGGCACCGCGGCCGTCCCGTCAACGGCGACCAGGGTAAAGAGGATGGCACCAGAGGAGAAAAAGTTGGTGATCATCGCCCCGGCGGAGAACTGGAACATGGCGAAAACGTCTTTCTCTTTTTCGCTAATCTGCCCTTCATCGGACAGGTTGCGGGTGAGGGATGCACCCACATCGGTGCTCTGCAGGCTGCCAATCAGCGCCAGCCCGGTGGTGCCCGGAATACCCAGCAGCGGGCGCAGCAGCGGCGTTAACAGCTTACGTGCTGCACGCAGCGCACCATAGTGCTCCAGCACGTTGATCATCCCGAGCGCAAACATCACGGCCGGAATTAAACCGAGCGCAAAGAGAAACCCGTCCATTGCGCCACTGCCGCCGGTACCGCGAAAGGCGCTGGTGGCGGTGGTCAGGGTGCCGTCTTCAAGGCTAGCCTTGCTGACCACCTTGCCAAACGCACCGTTGAGGGTGGTGAAATCAAACACGCCGTACCACTCTTTTCCGCCCAGCAGGCCAGAGAAGAAAACGGCTGCGAATGCCAGCGCAACGTACGCGCCGGGCCCGACCTTGAGATCCTGAGGTACTGAACTGTTCATATCCTTTTCCTTGTATGCACGCGATTGCGCAGGGTCATTCTGGCGAGGTTTTGAGCAAAAAAAATGATACAAATCATTTCGTAAGGCGGTGTCGGGACGGAAAAAGCAAAAGTGTGACCCGTGGCGGCAGGGGTGTTTCAGTGGAAGGTGATCGGCTTAACAATGTGGTGTAAATGTCTGGTTTGACCACGCATTATTGCGTTTCAAAGTTGTTAAATTTTGAGCGTTGTTCTAGAAACAAAATGTAACATCTCACTGTTTCACAACAACGGACAACAACTATGAACAACTCAGGGAAATACCTTACGTGGGCAGGGCTCTCCGTTGTGGGAGCATTTGCCCTGGGCTATATCGCCCTCAACCGGGGGGAACAGATCAACGCGCTGTGGATCGTTGTCGCCTCGGTCTGTATTTATCTGATCGCGTACCGTTTTTATGGCCGCTATATCGCGAAGACGGTGTTAGGGGTCGACGGCACGCGCATGACGCCTGCGGTTCGTCATAACGACGGTCTGGACTATGTGCCTACCGACAAGAAAGTGCTGTTCGGTCACCATTTTGCGGCGATTGCCGGCGCGGGCCCGCTGGTGGGGCCGGTCCTGGCGGCGCAGATGGGTTATCTGCCGGGGATGATCTGGATCCTCGCGGGCGTCGTACTGGCCGGTGCGGTGCAGGACTTTATGGTGCTGTTCGTCTCCACCCGCCGCGACGGACGTTCGCTTGGTGAGCTGGTGAAAGAGGAGATGGGAGCCACGGCCGGGGTGATCGCCCTGATCGCGACCTTTATGATCATGGTGATCATCCTCGCGGTGCTGGCGATGATCGTGGTGAAAGCGCTGACCCACAGTCCGTGGGGAACCTATACCGTGGCCTTTACCATTCCGCTGGCGCTGTTTATGGGGATCTACATTCGCTACCTGCGTCCGGGACGCATTGGCGAAGTGTCGGTCATCGGCCTGGTCTTTCTGGTGTTTGCCATTATCTCAGGCGGCTGGGTGGCTGAGAGCCCGACGTGGGCGCCGTTCTTCGATTTCACCGGCGTACAGCTGACGTGGATGCTGGTAGGGTACGGATTTGTGGCGGCGGTGCTGCCGGTGTGGCTGCTGCTGGCCCCGCGCGATTACCTCTCCACCTTCCTGAAAATTGGCACGATTGTGGGGCTGGCAATCGGCATTTTGATTATGCGCCCGACGCTGACCATGCCTGCGCTGACCAAATTTATTGATGGCACCGGCCCGGTCTGGACCGGCAACCTGTTCCCGTTCCTGTTTATCACCATCGCCTGTGGCGCGGTGTCTGGCTTCCACGCGCTGATTGCCTCCGGTACCACGCCGAAAATGCTCGCCAATGAGAATCAGGCCTGCCTGATTGGCTACGGCGGCATGCTGATGGAATCGTTCGTGGCGATAATGGCGCTGGTCTCGGCCTGTATTATCGACCCGGGCGTTTACTTCGCGATGAACAGCCCAATGGCGCTGCTGGCACCGGCCGGCACCGTTGACGTGGTGGCCTCTGCCGCGCAGGTGGTAAGCGGCTGGGGCTTTGCCATTACCCCTGACACGTTGACCCATATCGCCAGTGAAGTGGGCGAGCAGTCAATTATTTCCCGTGCGGGGGGCGCGCCAACGCTGGCGGTGGGCATGGCGTATATTCTGCACGGCGCGCTGGGCGGGCTGATGGACGTGTCGTTCTGGTATCACTTCGCCATTCTGTTTGAAGCGCTGTTTATTCTGACGGCGGTGGATGCAGGAACGCGTGCGGCACGCTTCATGCTACAGGATCTGCTGGGGGTGATCTCACCGAACCTGAAACGTACCGATTCATTACCGGCGAACCTGCTGGCAACGGCGCTGTGCGTACTGGCGTGGGGATATTTCCTCCATCAGGGCGTCGTCGATCCGCTGGGGGGGATTAACACCCTGTGGCCGCTGTTTGGTATTGCCAACCAGATGCTGGCGGGCATGGCGCTGATGCTCTGTGCGGTAGTGCTGTTCAAGATGAAGCGTCAGCGTTATGCGTGGGTGGCGTTACTGCCGACCGCATGGCTGCTGATTTGTACCCTGACGGCAGGCTGGCAGAAAGCCTTCAGCCCGGACAACAAGGTGGGCTTCCTGGCTATCGCCAACAAGTTCCAGGCGATGATCGACAGCGGTAAGATCCCGGCGCAATATACGGAGTCACAGCTGTCGCAGCTGGTGTTTAACAACCGTCTGGACGCCGGACTGACCATCTTCTTTATGGTGGTGGTTGTGGTGCTGGCGTTGTATTCTCTGAAGACTGCACTGGCGGCGCTGAAAGAAGACAAGCCGACGGCAAAAGAGACACCGTATGAGCCAATGCCTGAGAACCTGGAAGAGATTGTGACCCAGGCGAAAGGGGCGCATTAATCGCTCAACCTCACCCTCTCCCCGCCGGGGAGAGGGGATAAAAGACGAGATATCCACTATGTTCGACACCCTCTCCAAAGCAGGAAAATACCTGGGCCAGGCCGCCAAAATGATGATCGGCGTACCGGATTACGACAACTATGTCGAGCATATGCGCGTCAACCACCCTGACCAGACGCCAATGACCTATGAAGCTTTCTTCCGCGACCGCCAGGACGCCCGTTACGGCGGCAAGGGCGGCGCGAAGTGCTGTTAACCCTCTTTCGGTAAACAAAGGCTAATCTGCTTTTGTTTACATTCAACATGCGATCAGGCGTTTAACCCGCCATCGACATCCAGTCCCGTGCCGGATATTTGTCCGGCGGCAGGACTGGCCAGGAAGGTGACCGCGGCGGCGATGTCTTCCGGCTGGCCGTAATGTCCCACCGCAATCATCTGGCGCTGAGATTCAGCCTGTTCTCCATCCTCCGGGTTCATATCGCTGTTTGTCGGGCCAGGATGCACAAGGTTCACGGTAATGCCGCGCGGGCCGAGATCGCGAGCCAGACCCCGGGTAAGGGAGTTGAGTGCAGATTTGGTCATCGAATAGACGGCAATACCGGGCATCGCCACACGGTTTGCCAGACAACTGCCGATGTTGATAATGCGACCGCCGTCAGACATATGCACCAGCGCTTCCTGAATGGCGATCACCACGCCCCGGATATTGACGTTAATCAGGGCGTCAATATCCGCCAGCGTCATGGACTCCAGCGGACCGCCGCGTGCGATCCCGGCGTTGTTGACCAGAATATCCAGCCCGCCCAGGGAGCGCGCCGCATGGGTAACCGCATCCTGAATGGCCTGTGCGCTGGCGCTGTCGGCCTGAATCGCCTCGCTGTGGCGCCCAAGCGCCTTTATCTCTTCGGTGACCGCCTGGGCTTTGTCGGCGGATTTTTCATACGTAATAACCACATCGGCACCGGCGCGTGCCAGTGAAAGTGCGATGGCACGACCCAACCCACGGCTGGCGCCGGTAACCAGCGCCTTCTTACCTGTTAAATCGATCTGCATGATGACCTCGTTGCGAGAGTGATGAGAATCATCATTAGGTATAGTCGGTCGGAACGATTAACGGCTGAAGGATTCCACTTTCTCAAACGCGGCGCGCAGAACCGCTGGGGTGAGCGCGACCGGCAAATAGTGGATAGATTCCACCGGGCGCAGCGTATGGGCAATGACCTTGTCCAGCTCGTCGCGGTTGTTGATATCCACCTCCAGTTCGCGAAGCGTGGTGGGCAGGGTAAAGCGCTGATAGGCCGCCACCAGCTCGGCCAGCACGTCATCCTGGCCGAGCAGCGCACTTTGCACCAGGATGCCGTAGGCCACTTTGATACCGTGCAGGTATTTTTCCGTTTGCGGCAAAACGGTTAAACCATTGTGCACCGCATGCGCGGCCGCCACGCGGGTATAGCGCTCGCCCAGACCACCCACCATTCCGCCCCCGGCAATAATGGCATCCACAACGTCCCTGAACGCCTGCGTCGCTTCGCCACGCTGCTGGTCGGCCAGCGCCTCTTCGCTACGGGAAAGCAGCACGTCGCAGATCGCCAGCGCGCCGTTGATCCCCAGGCGTACGGTCAGAGGCAGGTGTTCGGGTTGTGGGGCCAGGACCACCGCTTCATACCATTTCGCCAGCGTATCGCCGATGCCTGCCAGCAGGTACTCCGCTGGGGCATTGAGGATAATGTGCGGTTCCACCAGCACCAGGAAGTTAGCATCGTCGAACACCTCAAACTGCAGCGCCTGACCGGCATCGTTATACCAGACGGAGAGCGGCGTCCAGGCGGCGCAGGTGGCGGCGATGGTGGGAATAGCCACCACCGGCACGCCGAGACGGCGCGCCACCGCTTTGGTGGTATCAAGCAGTGCGCCACCGCCGACACCAATCACCACGCTGGCGTTATTGCCAGACGCCGTCACCAGATCGGTGACGTCACGTTCGCTGCAGTGCCCTTTAAAGAGCAGATGTTTCGCCCCCGGTGTGTGAAAGCTTTCCGGCAGGAAAGCGCGCGCGCCTTCAATGGCGCGTTCGCCATAAATCCACACCGCGCGGGAGAGCTGTTCCGGCGTAAAGAAATCATTCAGGTGCGCAAGGCTTCCCGGATGCGAGAAATAGTTCGCCGGGCCCGGCACGACGCGGATATCGGTGTTGCTCATGTGTTGTCCTTTGTTTAGCAAGCGCTAACCCGATGTTATGTCTGGACATCCGGATGGCTAATAATATTTCGCTTTATCTTATGCCTTTTCCGTCGTTGTCAGTCAACCGGAGCTGTGAAAAATTCGATAAATCACAATATGAAAGAAGGATTTAACGCGGATGGTTTCCAGTCGCCTTGAGATGCGCGGTATCAGCCTGGCCTTTTCCGGCTTTCAGGCGTTGTCGCGCGTGGATTTGACGTTAATGGGCGGCTCCGTGCATGCGCTGACCGGCGCAAACGGCGCGGGGAAATCGACGCTGATGGCGGTGCTGTGCGGCACTTACGATCGCTACGAAGGTGAGATCTGCATTAATAACCAGCCGGTGACGATCCGCGAGCCGCTTGATGCCAAACGGCTGGGTATCCACCTGGTGCAGCAGGAAGTGGACGTCGCGCTGATACCAGGGCTGAGCATTGCCGAAAACATCATGCTCGATCAGCTCGCACAGCCGGGGCATCGCTATCGCTGGCGCGCAATCCGCCAGCAGGCGAAACAGGCGCTGGCGCAGCTGGGTATCGCTCTGGATGTGCGACGCATCGTCGACACCTGCACGCTGGCAGAAAAGCAGCAGATTTTGCTGGCGCGGGCGCTCTCACACCACTGCCGTTTTCTGATTCTGGATGAACCGACCGCGCCGCTGGATAGCCATGAAAGCGAACGGCTTTTCGCCGTAGTGAGACGTCTGCAAAAGCAGGGGATTGGCGTGGTGTTTATCTCTCACCGTATTCACGAACTGAACGCTATTTGCGACACCTTAACCGTGCTGCGCGACGGCAAGCTGATTGAATCCGGCCCGATGGCGAACCTCAGCGGTGACGCAATCGTTGAGAAGATGCTTGGCCATGAGCTTAACGATATCTATCCGCCGGCCCGTCCTGCGCACAGTGACGAGACGTTACTGCGCGTGGAAGGGCTGCACGATGACGCGCTGTTGAAAGATATCTCCCTGCACCTGCGAAAAGGCGAAATTCTGGGCATTGCCGGGCTGGCGGGAGCGGGCAAAACGGAACTCTGCAAGGCGCTGTTTGGGGCCAGCAAAAGCCGTGTAGCGCGCGGTGAGCTAAATCATCAGCCCTGGCAGCCGCGCGATCCGGCGGATTCGGTATTGCGCGGTCTGGCGCTGGTACCGGAGGAGCGGCGCAAAGAGGGCATTTTTATTGATGAACCGGTGAGCATGAACCTGGCGGTCACCGCGGATAACAGCTTCTCGCGCTGGAGCCTGTTCGGCCACCGTCAGGCGTGGCGCTGGGCGGAAGAGGTGATTGCCCGCGTCGGCGTGCGTGCGCGTGGGCCGGGGCAGGTGCTGCGTCGTCTGTCGGGGGGCAACCAGCAGAAGATTGCCATCGGCAAGTGGCTGCGCAACGACGCCAGCGTGTTGATTTTCGATGAGCCGACCAAAGGCGTCGATGTCAAAGCGAAAACCGATCTGTTCCAGTTAATTGACGGCCTGGCGCGCGAGGGCAAAGGGGTGATTTACGCCTCCGGTGAATTCGCTGAACTGGTGGGGCTGTGCGATCGCATTTGCGTGCTGTGGGACGGACGTATCGTGGCGGAAATCGCCGGGGCCGAGGCCCACGAAGAGACACTACTTTATTATTCAACCGGAGGAACGGCGTCGTGAGCAAGGCCCTTTCAGTGACGGCGGCGGCGTCTGGCCGTCAGCAAATTTTTGATTTTCTCTACAAGTGGGGCATGTTGCTGACCGTGGTGGCGCTGGTGGCCATCTTTGGCCTGGCGTCGGACAACTTCCTCGATCCGAACAACATTATCAATATCCTGCGCTCCATTGCCATCGTGACGGTGATTGCTATCGGGGTGTCAATTTCGCTGACCATCGGCGGGTTTGACCTGTCGGTTGGTTCAACGGCATCGCTGGCTAACGCGCTGGTGGTGTCACTGTTCGTCTGGTACGGCTTCGGCACTACCGAATCGATACTGATTACCCTGGCGCTCTGTACCCTGGTTGGCCTGTTTAACGCGTTTCTGATTGTCATCCTGCGGATCCCGGACATGCTTGCCACGCTTGCCAGCCTGTTTGTTATCCAGGGCGTGGCGATGACCTACAGCTACGGCGGGTCAATTACCGAAAACATGGTGCTGCCGAGCGGCGACATGGCTGAGGGGACCATTCCGGCGGCGTTCAGCCTGCTGGGACAGGTGCCGACTATCGTGATCATCATGCTGGTGGTAACGATCCTCGCACAGTTGGGGCTGTCACTGACCACCCACGGACGACGCATGTATGCCATCGGCGGTAATCCGGAGGCGGCACGTCTCTCCGGCATTCGCACCACGCGCTACAAGGTGGCGGCCTACGTGATTGCCTCTCTGCTCGCCGGATTAGGCGGCATTTTACTGGCCTCGCGGATTGGATCGTCACAGGTGAATGCGGGCGGCGGCTATCTGATGGATGCGGTTGCGGCGGCGTGGATTGGCTTCTCGCTTGCCGGGTCCGGAAAACCGAACGCGCTGGGTACGCTCGTCGGGGCAGTCATTCTTGGCGTGCTGTCGAACGGTCTGGTGATGCTTTCCGTACCCTATTACGCGATGGACATTATAAAAGGGCTGGTGCTCGCCGTGGCGCTGGCGATTACCTACATACAAAAACGCTAACGATTGATCACAACACAACGGGAAAACAGAATGAAAAAAATCACCCTCTCTCTGGTGGCATTAGGGTTACTGACGTCGCTGCCAGGCCTTGCGGCAACCCCCGCACCGCTTCCGCCCACCATTGCAAATCATGACGGCCCCATCCGCATTGCGGTGATCCGTAACCTCGGCTCTGACGACAACACCACGCAGTTTGTCGCCGGTGCCATTCAGGAAGGCAAAAAGCTCGGCTTTAAGGTCAGCACCTTTTTGAGCAATGGCGACGATGCCAAATTCCAGGACTTCGTCAATCAGGCGATCAGCCAGAAATATGACGGGATTATCCTCTCTCAGGGGCGCGACCCCTATGCGACCGCGCTGGTGAAAAAAGCCGTCGATGCCGGCATTAAAGTGTCGGTGTTTGATACCGCCGTTCAGGGCGACATTCCCGGGGTGACCGTGACCCAGCAGGATGATGCTTCCCTGACCCATCTCTCTTTCGGCCAGCTGGCGAAAGATTTCAACGGCAAAGCCAACATCGTGAAGCTGTGGGTTGCCGGTTTCCCGCCGATGGAACGTCGTCAGGCAGCCTATAAAGCGCTGCAGAAGCAGTATCCGGACATTAAAGAGCTGGAGTCTATCGGTGCCGTTTCGTCTGACGTGCAGGGAGATACCGCGAATAAAGTGGGCGCTATTCTGGCGAAATACCCGAAAGGAAAAATTGACGCCATCTGGGGAACCTGGGATGCCTTCAGCCAGGGGGCCTACAAAGCCCTGAAAGAGAACGGTCGCACCGAAATCAAACTCTACAGCATCGATATCTCAAACCAGGATCTTCAGCTGATGCGCGAGCCAGGCAGCCCGTGGAAAGTGAGCGTGGCGGTGGATCCGAAGCTGATTGGTGCAACCAACGTACGTCTGATTGCCAACAAGATTGCCGGTGAAACCACACCCGCCACGTATGATTTCAAAGCGGCGGCGATCCCGCAGGCGCTGCTGACCGCACAGCCAGGCGCGGTGAACGTGGCGTCGCTGGGGAAAATCATTCCAGGCTGGGGTCAGACCGAAGATTTTATCGCCCCGTGGTTTGCGTCGCTTGAAGCGAAACATCAATGAGTGTGCTTCCCACGCCTGAATACAGCCGCAATATGCGGCTGATTGGCCATAGCGACCAGGGCGGTCGCCCGGACGGCGTGCAACTGATGGTGCATCGCGGTTTCGCGTACATCGGGCATATGGTCTCGCAGGGCTTTTCCATTGTGGACGTGCGCGACCCGAAACATCCCAAACCGGCAGGCTATATGCCCGCGCCGCCCGGCACCTGGAACGTTCATCTCCAGGCGCACGACGATCTCCTGCTGGTCATTAATGCGCGAGACTTGTTCGCGGATGCCCGTTTCGCTGACGAAAAGGTCTACTACACCCGTCAGGTAGGGGAAACCGTACGCGACGTGCAGGATAAGGGCTGGAGCGCCGGGTTGCGGGTGTTTGATATCTCCACCCCTGACAAACCGCGTGAGATCGGTTTTTTATCCCTGAGTGGCATCGGCATTCACCGTATCTGGTACGTCGGCGGGCGCTGGGCGTATGTTTCGGCGCTGATCGACGGCTTTACCGACTATATTTTCCTGACGATCGACCTGGCCGACCCGAAAAAGCCTGAGGTGGCCGGGCGCTGGTGGTTGCCGGGGATGAACCAGGCCGACGGTGAGCAACCCAATTGGCCGGAGGGTAAACGCTACGCGCTGCACCACGCGATTATCGCCGGGGATACCGCTTACGGGAGCTGGCGCGACGGGGGACTGACGCTGCTGGACGTGAAGGATCGCACGCAGCCGAAGCTGATTAGCCATCGCAACTGGAGCCCACCGTTTGGAGGTGGCACGCATACCGCGCTGCCATTGCCGGATCGTGACCTGCTGGTGGTGCTGGATGAAGCGGTACTGGATAACCAGGAGGACGGTGAGAAGTTCATCTGGCTGTTTGATATTCGCGAGCCGTCGAACCCGGTAAGTATTTCCACATTCCCGCAGCCGCAGGAGCGGGATTATGTGGCGAAAGGGGCGCATTTTGGACCACACAACCTGCACGAGAACCGGCCGGGAAGCTTTGTCAGCTCTACGCTGATTTTTGCGACCTGGCAGAATGCGGGCGTGCGCGCGTTTGATATTTCCAATCCTTACCGTCCGGTTGAAACCGGTGCGCTGGTGCCGGCGGCGCCTGAGAGGATGATGGATACGCGGCCGAATCGACCGCAGGTGATCCAGTCATGCGATGTGTTTGTCGATGCGCAGGGCATTATCTACAGCACGGATTATAACGGTGGATTGTCGGTGATTGAGTATCTGGGGTAACGGCGCGCTGGTGTCTTTCTGACGGCCCTCTTCATCGGGAGAGGGCCGAGGCGTTTAACTGTACTGACGCACCCGCGCCACCAGATCTTCAGCGGTGTCGATACGGTCGGAAATCACAATCAGCGCCTTGCCAAGCGTAATCGCGTGGCGCAGGCATTCGTGGCGCATTGCTTCATCCTGAATGGTCTCGATATCCGCCACGTGCGACAGACCGACACTGCGGCGAATCAGCTCCGTGCCGCAGAATCCGATCGCGTCTTTCCAAACCTTTTTCAGGAATTCAGAGGCGTAGCCCGGGGCAGCAAGTGCCGCATCGCGCGTTTTCTCACTGGCCAGGATCTGGAAGCGCTCCGCGAAGGTGTTCCACAGCGTCTGAATGTCGGTCAGACGCTGTTCACGGGCCGCGGCGGCATCGCGAATACCCAGATGCCCCGGCAGGCCGCAGAAATTGAGCAGCAGGTTGCCGATGGCGGTGCCGACGTCAAAACCGATGGGACCGAAGTAGCCGAACTCTGCGTCGATGGCTTTCAGACTGCCGTCTGCCACGAAAATCGAGCCACTATGAATATCGCCATGCAGCAGGGCTTCAGCGTGTGAGAAGAAGCGGTGCTTCAGCGAGGCCACGGCAATTTTTAACTGAGCGTCATCGCGCAGGGCGGCAACGTCTTTTTCCAGTTCAGCAGGGTAGTTGTTACGTTCGTGGACCTGGTACGGATCGTTGAAGAATAGATCTTCGGTGATCTCGCACATCTCCGGATTAAGGAATTTCGCGACCTGCGCTTTCTTTTCATGCGGGTGCAGGTAAAAGTCGCTGGTATGGAACAGCGTGTGCGCGAGGTATTCACCCAACTGACGCGCCGCCTGCGGGTAGTAGGTATTTTTGATCAGCTCCCCGCGCCAGATGGCATGGCTGGAGAGATCTTCCATCACCATCACCGCCAGTTCAGGGTCGAAGTGGTGGATTTTCACCGTGTGCTGCGGGCTGTGCTGGTAGTGTTCGACCAGCGTTTGCGCCTCCAGGCGGGCGCGATCCAGGGTCAGTGGCCAGGATTCGCCGACGCAGCGCACATACGGCAGCGCCTGCTTAACAACGATGCGGCTCACGCCCTCGATATCGAAAATTTTGAACACCAGATTGAGGTTACCGTCGCCCACTTCCTGCGCCTCCACCAGCGATGAGGGATCATCAAGGCCGCCGAACTGCTTTGCATACTCCACGGCATCCTGGGCGGTAAAGGTACGGTATTGCGACATTGCCTGTTCCTCACTGGTTTAGCTAATAAAGACATTTAGACGTCTATACATCTGGATTTCATCCTGACACAATGTGCTACAACAACGCAACAGGGAATTAACGACATGCAGACATTACAGACGACCAGCCTGCGAGTGGCGGAGAATCAGTTATTTATTCTCGATCAGCAGGCGCTTCCTCAGGAGAAACGCTGGCTTGACGCCTCGACGGTAGAGGCGCTGGTCGGCCATATTCACGCCCTGCGCGTACGCGGGGCACCGCTGATTGGTCTCTCTGCAAGCCTGCTGCTGGCCCTTCTGGCGGAAAACGGCAAAAGCCGTGATGAACTGGCTGTGGCGCTGGAGACCCTGCGGGCATCCCGCCCGACGGCGGTGAACCTGATGAACAACCTCGACCGCATGAAGCTGGCTCTCTGGCAGGAGGATTTTGTGCCTGCGCTGGTGGCGGAAGCGCTGCGTCTGATTGATGAAGACAAGCAGCTGTGCGAGGCCATCGCGAATGCCGGCAGTACGCTGGTGAAACCCGGCAGCCGTCTGTTGACCCACTGCAATACCGGCGGGCTGGCGACGGCAGGGGTTGGCACCGCGCTCGGCGTGATTGCCCGCGCGCATCAGGAAGGACGCGTCAGCTCTGTCTGGGTGGATGAAACCCGCCCCCTGTTGCAGGGTGGAAGACTGACCGCATGGGAACTCGGCGAACTGGGCGTGCCGTACCAGCTGATCGCCGATTCCATGGCCGCCAGCCTGATGGCAAAAGGGCTGGTTGACGCGGTGTGGGTGGGCGCAGACCGTATTGCGGCTAACGGCGACGTGGCGAATAAAATTGGCACCTATTCTCTGGCGGTTCTGGCAACGTTCCACGGTATTCCGTTCTATGTCGCTGCCCCGCATACCACGCTTGACCCGGCGTGCCCGAACGGTGAGGCAATCCCCATTGAACAACGTGCGGCCAGCGAAGTGACGGGCGTGGCCGGGAGCTTTGGCGCGGTGCAGTGGGCTCCTGAAAACGCGCAGGTCTACAACCCGGCCTTTGACGTCACGCCAGCGGCATTGATAAGCGGTTGGGTGCTGGATACGGGCATCGTCACGCCGGAAGAGGTGGCAAAAGGGAAATTCGCCTGAGGACGACTATCCTTTAAGGGGTTCCCTTTAGGAGGACAGTCACGTGACGCTTGATCCTGATACAGACTTAAAACTGGAACGCGTGGTGGATGCCCCGCGCGATCTGCTGTGGCTCTGCTGGACGACACCCGAGCACATCAAAAATTTCTTCATTCCGGTTCCGCACAAAGTGACCGAGTGTGATCTTGACCTGCGCGTTGGCGGGCGGTTTAACACGGTGTTTGAGGTAGACGGGCAACGGATGGATAACCGGGGGGTGTTTCTCGAAATCGATCCCGGCAGGAAGCTGGTCTTTACCGACGGTTACACGGAAGGCTGGAAGCCCGCCGAAAAGCCGTTTATGACCGCCATTCTACTGCTGGATGATGTGGGGGAGGGCAAAACGCGTTATACCGCCATTGCTCGCCACCCAACGGCGGAAATCCGCGAGCAGCATGAACAGATGGGCTTCCACGAAGGGTGGGGGATTGTGCTGGACCAGCTGGTGGCGTATACGAAGGGGTTGAAACACTGACGTTTTTTCGCCCCCTCTCCCTGAAGGGAGAGGGGAAAAATCATGCCAGACGCGGATACGCATCTGCAATCGCATCGCCGGTGAACTGCGCAACCCACCCCTCGGGGTTATCAAAAATACGAATGGCGGTAAAGTTCGGCTCTGAGCCCATATCAAACCAGTGCGGCGTTCCGGCAGGGACGGAAATCAGGTCGTTTTTCTCACACAATACCTGACACACCTCGTCGCCAATGTGCAGGCAAAACAGCCCCGCACCCTCAACAAAGAAACGCACTTCATCTTCCCCGTGGGTATGCTCGTTAAGGAACTTTGCGCGCAGCGCCTCTTTTTGAGGGTTGTCGGCACGCAGGCTGATGACATCCCAGCTCTGATAACCTTTCTCTGCCACTAACGTGTCGATCGCATGCTGATAAGCCGCGATAACCGCATCGGGGGCAGGATCGCGGCCTAAGTCGCGGTCTGCGGCCCAGCGTTCAAAACGCACCCCTCTGGCGTTGAGCTGTTGGGCGATGTCGGCAGCGTCGGTGCTGTGCCAGCGAGGTTGACTGGGGTCTTTATCGGAATAAATGGTCAATGCGCTCATGAAGGGATCTGCTCCGGGTTAATCTCGTCGAACTGGTGTACCTGATGGTGATGGCTTGCACCGTCATCATCGCCGCGAATCAGCTGCAGGGTGCGAAAACCTGCCTGCTCAGCGGCGTCCAGCTCCTGATGTATATCCGACAGGAACAGGATCTGCGACGGGGGGATACCCGTTTGTGCCGCAATGTTCTGGTAAGACTGGACGTCGCGCTTGGCACCGATGTGGGTATCAAAATAGCCGCTGAACAGATGAGTAATATCACCTTCGTCGCTGTAGCCAAATAACAGTTTCTGCGCCGCGACGGAGCCTGAGGAATAAACATAGAGATCAATACCCTGCGCTTTCCATTTTTCCAGCGCAGGCAGGACGTCCGGGTAGAGGTGGCCGGTAAAATCGCCGTTAACGTAGCCGTCGTGCCAGATGATCCCCTGCAGCGCCTTTAACGCGGTTGACTTGCGGTCTTCATCCATAAACGTAAAGAGTGTGTCAATAAGGTCGCTTACGCTGGCGTGCGGGTGGTTAATTTCATCACGCAGGTTGTCCAGAATCGATTTGACCGGCTCGGCGTACTGCTGCGCGGACACAAAGGCCGCCAGACGCTCACGCGCGTAGGGGAACAAAACATCATGGACAAAACGGATATCGCTGGTGGTCCCTTCAATATCCGTCACAATCGCGCGAATCATACTCTCTCCCAGTGTCGTAAACGCATTTCGCATTCAAATAAGAATTCCAGTCCTTCCAGATGACGGCGGGCCTCGGCCACATCGCGTCCCCAGCAGGTTAAGCCATGACCGCGCAGAAGAAAACCATAATTAAACGGGTACTTCTGAGCGTATTCGGCAATGCGCGCGGCGAGGGCGTCGATATCCTGGTCGTTATCAAACACCGGGATGGCGACCGTATCCAGATGCGTGCTCTGCCCGGAGAGGGATTTTTGCATCTCAAAGCCGGTGATCTTCAGCTCAGGCTCTTTGACCAGCCGCGACAAGACCGTGGCATTGACGGTATGGACGTGCAGAACCGCGTTGGCTTCGGGAAACAGACGATAGATGAGCGTGTGAAGCCCGGTTTCAGCCGACGGCGTGCGGCCAGAGGGTGCACGGTTGGTCGCAATCTCCACCTGCAGAAAATCGTCGGTGGTCAGGCTGCCTTTATCTTTGCCGGATTCACTGAGCCAGCACAGATGCGCATCCTGACGCACGGACATGTTGCCGCCGGTCGCGGGAGCCCAGCCTTTGGCGCCGATCCAGCGGCAGGCGTCGACCAGGTGTGTGAGTTGCAGGTTGTCGGTCATCTTCCTTTTTCCCTCTCGGTCAGGAATATTCATATTGTTTAGACGTCTAAGCGTCTTGATTGCCAAAGACTAACATCGTGTTATAGTGTCAGCAACATAAGTATTACATGCAGGCACAACACAATGAGCAATAACGCATTGATTCCTCAGAGTAAACTTCCAAGTCTTGGCACCACCATCTTTACGCAAATGAGCGCACTGGCCCAGCAGCACAACGCCATTAATCTCTCGCAAGGGTTCCCGGATTTTGATGGCCCGCGTTATTTGCAGGAACGTCTGGCGTACCACGTTGCGCAGGGGGCGAACCAGTATGCACCGATGACGGGCGTGCAGGCACTGCGGGACGCCATTGCAGACAAAACGGCTGAGCTGTATGGCTATAAGCCAGACGCTACCAGCGACATCACGGTGACGGCAGGGGCGACCGAAGCGTTGTATGCCGCAATTACCGCGCTGGTGCGCACGGGTGATGAGGTGATCTGCTTTGACCCGAGTTATGACAGCTACGCGCCGGCGGTTGAACTCTCCGGCGGCGTGGTGAAACGTATCGCGCTACAGCCACCGCATTTCCGTCCGGACTGGCAGGCGTTTGCTGCCTTGCTGAGCGACAAAACCCGTCTGGTTATTATCAATACCCCGCACAACCCGTCGGCGACCGCATGGCAGAAAGCCGATTTCGCAAAGCTGTGGCAGGCGATTGCCGGGCGTGAAATTTACGTGCTGAGCGATGAAGTGTATGAGCACATCTGTTTTGCGCAGGAAGGGCATGCCAGCGTGCTGGCCCATCCGCAGCTTCGCGAGCGTGCCGTGGCGGTATCGTCATTTGGTAAAACCTATCACATGACCGGCTGGAAGGTGGGGTACTGCGTGGCTCCCGCGGCCATCAGCGCTGAGTTGCGTAAAGTGCATCAGTACCTGACGTTTGCCGTAAACACGCCGGCCCAGCTGGCCCTGGCTGATATGCTGCGTGCCGAACCGGAGCACTACCGCGACCTGCCGGCATTTTACCGTCAGCGTCGGGATCTGTTTGTGAATGCGCTAAGCCAGAGCCGTCTGGAGATTTTACCCTGCGAAGGGACCTACTTCCTGCTGGCGGACTACAGCGCGATTTCGGATCGGGATGACGTGAGTTTTTGCCAGTGGCTGACAAAAGAAGTGGGCGTTGCTGCCATTCCGCTGTCCGTATTTTGCGCCGACCCGTTCCCGCATAAGCTGATCCGGCTCTGTTTTGCGAAACAGGAATCGACGCTTCTCGCGGCGGCGGAGCGGCTGAATACACTCTGAGCGTGTCATCCCTCTCGCGTTAGAATAATGGCGGTCTGCCCATAATAAGTGAGAGGAATATCAGTCAAAATAACGCGAAAGCGCGTTATAAAATATAAGTCAGGATTATGTATTAACAAAGAGAACGGGCTGTGAGCGACACAGCCCGTCGCTGTTATTTTTCTGTTACTTCGTTAATAAATTTCGCGAATGCCGTACTGTTCAATGCCGAACGATTATAAATCATAAAAATGTCAAGCGAGGGAAGGGTGAACGGTGCAGTGATTTTTTTGAGTCTTAGCACTTCACTGTATTTATCAAATAAAATTTCGGGTACGTAACCAATTAAATGAGAGGCACTTATCATCGAAATAATAGTAAATACAGAGTCACAGCGAAAACCGATTGTCTTTTCCGCATGCACTTTTTCTGCCATCGATTGATAGGTTTTAACGCCCGGCTCATCACTGAGGAATATCGTAAACTTCTCTTCCTGAAGCTCTTCCATGGTGGCCACCTCTTTCATCCGCGGATGATCCTGGCTGCAGACCAGCAGGACGGAATAGGATGCATATGGCACACAAATCATTGAACGGTTACTAACCGGGGCCATTGAGAAAATTAAGTCTGCTTTACGGTATGCCAGCAGATCCTCTGCGGAGTCAGCAGAGAGCAGCATGTCATGCAATTCAATCTCGTAATTGTGCTCTCGCATCAATAATTTAAGCGGGCCCAACAAGTTTTCTGTGGTCAGGATTTGCGGGCTGTACACCACAAAATTCTTTTTTAGCGTTGAGCCATGCATGATGTTAATCGTCTGCTCAAGCTGGTTGAGGTTTTGCTCAAGATGATGGTGCAGGTTCACGCCTACCGTGGTGGGCGTAATCCCTTTCCCGGAACGAATGAACAGGGGATCGTTGAGCTGATTACGCAACCTTTGCAGCGACTGGCTGACCGCCGAGGGCGTAATATAGAGCGTTTCTGCTGCCTTGCTGATGCTTAAGTGCTGATAAATACACTCGAAAATTACCAGCAGATTAAGATCAAATTTTTTCAGATCGTAGAGATTAGCCATGTTTCATCCTGAGTGGACTGCGTTGCGTTAACACATCACTGATAACTATAGAAGGAAGTTAATCATTTACCATCCATGCAATTAACTTACTTAATTAGAGTTGTATGTTGACTTAATATATCACGATGGCAGATTTATAAAATAGAGCTTCAATGAATATTAAGATATTTTTATCTCTAAAACTGCGAGGGTGTTTGCATTAAAATAGTCTCAATTATATATAGACAAATAATTATCATTCATTTTTATTAATCCTCGCAGGCGCGTCTTCACTCCTGCGCGATAAACCGTGTTCGATGAAACCTATCACAGCCATAGATACGATTGGCGCTCATGTGCATTGCCCTCGCGCTGTGCGGGTGTTGTAATCAAGGCGCTGTTACGGCCTTGATATGAGGTATGTAGAGCGCAACGCAACGCCAGCAATTGCTGGCACTGAAAGTTCCTGTGGAAAGTTCAGGTATCAGGGCCGCCCACCAGGGCGGCCTTTTTACTTTTGGCTTTTCGTTAATTCAGTTCATCACGTTGTCTTGTTCGGGTTGTTAGGTATGGCTGATTGATTTGATAAAGCAAACGCATTAGCCCACCCGGCGAAAGTTGGTTACCTTACATCTCAACGAAAACACGGAGGAAGTACAGATGTCTTTGATTAATACCAAAATTAAACCTTTCAAAAACCAGGCGTTCAAAAACGGTGAATTCATCGAAGTGACCGAGAAAGATACCGAAGGCCGCTGGAGCGTCTTCTTCTTCTATCCGGCTGACTTCACCTTCGTTTGCCCTACCGAACTGGGTGACGTTGCAGACCATTACGACGAACTGCAGAAGCTGGGCGTAGACGTTTACTCTGTTTCTACCGACACCCACTTCACCCACAAAGCATGGCACAGCAGCTCTGAAACCATCGCGAAAATCAAATATGCGATGATCGGCGACCCGACTGGCGCCCTGACCCGTAACTTCGACAACATGCGTGAAGATGAAGGCCTGGCTGACCGTGCTACCTTCGTTGTTGACCCGCAGGGCATTATCCAGGCAATCGAAGTTACCGCTGAAGGTATCGGCCGTGATGCTTCTGACCTGCTGCGTAAAGTGAAAGCGGCGCAGTACGTTGCTTCTCACCCAGGCGAAGTTTGCCCGGCGAAATGGAAAGAAGGCGAAGCGACTCTGGCACCGTCTTTAGACCTGGTTGGCAAAATCTAAGTTTCCCGCCGTCTTTCGCGCAGAGCATCGCCTGCTCTGACGCGACAGGCTCCGGAAATGACAGTCGTAATGGGCGCGCCCGCGCCCATTTTATTCCAGCACCATGATGCAAGTTGCATTCAGGCCGCCCGAATAAGGCAGCTTGCATGATGACGTTTTTAGAGAGGGAAGAACAATGCTCGACACCAATATGAAAACCCAGCTCAAGGCCTACCTTGAGAAACTGACCAAACCTGTTGAGCTGATTGCCACGCTGGACGACAGCGCTAAATCGGCAGAGATCAAGGAACTGCTGGCAGAGATCGCCGAACTGTCACCGAACGTGACCTTCAAAGAAGATAACGGTCTGGCGGTGCGCAAGCCCTCCTTCCTGATCACCAATCCGGGTTCTGACCAGGGGCCGCGTTTTGCCGGTTCTCCACTGGGCCACGAATTTACCTCGCTGGTGCTGGCACTGCTGTGGACCGGTGGTCATCCGTCAAAAGAGGCGCAAGCGCTGCTCGAGCAGATCCGCGACATTGACGGCGATTTTGAGTTTGAAACCTATTACTCACTCTCCTGCCATAACTGCCCGGACGTGGTGCAGGCGCTGAACCTGATGTCGGTGCTGAACCCGCGCATTAAGCACACGGCGATTGACGGCGGTACGTTCCAGAACGAAATCACCGACCGTAACGTCATGGGCGTTCCGGCGGTCTTTATGAACGGTCAGGAGTTTGGCCAGGGCCGTATGACGCTGACCGAAATCGTTGCCAAAGTGGACACGGGCGCCGAAAAACGTGCGGCAGAAGCGCTGAACAAACGTGACGCGTATGATGTTCTGATTGTCGGCTCCGGCCCGGCGGGCGCGGCGGCGGCGGTTTACTCCGCCCGTAAAGGCATTCGTACCGG
The DNA here is from genome assembly GCF_009025585.1 of Enterobacter sp. 198. NCBI lineage: Bacteria > Pseudomonadati > Pseudomonadota > Gammaproteobacteria > Enterobacterales > Enterobacteriaceae > Enterobacter > Enterobacter sp. 198. Next base: position 302,110 of record NZ_WCIM01000022.1, on the reverse strand, counting down.
CCTGATGGGCGAACGCTTCGGTGGCCAGGTGCTCGACACCGTGGATATCGAAAACTACATCTCTGTGCCGAAGACCGAAGGCCAGAAACTGGCTGGCGCACTGAAGGCGCACGTCAGCGATTATGAAGTGGATGTGATCGACAGCCAGAGCGCCAGCAAGCTGGTTCCGGCCGCGGTTGAAGGGGGATTACACCAGATTGAAACTGCCTCCGGCGCGGTGCTGAAAGCGCGCAGCATTATCATTGCCACCGGCGCCAAATGGCGCAACATGAACGTCCCGGGTGAAGATCAGTATCGCACCAAAGGCGTCACCTACTGCCCGCACTGCGACGGCCCGCTGTTTAAAGGTAAACGCGTGGCGGTGATCGGCGGCGGTAACTCCGGTGTAGAAGCGGCGATTGACCTGGCGGGTATCGTTGAACACGTCACCCTGCTGGAGTTCGCCCCAGAAATGAAAGCGGACCAGGTGCTGCAGGACAAAGTGCGTAGCCTGAAAAACGTCGATATCGTGCTGAATGCGCAGACCACGGAAGTGAAAGGTGACGGCAGCAAAGTGACCGGTCTGGAATACCGCGACCGCGTGAGCGGTGACGTGCATAGCGTGGCGCTGGCGGGGATCTTCGTACAGATTGGTCTGTTGCCAAACACCACCTGGCTGGACGGCGCGATTGAGCGCAACCGCATGGGCGAAATTATTATCGATGCGAAATGCGAAACCAGCGTGAAAGGGGTGTTCGCGGCAGGGGACTGCACCACGGTTCCGTACAAACAGATCATCATTGCCACCGGTGAAGGGGCGAAAGCGTCTCTGAGCTCGTTCGATTATCTGATTCGCACCAAAACGGCATAAAAAGAAAGCAAGACTACACCTGCAACAGCAAGAGGCCACCGAAAGGTGGCCTCTTTTTTTTACCTGACGACCATCACCGGAATGTGGGTGTGGCGGATCACGCTCGACGCGTTAGAGCCCAGCAGGTGGGTGGTAATGGAAGGATTACGGGAACCGATCACCACGACGTCTGCTTTCAGTTCATTGGCCAGTTCATTAACGGCATCCCGCACGCTGCCGAACCTGACGTGAGTTTTGATACGTGAAGGGTCGATGCTGAAATGCCCGACCATGGTTTGTAGACGATTTTCAGCTTCGTGCTGAAGATGCTCTTCGAAGCGACGTACATCGGCGGCAAAGCGGTGCAGACTCAGGCTGGCGGAACCCGGTAACACGTGTAACAGATGGATGATCCCGTCCTGCTGCGCCAGAAACTCCGCGTGGCGTACGGCCTTGTCGCTCAGCTCCATCTCGAAAACATCAACCGGCATAATGATTGTCTGATACATACCCGTTTCTCCTTGTTTATAAACGCTGAATTCATTCAACCACAAAATATGAATGGTTTCTGTAAGCGCGGCGCCACTTTTTGATCTCGCCAGGAAAAATCTCAAAAGATCCGTCATCACGGGCAAGTCTTCTGGGGTAGCTACCCTTTATACACTGTCCTGGATCCTTTCGGAGGTTGCATGAAAGCACTCACGTATCACGGCCCACATCATGTTCGCGTCGAGAATGTCCCCGATCCCATCATTGAACAGCCAGACGATATTATTCTGCGGGTCACGGCTACGGCGATTTGCGGGTCCGATCTGCATCTCTATCGCGGCAAAATCCCGAAGGTGCAACACGGCGATATTTTTGGTCATGAATTTATGGGGGAAATCGTTGAGTGTGGCAGGGAGGTGAAGAATTTACAGAAGGGCGATCGCGTGGTTATCCCGTTTGTGATTGCCTGTGGTGACTGTTTCTTCTGCCGTCTGCAGCAATACGCGGCCTGCGAGACGACCAACGCCGGGCAGGGCGCCGCGCTGAACAAAAAGCAGATTCCCGCGCCGGCCGCGCTGTTTGGCTATAGCCATCTCTACGGCGGCGTGCCGGGAGGCCAGGCGGAATATGTTCGCGTACCGAAGGGGAACGTTGGGCCGTTCAAGGTGCCGCCGCTGTTGTCCGATGACAAAGCGCTGTTCCTGTCAGATATTTTACCCACCGCCTGGCAGGCGGCAAAAAATGCGCAGATCGAAAAAGGATCGAGCGTGGCCGTTTTCGGCGCCGGGCCGGTGGGGTTGCTGACCATTGCCTGCGCGCGGCTGCTCGGGGCGGAACAGATCTTCGTCATCGACCATCACCCGTATCGCCTGCGATTCGCTCAGGCGCGCTACGGCGCAATCCCTGTCAACTTTGATGATGAGAACGATGCCGCCGAAAAAATCATTGAGCAAACTGCCGGCCAGCGTGGTGTCGATGCGGTGATTGATGCCGTCGGGTTCGAAGCCAAAGGCAGCACCACGGAAACAATCCTCAGCAACCTTAAAATTGAAGGCAGCAGCGGCAAAGCGTTGCGTCAGTGTATCGCGGCTGTCCGGCGCGGCGGCGTTGTCAGCGTCCCTGGCGTTTACGCCGGGTTTATTCACGGCTTCCTGTTTGGCGATGCCTTCGATAAAGGGCTGAGTTTCAGGATGGGGCAGACACACGTCCACGCCTGGCTGGGCGAGTTGCTGCCGCTTATCGAAAAAGGGCTGCTTACGCCGGAGGAGATTGTGACCCACTATCTGCCGCTGGCGGATGCGGAACGCGCCTACAAGATTTTCGAAAAACGGGAGGAGGAGTGCCGCAAGGTCATTCTGGTGCCGGGGGCGGAAACGCCTGACGCGGCGGCACAGCAGGTGAAAGGCCTGGTCAATGCTTTCCCGGGTGGGGTGGTGTGAGATTATCGCTTACCGATGACGCTCAAGATAAAGCACCGCCATGACGATGATCGCCAGAATAATGAGAAAAATAAGTGTGATAACCACTATCTCACTCATGACCGTCCCCGCGGCACCCAAACAGATTAAGCGTGGGTTAAGGGGTTTTCGGGCGATATAGGATAATCGGGTGAATTTGCGGAAAGAGGATGCGGGTGCATCCTCTGTGCAACGCGGGAGCGTTTGTTCAGATGGGGTTAACGCAGGTAGTCGCCCGCGGCTTCTGGCTGGTAGAGCAGCTCCAGCACTTCCAGATGCGCCGCGGCACCGCCTGGCAACGCCCAGTTGATGGTGTCTCCCGTACGCAGACCAAGAAGCGCGGCACCCACAGGGGCAAGGACCGAAAGCTGTGCACTGCTGTCGGTCATCTGCGCCGGGTAGACCAGCGTTCGGGTCAGCTCTTCACCAGTGGCCAGGTTACGGAATTTAACCCGGCTGTTCATGGTGACCACGTCGTGAGGCATGGATTCAGGCGTGCACATCTGCGCCCGGTCAAGCTCTTCATTCAGGGCGTCAGCCACCGGAAGCGAAGCGAATTCTGCTTTTTCCAGCAGTCTGTCAATACGTTCTGCGTCAAGCTCATTGATGATGATGGTGGGTCTGGACATTTTTTACTCCATGTCGTTAATGCTGCGTGTAACGCAGAAACCAATCCAAAAGAAAACCCTCGCCGTCTGGCAGCGAGGGTTTAACTCTTCTGATGATACTGGCTGAGCGCACAACTTTGAAGTGATACAGGTCACATTCATGGGTCATATGAATTTTCGGTGAAAAACGTGCTCCCTTGCCAATTTGGATTATTCTTTTTAAGCGCCCCCTGCGGGCGACTATCCGCATTCAGTGTTTCTTCTCAGGAGATCTCATGAGCGATTACGACAAAATTACGTTGAAAGACGGCAGTTATTTATATTTTAAAGACTGGGGAAGCGGGCAACCCGTGGTGTTTAGCCACGGCTGGCCGCTGACGGCGGATGCCTTTGAAGACCAAATGTTATACCTGGGATCAAAAGGATTTCGCGTAATTGCACATGACCGCCGCGGACATGGCCGCTCAGCGCAGCCGTGGGATGGGCACAATATGGATCAGTATGCCGACGACCTGGCTGAGCTGACGGCGCGTCTGAATCTGAAAGACGCTGTTCACGTGGGGCATTCAACCGGCGGTGGCGAAGTGGCGCGCTATATTGGTCGCCACGGTACGGATCGCGTGGCGAAAGCGGTACTTATTGGTGCCGTGACACCGATTATGATCAAAACCGATTTCAACCCGAACGGTGTGCCGAAAGAGGTGTTTGATGGTATTCGGGAAGGCGTGATTAACGATCGCGCAGCTTTCTTCTATGCGCTAACCGAGGCGTTTTATGGCTATAACCGCCCGGGGGCGAAAGAGTCCAAAGCGGTGCGGGAGAGCTTCGTTGAGCAGGGGCTTCAGGGGTCGATCAAGGCGCTGTATGACTGCGTCAAAGCGTTCTCTGAAACCGATCTGCGTGAAGATCTGAAAAAGATGACTATCCCGACGCTGGTGATCCACGGCGACGACGACCAGATAGTCCCGATCGAGACCTGTGGTCGGGTGGCTGCAGAGATCCTGCCGAACGCTGAGCTGAAGGTCTATGCCGGGGGTTCTCACGGCATATGCACCACGCATAAGCACCAGATCAATGACGATTTGCTGAAATTTATTCAGTCTTAATTCCTGGCGGATTGCGTTACGCTGAGTGTCCTGATCCAGGGTACTGAGCGAAACGCAATTCGTGTCTGCCCCACCATTAAGAGAGCACTATGTATTTCTATCAACCTTCTCTGGGACACGGCCTGCCGCATGACCCACTGAACGCGATTATTGGCCCACGCCCGATTGGCTGGATCTCCTCGTGCGACAACGCCGGTCAGCTGAATCTCGCGCCGTATAGCTTCTTTAACTGCTTTAACTATCGTCCGCCCATCATCGGTTTTTCCAGCAACGGCTGGAAAGACAGCGTGCGTAATATTACCGAAACCGGCGAGTTTGTCTGGAACCTGGCGACGCGCGATCTGGCTGAAGCGATGAATGCGACCTCGGCTATGCTTCCCTACGATGAAAATGAATTTACCTTTGCGGGGTTAACCCCAGCGGCCAGCAAGCTGGTGAACGCCCCGCGGGTGGCAGAAAGCCCGGTTAACTTTGAGTGTCGCCTGTCGCAGTGTATTCAGCTTACCGGGGCCGACGGCACACCGGTTGATACCTGGCTGGTGCTCGGCGAAGTGGTGGGTATTCACATCGCCGAAACGTTGCTGGAAGAGGGGATTTATCAGACGGCGAAAGCGCAGCCCATCCTGCGTGCGGGTGGGCCGACGGCTTACTATGGCATCAGTGACGAGCACCGGTTTGACATGACCCGACCGATCGTCAATCAGTGACCGGCTTTATCAATGACGAATTGTTTTCCGCAGTTACCCGGGTGTGGCTGCGGAGCAAATGAGGTCGCAGAAAGCGGGTTATTAATGGTGTCTGCCTTCAGTGAGATCTGCATTTCGGTCAGGTAGGACGGGTTGCCATTACAGGTAAGCTTGAACGCTTTGACATTCTCCTTGCCCCAGCCTTTGGCCACGGCACTGTCAAAGTCGCTGCGGCTTACGGTTTTTCCATAGTTATCGGCGAGGAACTTGCCGACCGCGCTGTTTTTTATCTCCTGATTCATGCGCACCATCGTGCCGAAATACGCGTCAGGATCAAAACCAAAGCACACGCCGTGTTTGGCATATTCGTAGCGTTCCAGGCAGGAGTTACCGCCAGCACCCGGCATAACGCTGTTCAGCTTCGCAGCACCTGAAAGCGACAGTCCGGTTTCGGCGGCAGCGCATTTGCGGCTGGCCTTCACCTCCGGCATGTTCGGGATTGGACGGGTCGCGCAGCCAAAACGCATCCAGCGACGTTCATCCACACCCCGTGCGGCAACAGATTTTGGCAGCCCCGGCCATAATCCGTGCACGGTCAGAAAATCGGTTTTGTTATCACTCTCTTTTTGTAAACGGCACTCTTCAGGCTCGTTGCGGTTACGGTCGGCCATGCTCTGGCAGAACCCGGTTTGCCAGGAAAGAGCCAGAACGTAGCGATCGAAATCGCCATACTGCGTTGCCTTGAGTGGGTCGGCCTGTGCGGAGAATACACAGAGTGCCAGCGCGATTGCGCCAGACGGAATAACGATATCCTTCCTGAACATGTGATTTCCTGATCGAATGAGCATGAATAATTTCTGGAAATTATTAAAGCACAAAAAGCGCCCGCAGGCGCTTTCTGGATATCAGGAATTTAGCTTAAGCTGCGCCGGGTACCAGCACCTGCGTGGCAATAATCACGATAATCAGCCCCACAATCACGGGGACGGAGGTGCGTTTGATCACTTCAAAAGGCGAGATTTTTGCCATCCCGGCAACGGCTACAACCACACCCGATACCGGCGAAATGGTGCGACCGAGGTTTGACGCCTGCAGCATGGGGATGGAGAGATAGGCCGGGTTAATGCCCGAAGAGTGAGCCAGTTTCGGGATCATCTCAACGAAGGCGTAGAACGGCGCGTTACCTGAACCGGTGGTCATGGCGGCGAGCATGGTCAGCACTACCAGAACCAGCATCAGGATAATACTGGCCGAGCCGAACGAGGTGGCGATGGAAATCAGGCTCTGAATAAAGCCGATGGTGCTCAGGCCCTGGGCGAAGACGCCTGCTGCAACCAGCAGCATAACGACCCCTGCAAACGCATCCGCCATACCGCGATAGGCCACTTCCAGACCCGAGAAGACTTTCTGCGTGTTAAACCCACGCACAAACTCCAGCAGGGCGGCCAGCAGCATGCAGATCACCAGAATGGTGATGATGTGCAGCTGCGGGCCCCATTTACCGTCAAAAATAAGCACGCCAATAATAGGTGTGAACGGCAGAATGGCATAAAACGCCGGCGCGGTGGTGGTGATTTCACTCACGTCCAGCATCTCGTGGCTGATGTTCTCCTTCTTATCGAGATAACGCTGCCAGAAGAAGTGCGCGATGCCCATGCCGACAATGGCGACGATAGAAATGGGCAGCGTGGTTTTGAACGCAAAGTCGATAAGCGACATCTCAGCGGCTTTGGCTGCGAGCACGACATCACCGGAGGTGGGGGAAAGAATAATGGCGGCCGGCGAGGCGCAAATCGCGGCGGCCGCGCCGCGGCTGATACCGACGTTAACCATAATCGGGAACAGGGTGGCCATTAACAGTACGCCCAGACCGGTTGCGGACGACACGGCGAGGGACATCAGGCAGGCAAGGAAATAGGCCGCGACCATCAGCAGATACGGGGAGTTAATGTACTGCAGCGGTTTGGACGCCAGTTTAACCACCATATCATTCGCCCCGATATGGGTCATGTACGCCGCAAAACCGCACAGCATCATGATCATCATACCCAGGTCGCCACCGCGGCTCATGAGCAGGATTTTAATGTATTCAACAATGTCAGTGGCGGTGTAGCCCGTACTGTCTGCGCTGGCCGGTAACACCTGATGGCCCATGATGGCGCTGATAATGAGCAGGGTTAGCCCGCCGACAAATAACACCCCTGTGGCCGAGTAACCTTTAATGATGTAGCGCGCTACACCGACAATGACGACGACTCCGATAAGGAGCTCGATAAACGTAAGCATGGTTTCCCCTGTGTCCTTGCTGCCCGAGAGCACAAATAATCAATAAAAAAGAAGGATGAAATGTGCCGAATTAATGTTCTGTCCTTGCTGATTAAAATCAATAAACAGACTACTAAAGAAGATATTAACGGTATTTTTGCCATCGCCCCGGCATTTATCTCATGCGCATATTGACCGGTAGAGATATCACTATATGTCAATTAAATGATAATGGGTTGTTAAATATTTTGTGGGTTTAAATTCGCCGCAGAAAGAAAAGGCAAAAACCCTTTGGGAATTGAGTTTTTAATGGCTGCCGGCAGCCCTCCGGAACGGGCCCTGGAGACCGTCATTGCTGGCGTTGGTGAGGTTGTCCAGCGTATTAAAGTCTAATAAAGACTTACTTTTTCTGTGCTTATTATGGCGTGAAGGCATGTTCCTCTCAGAATATTCCCAGGAAGAAGTTGATTAATTAGGAATAACGCTGATGCTGTTAAGCTTTGATTAAACTATTTTATGGTAAACTTTGCCTCGAATACTAAGAATGGTAATTGCATTGTGATTGTACGTAATAAATTTTTCCTCATTTTGTTGTTTATTTTTGGGCAGTTAGCATTGTCGTCTGTTGCACACGCCGAGAGCAATGCAACCGATAAAGGCTGGTTCTCCACCTTCACTGATAATGTGTCGCAGACCTGGACTGCGCCAGAGCATTATGACCTGTATGTTCCGGCAATAACGTGGCATGCGCGTTTTGCCTATGACAAAGAAAAGACTGACAAATATAACGAGCGCCCGTGGGGGGCTGGTTTTGGTCAGTCGCGTTGGGACGAAAAAGGGAACTGGCATGGCATCTATCTGATGGCCTTTAAAGATTCCTTTAACAAATGGGAACCGATCGGGGGTTATGGCTGGGAGAAAACCTGGCGTCCGTTAGCCGATGAAAACTTCCATGTGGGGCTGGGCTACACCGCCGGTGTGACCGCACGCGACAACTGGAACTACATTCCGATTCCGGTGCTGCTGCCTCTGGCCTCTATCGGCTATGGTCCGGCAACGTTCCAGATGACCTATATCCCGGGGACATACAACAACGGTAACGTTTACTTCGCCTGGATGCGTTTTCAGTTTTAACTGAAAAAACGTCACGTGGTGGTGAAAAAATGTGCAGCCGTTGATTCCGTTGAGATAAAAAACCGTCATCAGAAATTAACGCGACTTTAGTCACTTTTTATCAAAGAACCGCTGGACAAAAGGTCCCACAATTGATGTACTGGTACCCGACACAGCATTTGTGTCGTTTTTTAATGTAAAGGTAATTTTGATGTCTAAGATTAAAGGTAACGTTAAGTGGTTTAATGAGTCCAAAGGATTCGGTTTCATTACTCCTGAAGATGGCAGCAAAGACGTGTTCGTACACTTCTCTGCAATCCAGTCTAATGGTTTCAAAACTCTGGCTGAAGGTCAGCGTGTAGAGTTCGAAATCACTAACGGTGCCAAAGGCCCTTCTGCTGCTAACGTAATCGCTCTGTAATTCAGACGCGTCAGCAAGAATTTCAAAACCCGCTCACTGAGCGGGTTTTTTTCGCGTGGAATCAGCTAAGCAGATACATTTTGAGGAAGCTGGCAACGATCAGCACGCTCAACAACACCACACCTGCGCTCATCAGGTTCTGTTTCATTCTGTCACCCTCGTTCAGTATTGCGTTCAGAGTGACAGAGAAAAATTAAGCCAACATTAACGCAGCGTCTGTTAGTGCGTCGTGGCGGAGGAAAATAGCCAGAATGCGATCCCCGTCATCGCAAAGGAGCCGAGCATATTAATCGCAATGTTCATCAGCGCCCAGCCGACACGCCCTTCCTGAAACAGGAAAACCACTTCCGCCGAGAACGTGGAGAAGGTGGTTAAACCGCCGCAAAAGCCGGTGGTAATTAATAGCTTCCACACGGGATCGATATGCGTCATACGGTTAAACCAGGCCAGCCCCACGCCAATAATGAAAGCACCTATCAGGTTAGCCGCCAGCGTACCCATTGGAATAGCCTGATGCAGGGGATTAAAACGCATACTCAAAAACCACCGCGCAACGCTACCCGTACCCCCACCAATAAAAACGGCTAAAAGTAGTTGTAACACTGTAAATACCTGCTATTTGATGTGTAAGAGTGGCGAGTTTAACGCGGTTTTTGCTGAGGGGACAAATATGTATGTTGCGGTAGGACAGTTTGCGGTTACGCCTGACTGGCAAGAGAATGCAGATAGATGTGTCTCTCTGATGAGGCAGGCCCGCCTGAAAGAAGCATCCTTGCTGGTGCTGCCGGAGGCGCTGCTGGCAAGAGATGACCACGACCCGGACCTGTCGGTGAAGTCTGCCCAGCCTCTGGACGGCGGATTTTTGCAGCACCTGCTGGCGGAAAGCGTGGGCAATGGTTTGACCACCCTCTTTACGGTGCATGTCCCCTCGACGACGGGACGGGCGGTAAATACGCTCGTGGCCATCCGTGACGGCGCGATCGTTGCGCGCTATGCCAAACTCCATCTTTATGATGCCTTCAGCATTCAGGAATCACGGCGGGTGGATCAGGGAGACAGTATCCCACCGCTGCTTGATGTCGATGGCTTTAAGATTGGGTTGATGACCTGCTACGACCTGCGTTTTCCTGAGCTGGCACTTACGCTCGCGTTAAAGGGGGCTGACGTGCTGGTAGTGCCTGCCGCGTGGGTCAAGGGGCCGCTTAAAGAGCAGCACTGGGCAACGCTCCTTACAGCGCGTGCGCTGGATACTACCTGTTATGTTGTGGCCTCGGGGGAGTGCGGCAATAAGAACATTGGGCAGAGCAGGGTGGTGGATCCGCTGGGTGTTACGATAGCCGCTGCGGCGGAAGCCCCGGTTTTGCTGATGACAGAGTTACAGCGGGAGAGGATTACGCTTGCACGGCAGCAATTACCGGTTCTTCGCAACCGTCGGTTTGCGCCACCGCAATTATTGTGATGTTTTTTTCAACAATGCTTGATTCACCTTGTTACAGATTGCTATTGTGTGCACGCGTCAAATGACCGTTAATACAATCAGGTTTTTGGCGCTGAATGCAGCCTGGTTTATGTAAAGAAGGTATCTATGGGTGAGATTAGTATTACCAAACTGCTGGTGGTTGCCGCACTGGTCGTCCTGCTGTTTGGTACCAAGAAGTTACGCACGCTGGGTGGTGACCTGGGTGCCGCCATCAAAGGCTTTAAGAAAGCGATGAACGACGATGATGCGGCTGCGAAGAAAAGCGCCGAGGGTGACATCCCGGCAGAGAAGCTTTCTCACAAAGAGTAACGGCAATGCCTGAGGGCTTGCGAAAAAAAAACCGGCTCAAGAGGCCGGTTTTTTTGCATTACTGTAAGTGAATATTACAGCCTTATTTCACTTCTTCGCCTTTTGCCTGCATATCGGCATGGTAAGAGGAGCGAACAAATGGGCCGCAGGCTGCGTGGGTAAAGCCCATCGCCATCGCTTCGGCTTTCATCTCATCAAACTCATCCGGGCTCACGTAGCGCTGCACGGGCAGGTGGTGGCGGCTTGGCTGCAGATACTGTCCCAGCGTCAGCATGGTCACACCGTGGCGGCGCAGATCGCGCATCACTTCGATGATCTCAGCATTCGTTTCACCGAGACCAACCATCAGGCCTGACTTGGTGGGAATATGGGGATGCGCTTCTTTAAAACGCTCCAACAGCTTCAGAGACCAGTTATAGTCCGCACCAGGACGTACCTGACGGTAGAGACGTGGCACGTTCTCCAGGTTGTGGTTAAACACGTCTGGTGGCGTCGCGGTCAGGATGTCCAGCGCGCGATCCATACGGCCGCGGAAGTCTGGAACCAGCGTCTCAATTTTGATGTTCGGGCTTTTCTCACGAATAGCGGTAATGCAGTCAGCGAAGTGCTGAGCACCGCCATCACGCAGATCGTCACGGTCAACGGAGGTAATAACGACATAACGCAGCGCCATATCGGCGATGGTCTGTGCCAGTTTCTGAGGTTCGTTGGCGTCGGGTGCTACCGGGCGGCCATGAGCCACATCGCAGAAGGGGCAGCGGCGGGTACAGATGGCACCCAGAATCATAAACGTCGCGGTACCGTGATTGAAACATTCAGCAAGGTTCGGGCAAGAGGCTTCTTCACAGACGGAGTGAAGGCCGTTCTTGCGCATCGCCGCTTTGATCCCCTGGATACGCGAAGAGTCAGCCGGAAGTTTGATTTTCATCCATTCCGGTTTTCTTAACAGCGCTTCGCGCTCTGTAGCCACGTTTTTAACCGGGATAAGGGCCATTTTATCGGCATCGCGGTATTTAACACCGCGTTCCATCACAATGGGTTTACTCATAGCGTGCGTGTTCCAGTTGCGAATATCGAAGGAAAGCGTTTCTATTCAAGGGAATGTTGTATTTATCAACTATTTTTGAACGAACGACAGGCAGTATATCATTGAAACGGTCGGTAAAGCAGCCTGCCAGGTCGCCAATTTGTAAAATAGTTGTTGTTTTGTGCGTTTTGCCCGGCAGGGGGCAGGGGCTTGTGCTGTATCAACCTGTCAGAAGGCCTGGCGGATGACGCGGATAACGTTTTCCAGCACCGGATCGCGCAAGCTGAGTTTGTTGTAATGCAGTGAAATCTCGATAGATTCCGCATTGAGCTGGTTGAGAGGAATGCTCTCCAGCGGCCAACATTTACGCAACAAGGTATACAGACGCGAAGGCATGATGCAGAGCATGTCGCTGCTGCCAATCAGGGAGGCAGTGGTGAACATATTGTAACTACTGAAGCTGATCTGGCGTTCCGGGAATATCTCATCGATTCGCTGACGCAGCGCATGGTTGGACTGCCCTTCGGTCATGAAAGACGAATGATCGTAGTTGCGCAGATTTTCAATGGTCAACGGCCCGCTCAGGGCGGGATGCTGCTGGCGGCACACCAGCACCAGGTTATCCGCATACAGGACATGTTGTCCGAGCGCTCGGGCGCTAAAGCTGCCGCTTTCTATAATCAGGTCGGTCTGAAACTGAGTAAGCTGAATATCAGGCTCGTTGAGCGGCACATTTCGCAGCAGGAGTTGGGGAACATGCTCTTTTATCGCCTGAAAAATAGCGGGCATCACCAGCACGCCGACAGACGGGGTGCAGCCGATAGTGATGGTTCTCTGTTTGTCATAGCTGCCGGTTAAATCCAGCGCACCCAGAATCGACTCCAGCCCCTGGCTGATGTACTCATGCAGATGGGTGGCGTAGGCCGTGGGCGTAACCCCCTGGCCCTTACGAATAAATAACGGGTCGGGAAATATAGCGCGCAGTTTTTGAATTGACTGGCTTATTGCTGAAGGCGTGAGATTAAGAATTTTCGCAGCATTAACGATACCCTTATGGACATATACTGCCTCAAAAATAGTCAACAAATTGAGATCAATATTACGTAAAGTCCGAAAAATTTGTGGCTTGTCCTCACCACCGGGGTCATTCAGTCGTTTGGCTGGTAAATTATTATACTCCACGCTTTCACTCCGTATACATTCACATTATGAATGATAGTTGAATTTATTTATTATGCTTGTAGAGATTCGTAAAGTGTTGGTTTTGTTTCACTTGTTTATCAAAAACAAACAGTTGTGTGATTATCACGCAAGTTACTTACGCCCTGTATGCAGTTCTGGCTGGAGGCTAAATAATATGTAGCGGTAATATTCGGGCGCTTCGAAAATATAGAATAAGCGGATTATTGTAAAGCGTAAAAGCGGTAAATAAACAGTGGCCCGTCAAATAATCGAGCCATGATGCATGATATATTAAGCAGTGATATATTCGTAAGATGGATTGTTAAGTAGGGCTAAAACGTTCTTCAAAAGCACAGGACGAATATTCTCTGGCGTTGCGCTTTCAACCCACTGGCGCATTTGCGTCATCTCCATTCCGGCGTAGCCGCAGGGGTTTATGCGCTGGAAGGGGGTAAGATCCATATTAATATTCAGTGCCAGCCCGTGGAAGGAGCAGCCCTTGCGGATACGCAGCCCCAGTGAGCAAATCTTACTTTCTCCCACATAGACGCCCGGCGCATCGGCACGCGGATGGGCTTCAATACCGTATTCCGCCAGCGTGTTAACCACGGTTTTTTCCAGCAGGGTAACCAGTTCGCGAACGCCGAGCTTTCTGCGCTTCAGGTTCAGCAGAACGTACATCACCTGCTGCCCAGGCCCGTGGTACGTGACCTGCCCACCGCGATCGCTTTGAATTACCGGGATATCACCCGTCATCAATAAATGTTCCGCTTTTCCCGCCTGTCCCTGTGTAAATACCGGCAGGTGTTCGACCAGCCAGATCTCATCAGGGGTGGTGTCATCGCGTGAATCGGTGAAATCATGCATGGCCTGGGAGACAGGCTCGTAAGGTTGCAGCCCGAGATGACGGACAAGAATTTTATCCTGATACAAAAGGACGTCTCCGAAGACGAGGGACAAAAGGTGAGGGAGAGTATATCACAAGCGGGGAGGCGGGTTACCCGGCAAACCGGGTAACCGCAGAGGGACTACAGCACCATACGAACAATTTCGATATTGCCGAGCTCTTCGTACAGCGTCTCAACCTGCTCAATGTGGGTTGCGGTAATGGTAATGGATACCGAGTGGTAGTTGCCCTTGCTGCTTGGTTTTACTGACGGAGAGTAGTCACCCGGCGCATGGCGCTGTACCACTTCAACCACCTGATCAACCAGCTCAGGTTTCGCCAGACCCATTACTTTGTAGGTAAACGGGGTAGGGAATTCAAGCAGTTCGTTAAGTTTGGTTTTCATGTCAGCTCCGGCGTAACGTCAAAAAGAATAACTCCCACGACAGGTGGGAGTTATCAGGATATCTAGTATATGGGGATCAAAATCACACTTTCAAGTGTTCAATTTTTAGCCAAACCAGTGATGGAACATCAATTTAATGTAATCAATGATTTTGCCGAAGAAATTGCCTTCCGGGATTTCTTGCAGAACAACCAGCGGACGCTGATCGATGGTTTTACCATCCAGCTGGAAGTTGATGGTGCCCACCACCTGGTTTTTCTGCAGTGGCGCGTGCAGCTCAGTGGTGTTCAGCACGTAGCTGGCTTTCAGATCTTTCATGCGACCACGAGGAATGGTCAGGTACAGATCTTTATCCACACCAAGGGAAGCACGGTCGTTATCACCGAACCAGACTGGCTCAGAAGCAAACTCTTTACCGGCTTTCAGCGGGTTCACGGTTTCGAAGAAACGGAAGCCCCAGGTCAGCAATTTCTTGCTTTCCGTCTCACGACCTTTGAAGGTACGACCGCCCATCACGGCAGAGATCAGACGCATCTGGCCTTCGGTGGCAGAAGCAACCAGGTTGTAGCCAGCTTTATCGGTATGGCCAGTTTTGATGCCGTCAACGTTCAGGCTGTTATCCCACAGCAGGCCGTTACGGTTGGTCTGACGGATACCGTTGAAGGTGAACTCTTTCTCTTTATAGATGGAGTATTCGTTCGGCACGTCACGGATCAGCGCCTGACCAATCAACGCCATATCACGTGCGGAGCTGTACTGACCATCTGCGTCCAGACCATGTACGGTCTGGAAATGGCTGTTCTTCAGACCCAGCGCGGTGACGTAGCTGTTCATCAGACCGACGAAGGCATCCTGGCTTCCCGCGGCGAAATCGGCCATTGCCACGCACGCATCGTTACCGGATTGCAGGTTAATACCACGGATCAGCTGAGAAACAGGAACCTGCATGCCCGGTTTCAGGAACATCAATGATGAACCTTTAAATACCGGGTTGCCGGTTGCCCACGCATCGTTACCGATGGTGACCAGATCCGTTTCTTTGAACTTCCCTGCTTTCATGGCCTGGCCGATAACGTAGCTGGTCATCATTTTGGTCAGGCTTGCCGGATCGCGGCGGGCGTCGGCATTCTGTTCAGCCAACACTTTGCCAGAGTTGTAGTCGATCAGGATATACGATTCCGCGTCGATTTGCGGAACGCCAGGGATCATGGTCTTGATATTCAGGTCATCGGCGTGAGCTGCAGAGAGAGCAGTTGCGCAAAGGGCCGTGGTCAGCGCCATGCGCTGCACAAAACGAGCAGAAAAAGTGGTCTTCATGGTCAGAACAACGACATCCGTGATGGAATTAAAAAAAGTGCCTTACTATAGCAAATGCTATTCAGGCAGGCATCCGACTTTAAGCATGAGTTTGTGAATGTGTTTTACACAAATTGACACTTTGGATGCCGCCAGTTCATTATTTCGCTACAGCGATAAATGATTGTAGTTGGGCTTCATTTTGCAGGCGCTGCTGCAGAGACGCTGCCTGCGATTTGCTGGCAAACGGTCCCATCTGAATACGCCATACTGCGCCGTTTTGCGCAACGCGTCCCGGAACACCAAACTGCTGGCTCAGACGCTGTTGATACTGCTGCGCACGGGCCTGATCGCTTACCGCCCCAACCTGAACCACAAAGCCGCCGCTGGCCGCCGCCGGAGCCGCAACCGGTGTGCTTTGCGCCGTCGTCGGAGCCGTTACGGGCGCAGGCTCTGTGGCAGGAGCGGCAACAGGAGCCGGTGCTGGCGTAGGTTCGCTGCCTTCCAGGACGCCGGTGGCTAACGTTGTCGGCGCGCCAAGGAAGCCGCTACTCTTTACCGGCGCACTCGTCGTGTCTTCACTCTGCAGCGTATCATTACTGATTGGGCGCACTTCTCCTGCTGGCTGAGAAGGCTCTGCCGGAGAAGAGACGCTTCCCATGCCGCCGTCCAGGTTCGGGCGGTCAGGAAGGGCGTAAGTCTGTTTCGCCACCGTCGTACACGCGGTACCTGGCCCGGAGAGGGTGCCATCCTGCGCCACGATAATCGGGTCAATACGGACTTTGGTATTGTTCGAGGTGTTCAGGCGGTCTGCAGCCGCGCGTGACAGGGAGATCACCCGGTCGTTACCGTAGGGACCACGATCGTTAATGCGTACCACGATCATACGACCATTCGCCAGGTTGGTGATACGGGCGTAGCTCGGGACAGGCAGGGTCGGGTGAGCCGCCGTCAGTTGCATCGGATCGAACGCTTCGCCGGTCGCCGTCAGGTTGCTGCCTGGCTCGGCATCATAAATGGCGGCAAAGCCAGCCTGGCTAAAGCGGGAGGGATCCTGAACAATTTTGTAGCTTTTGCCGTCGCGCTCGTAATCCTGATTCGCGCTGGCATTGAGCGGTTCATAAACGGGATCGGCACCGCTGATTTCAACGATCGGGCCATTACAAACCGCAGGCTGCGGCGGCGCGACGGTTGCCTGTTGCTGACCATCATCACTTGTGCAGGCCGCAAGTAAACTTGCCGCAATGCAGATCCCCAGCCACTGCTTACGCATTCCGATCCCCTTATTTTTATACGCTTTTTGACAACATTTTTCTGTGGGTATGGATCGACATCACGATACCAAACCCGGCCATCAACACGATCAGTGCCGAGCCTCCGTAGCTCACCAGCGGGAGCGGGACGCCAACAACCGGCAGAATACCACTCACCATACCAATATTTACGAAGACATAAACGAATAAAATCAGCATCAACCCGCCTGCCATCACGCGGCCAAAGGTGGTTTGCGCACGCGCGGCGATCCACAGCCCTCGCATGATCAACAGCACATACAGCGCCAGCAGAATCAGGATGCCAACCAGGCCCAGCTCTTCCGCCAGAACCGCAAAGATAAAGTCGGTGTGGCGTTCCGGTAAGAACTCCAGCTGGGACTGGGTGCCGTGCAGCCAGCCTTTACCGCGCAGGCCGCCGGAACCGATCGCAATCTTGGACTGAATAATATGATAGCCCGCACCCAGCGGATCGGTTTCCGGATCGAGCAGCATCATGACGCGTTGTCGCTGGTAATCATGCATCAGGAAGAACCAGAGAATCGGGATGAACGCTGCCACCAGCACGACTGCAATGCCAATCAGACGCCAGCTTAAACCCGACAGGAACAGGACAAACAGGCCGGAGAGGGCGATAAGAATCGAGGTACCGAGGTCAGGCTGCGCCGCAACCAGCAGCGTCGGCAGGAAAATCAGCACCAGCGCAATGGCGGTATTTTTCAGCGAAGGCGGGCAGACGTCACGGTTAATAAAACGCGCCACCATCAAGGGAACCGCTATTTTGGCTATTTCAGAGGGCTGGAAGCGGACAACGCCCAGATCCAGCCAGCGCTGCGCGCCTTTAGAGATGGCCCCAAAGGCATCTACCGCAACCAGCAGCACAATACAGAATATGTACAGATACGGTGCCCAGCCTTCATAGACCCGCGGCGGGATCTGCGCCATGACCACCATAATGACCAGGCCCATCGCGATCTGGCCGATTTTGCGCTCCATCATGCCGATGTCCTGGCCGCTGGCGCTCCAGATAACCAGGGCGCTGTAAACCAGCAGAGCCAGCAGGATCAGCAGCATGGCTGGGTCGATGTGGATTTTATCCCACAGCGATTTTTTATTTGGATTATCCGTCATGATTATTGGTCCTCCGCCGCAGCGGCGGCCGGGTTTTCTGCCGGCAGTTCGGTGTTGTTATCACCCAGCATAATGTGGTCGAGGATCTGGCGCATGATGGTCCCTACGGCCGGACCTGCGCCGCCGTTTTCCAGAATCATCGCCACCGCAACCTGCGGGTTATCATAAGGGGCAAAGGCCGTCATCAGCTTATGGTCACGCAGACGTTCAGCAATGCGGTGCGCGTTATAGGTTTCATTGGCTTTCAGACCGAAGACCTGCGCAGTACCGGATTTGGCGGCCACTTTATACGGTGTGCCGGCGAAATACTTATGTGCGGTCCCGTTCGGGCGGTTCGCCACGCCGTACATACCGTCTTTGGCAATTTCCCAGTAACCGGAATGAATGTCACCCACCGGGGCCTCATGCGGTTGGATCCACGGCACTTTTTTGCCGTCTTCAACCGTACTTTGCAGCAGGTGCGGAACTTTCACTACGCCATCGTTGATGAGGATCATCATCGCTTTGTTCATCTGAATCGGGGTCGCCGTCCAGTAGCCCTGACCGATACCCACCGGAATGGTATCACCCTGATACCACGGCTTCTTAAAGCGCTTCAGCTTCCACTCACGGGTTGGCATGTTACCGGAACGTTCTTCTGAAAGGTCAACGCCGGTGTAATGTCCATAGCCGAATTTGCTCATCCACTCTGACAGGCGGTCAATGCCCATGTCATACGCAACCTGGTAGAAGAAGGTATCCGCAGACTCTTCCAGCGATTTGGTAACGTTGAGGTGACCATGACCCCATTTTTTCCAGTCGCGATAGCGTTTTTCAGAGCCTGGTAATTGCCACCAGCCCGGGTCAAACAGACTGGTATTGCGGTTGATGACGCCCGCGCTCAGCGCAGAGACCGCCACGTACGGTTTTACCGTTGACGCTGGCGGGTAAACCCCTTGTGTGGCGCGGTTCACCAGCGGCGTATTCGGGTCATTGAGCAGACCGGAATAGTCCTTGCTGGAGATACCATCGACAAAGAGGTTCGGGTCGTAGCTTGGCATGGACACCATCGCCAGAATGCCGCCGGAACGCGGATCGGTGACGACAACGGCAGCACGGCTGCCCGCCAGTAAGGTTTCAATATACTGCTGCAGCTTGAGGTCGAGCGTCAGGTAGACGTCATGCCCCGCCTGCGGTGGCACTTCTTTGAGCTGGCGAATGACGCGGCCACGGTTGTTAACTTCAACCTCTTCATAGCCGGTCTGCCCGTGCAGGACATCTTCGTAGTAGCGTTCGATCCCCAGCTTACCGATATCGTGCGTCGCTGCGTAGTTCGCCAGTTTGCCGTCTTTATCGAGGCGTTCAACGTCTTTATCGTTGATCTTGGAAACGTAACCAATGACATGCGTCAGCGCGGAACCATAAGGGTAGTAGCGACGCTTGTAACCTTTCACTTCCACGCCGGGAAAACGATACTGGTTCACGGCAAAGCGGGCCACCTGGACTTCCGTCAGGTTCGTTTTAACCGGGATTGAGGTGAAACGGTGGGAGCGGGCACGCTCTTTTTTGAACGCGGCGATATCATCGTCGGTCAGATCGACAACACCTTTTAGCGCTTCAAGCGTATCCTGCACATTATCGACTTTTTCCGGCATCATTTCGATTTGATAAATGGTGCGGTTTAACGCCAGCGGAGTGCCGTTACGGTCGTAGATAATGCCGCGGCTGGGCGCGATGGGCACCAGCTTGATACGGTTTTCGTTTGAACGCGTCTGATAATCGGTAAAGCGGACAATTTGCAGATTATAGAGGTTGGCGATCAGCACGCCGGTAAGCAGCAAAATCCCCGTAAAGGCGACCAGCGCCCGGCGCACAAACAGCGCGGACTCAGCCGTATAGTCGCGAAAAGAATTCTGTAGTTTCATCCGCTGCTTAATCTACCCTGGTCAGTCACTACTCGCGGTGATATGGGTGGTTGGTAGTAATGCTCCACGCGCGATACAGGCTTTCTGCCACCAGTACCCGAACGAGCGGGTGGGGAAGCGTCAGCGCGGAGAGAGACCAACTTTGTTCTGCCGCCGCTTTGCAGGCAGGAGATAACCCTTCAGGCCCGCCAATCAACAGACTGACGTCACGACCATCCTGCTTCCAGCGCTCCAGTTCGTGCGCCAGCTGCGGCGTATCCCAGGGTTTACCTGGAATATCGAGGGTGACGATGCGGTTTTTGCCTGCGGCAGCCAGCATCAGCTCTCCCTCTTTATCGAGAATACGTTTGATATCGGCGTTCTTGCCGCGTTTCCCGGCGGGAATTTCCACCAGTTCGAACGGCATGTCTTTTGGAAAACGACGCAGATATTCAGTAAAACCGGTTTGTACCCAGTCCGGCATTTTGGTGCCGACGGCGACCAGTTGCAACTTCACGCATTAACCCCAGAGTTTTTCCAGCTCATACAGGCGACGGCTCTCTTCCTGCATGACATGGACAATCACATCGCCGAGATCGACAACCACCCAGTCAGCGGTCGCTTCACCTTCAACGCCAAGCGGTAACAGGCCTGCTGCACGCGATTCCTGAACAACGTGGTCGGCAATCGAAACAACATGACGCGTTGAAGTACCGGTGCAGATAATCATGCAGTCGGTGATGGTGGATTTACCCTTAACGTCGATAGCGATGATGTCCTGACCTTTCAGGTCATCAATTTTGTCGATAACAAAATCCTGGAGTGCTTTACCCTGCAAGTTTTCCCCCTGGGGTGAATGAGATTGTATAACTATGAATTCGTGGCCAGACAGTATACCTGAACTGACGCCAGTGTCGGGACAAATGTCTCCGGCCGGGCTTTTGAAGGCGGGTATCATCCCACCCTCCGCCTGAGATTGCATCGCCATTTTTGTAAAACAATTTCTGTAAAGCAATGATCGGCGGGAAAGTCTGGCAGCGGAGGATAACAGTATGGCTTAACCTGTCAAGGCAGGATAATCATTACGCCGCTTTTTCATGCGCCCCCGCTATGCGTCTGCGCTTTTCTGATACAACCCATGCGCGTGAATGTAGTTCAGCACAGCTGATGGCAGCAGATCGTCACAGGCTAATCCCTGCTGCAGACGCTCGCGAATGAGGGTCGCAGAAATATCGAACCACGGCGTCTCTGCCAGATAAATCTTCCCGGCAGGCTGGTTGTGCAAGTCTTCAATATTGTCTGTGAGATGCGCCTCAAGCCACTGCTGGTACTGCTCTTCTCGCATGGTCAGCGGATAGCCCGGACGGCGACAGACAAGCAGGTGGCTGTTTTCCAGAATCGTTTCATACTGGTGCCAGGTGGGAAAATTGAGCAGGGAGTCCTGACCAATAATAAAGGCCAGCGGCGTGTCCGGCCCTTGCTCCGCTCGCCACTCCTGCAGCGTTTGCGACGTCCAGGACGGTGTGTCGCGGCGCAGTTCTCGCTCATCAAGGCTAAAAAGCGGTTTATCCGCGATGGCCAGAGCGAGCATCTCTTTTCTCTGCTCGCTGCTCGCCTCAGGTTGCGGACGGTGTGGCGGCACATTATTGGGCATGATGATTACGCGCTGAAGGCCGATCAGATTCGCCAGAATTTCAACCGGCTTCAGATGTCCGTAATGGACCGGGTCGAAGGTGCCACCGTACAGGGCCTGTAAAGAATGCATACTATCCATCGATAAATACGTCTGCCAGCGCCTTATGGCAGAGCAGCAAAGAGAGACTTTCCAGCTCCGCCCAGACCGACTGACCATAATCTTGTTTCAACGTAAGCTCAGCGCGCATCAGAAGCTGCACGGCCTGACGCAGCTGTTCATGACTCAGGCGGTTGATGGCCTCGGTGGTCATCGCCCGACGGTTTTGCCACACCCGATGTTTATCAAACAGCGAACGTAATGGCGTATGTGCAGACTGACGCTTGAGCGTAATCAGCAGTAATAATTCACGCTGAAGAGTGCGCAGCAAAATAACCGGTTCGCTACCTTCCAGGCGCAGCTGTTGCAATATATGCAGGGCGCGTTTGCTTTTCGCTGCCAGCAGTGCATCCACCCAGTGGAAGGGCGTAAAGTGCGCGGCATCGTTAACGGCCTGCTCCACGCGTGGCAGTGTCAGCTTACCGTCTGGCCAGAGCAGGGAGAGCCTGTCCAGCGCCTGAGCCAGTGCCAGCAGGTTGCCTTCATAGCAGTAACAGAGGAGCTGGTTTGCGGCGTCGTCCAGCTGAAGATTGTTTTGCTTCGCTCTTGTCGCGACCCATTTTGGCAGATGGGCTTGCTCAGGCGTCTGACAGGTCACCATAACCGCATTGGCCGCGAGCTGGGTAAACCAGGCCGCGTTTTCCTGCGCTTTGGTGAGCTTGTTGCCACGCACAATAAACAGCAGATCGCTGTGCAGCAGGCTGACCAGCGTTGCCAGCTGTTCATTGATGGCCGCGTTAGGGCCATTCTCCGGCAGCAGGATCTGGATGGTCTGGCGCGATGCGAAGAGGCTCATCGCCTGGCAAAGCGAGAAGAGGGCATTCCAGTCGGTGTTGTTATCCAACTGGACGGTGTGGTGTTCATCAAAGCCCTGCGCGGCCGCCGCCTGTCGGACGGCATCCAGGCTTTCCTGAAGTAATAACGGATCGTTTCCGAGAAGCAGATACGCCGCGCGCAGCCCTTCATTGAGCTGCGCGCGGAGTTGTTCAGGATACAGCCTGATCATCAGTTACCCATGGAGGCAGAAACAGGAGGCGTGTTGGCATCCGGTTTTTCGATGATGTCAGAACCCTGTTTCGTTGACGCGGCAACGCCCGGCAGCTTACGGATCAGCTGCTCTGCGGCCTTATCGTACATTTCGTTAATGATAATCTGCTGCTCGGCGTCTTTTGCCAGAGCCGTCTGCGGGTTATCGAAGAACGAACGGTACACTTTCGTGCTGATTGGGTAGATGTCTTTACCCGGGATCAGAACGGAGGCATTAACCGACAGGACCATCTGATACTCTGCGGTACGGCCGTCCTGGAAAATGGACGCCGTGTCTTTGGCTAAGGTTGAGCCCAGAACGCGCAGGGATGGAACATCCTGACGTAACGTCCCTTTCTCAATCAACTCAACATCGTTAAGACGCAGCTGGTTTCGAATTGCCCGGCTGAGTGGACCATTCGGATCCGATGAGTCGAAAATCATCGTTTTCATTTCAGCAGGCACTGCCGTGGTATTGCGCAGATGCCAGCCACAACCAGCGGTGACAAGCACCGCCAGAGATAAGAGTATTGTTGCCAGTTGTCGCACGTTTCCTCCCGCGCTTAGCCAACGACCAGATTCAGCAATTTACCCGGTACGTAGATCACTTTACGTACGGTAACGCCCTCAAGATATTTCGCAACCAGATGTTCCTGGCCTGCGCGTTCGCGAACCTGTTCTTCGGTAGCATCGACCGCCACGGTAATTTTACCGCGAACTTTGCCGTTAACCTGGACCACAACCAGCGTGGTGTTTTCCACCATCGCGGATTCGTCAGCCACTGGCCACGGTGCGTTGTCGATATCGCCTTCGCCTTTCAGCTCCTGCCAGAGGGTGAAGCTGACGTGCGGGGTGAACGGGTTCAACATGCGAACGACGGCCAGCAGCGCTTCACGCATTAAGGCACGATCCTGCTCGCCGTCCTGCGGGGCTTTTGCCAGCTTGTTCATCAGTTCCATAATAGCCGCAATTGCGGTATTGAAGGTCTGACGACGACCAATATCATCGGTCACTTTTGCAATCGTTTTATGAACATCACGACGCAGCGCCTGCTGATCTTCAGTCAGTGCCGCGACGTTCACTGCCGGAGCATCACCCTGAGAGGTGTGCTCGTAAACCAGTTTCCAGACACGCTTCAGGAAGCGGTTAGCCCCTTCAACGCCCGATTCCTGCCATTCCAGGGTCATGTCAGCCGGAGAGGCAAACATCATAAACAGACGCACGGTATCTGCGCCGTAACGCTCAACCATCACCTGAGGGTCGATGCCGTTGTTTTTAGACTTCGACATCTTGCTCATGCCGGTATAAACCAGTTCATGACCTTCGGCGTCTTTCGCCTTCACGATACGGCCTTTCTCGTCGCGCTCAACGATCGCGTCAACCGGAGACACCCAGTTACGCTCGCCGTTCGCCCCGACGTAGTAGAAGGCATCGGCCAGCACCATGCCCTGACACAGCAGCTGTTTTGCTGGTTCGTCAGAGTTGACCATGCCTGCGTCGCGCATCAGCTTGTGGAAGAAGCGGAAGTAGAGCAGGTGCATGATGGCGTGTTCAATACCACCGATGTAGATGTCCACAGGCAGCCAGTAGTTTGCTGCATCGGAATCCAGCATGCCTTCCTGATACTGTGGGCAGGTGTAACGCGCGTAGTACCATGACGATTCCATAAAGGTATCAAAGGTGTCAGTTTCACGCAGCGCTGGCTGGCCGTTAACGGTCGTTTTTGCCCACTCAGGATCGGCTTTGATTGGGCTGGTGATACCGTCCATGATCACATCTTCCGGCAGGATCACCGGGAGTTGATCTTCTGGCGTTGGCATCACGGTACCATCTTCCAGCGTCACCATTGGGATAGGTGCTCCCCAGTAGCGCTGGCGAGAGACACCCCAGTCGCGCAGGCGGTAGTTGACTTTACGCTCACCGACGCCCAGCGACGCTAACTTGTCGGCAATCGCGTTGAAGCCATCTTCAAAGCTCAGACCGCTGAATTCACCCGAGTTGAACAGGGTGCCTTTTTCGGTCAGGGCTTGTGCGGAGAGGTCTGGCTCAGAACCGTCAGCCGCGAGGATGACAGGCTTGATGGTCAGGCCATATTTGGTGGCAAATTCGTAGTCACGCTGATCGTGGCCTGGAACGGCCATGACGGCACCCGTACCGTACTCCATCAGCACGAAGTTGGCTGCCCAGACAGGGATTGCTTCGCCCGTCAGTGGATGGATAGCCTTAAAGCCGGTATCAACGCCTTTCTTCTCCATCGTCGCCATGTCGGCTTCGGCCACTTTGGTGTTGCGGCACTCGTCGATGAAGGCCGCCAGCTCCGGGTTGTTTTCCGCGGCTTTCTGCGCCAGCGGGTGACCAGCGGCCACGGCCAGATAGGTCGCACCCATGAAGGTGTCCGGACGGGTAGTGTAGACGGTCAGGGTCCGATCGTCGTTCTCAACGTTGAAGGTGATCTCCACGCCTTCTGAACGGCCGATCCAGTTACGCTGCATAGTCTTGACGGTATCAGGCCAGTGATCCAGATTATCCAGATCGTTCAGCAGCTCGTCAGCGTAGGCGGTGATTTTGATAAACCACTGTGGGATCTCTTTACGCTCAACTTTGGTATCACAACGCCAGCAGCAGCCGTCGATAACCTGCTCGTTCGCCAGTACGGTCTGGTCGTTCGGACACCAGTTAACGGCAGAGGTCTTCTTGTACACCAGGCCTTTTTTGTACAGCTCGGTGAAGAATTTCTGCTCCCAGCGGTAGTATTCTGGGGTGCAGGTCGCCAGCTCGCGGCTCCAGTCATAGCCAAAGCCCAGCATTTTGAGCTGGTTTTTCATGTAAGCGATGTTGTCGTACGTCCACGGGGCAGGTGCCGTGTTGTTTTTGACCGCCGCGCCTTCTGCAGGCAGACCAAACGCATCCCAGCCGATTGGCTGCAGGACGTTTTTGCCGAGCATACGCTGATAGCGGGCAATCACATCACCAATGGTGTAGTTACGCACGTGGCCCATGTGTAGTCGACCAGAAGGATAGGGAAGCATCGACAGGCAGTAATACTTCTCTTTGCTCTCGTCTTCGGTTACTTCAAAGGTGCGCTTCTCGTCCCAGTGTTGCTGGACTTTTGATTCTATCTCTTCCGGGCGGTATTGCTCTTGCATGGCAGCCAGTGGTCCTGTTTTCAATACAGCTACAAATGTAGCCAATGGATGTGGTAATTCAGATCCGCATAGCATAGCCCAAACGCCCGCGCCAAAACAGCCTTTCGCACAAATGCGCGCGTGAGGAATTTGTCGGGTCTGTGGTTCACCTGGCAAAGCGGTGGCGAAATAAGGTCTATTATTAGAGTCAGTTACTTACCCGGGAGGCAAAATGATGAACAAGGTTGCTCAATTTTACCGAGAACTGGTGACAACACTGACGGAACGGTTGCGTAACGGCGAGCGTGATATCGATGCGCTGGTGGAACAGGCGCGGGCCCGCGTGACGCAAACGGGTGAGTTAACGCGAACCGAAGTGGAAGAGGTGACGCGCGCCGTACGCCGCGACCTGGAAGAGTTTGCGCGAAGCTACGAAGAGAGTCAGAACCAGGTTACCGACAGTGTCTTTATGCGGGTAATTAAAGAAAGCCTGTGGCAGGAGCTGGCGGATATCACCGATAAAACGCAGCTGGAGTGGCGTGAAGTCTTTCAGGACCTCAACCACCACGGGGTCTATCACAGCGGAGAAGTGGTCGGGCTGGGGAATCTGGTGTGCGAGAAATGCCATCACCACATTGCGGTCTATACGCCGGATGTGTTGCCGCTGTGTCCAAAGTGTGGACACGATCAGTTCCAGCGTCGGCCGTTTGAACCCTAAGTAAAAGCCGCCCTCTCCCTGCAGGCCAGGGGGAGGGCATCAGGCCGCAGAGCAGTTTACCATGCCCGGCGGCCATCGCTTACCGGGCCTGACTGTAATAGTTGAGTCTTTCCGCCAGCAAATCCACGAACGCTTCACGGTCGATATCCACCATCAGCGTGGTGTTGGGTTGATTGCCCGTCAGCGAATAGTAGTCCACTACCGTCATACCCTGAGTGTATTTCCCCTGGGTTTCCACGCCTACCCACCGTTCTACCGTGGTAAACATCTCCGGTTTGAGCAGCCAGGCAATGGTGCACGGATCGTGCAGCGGCGCGCCGTGAAAACCCCATTTCGCGGCTTTGTGATACTCCATAAAGAAGTCCAGCAACTCTGCGACGGTTGTCGCCACCGGGTTGCCAATGGCACGAAAGCGCGCAATGTCGTGCGCCATTATTTGTGCGCGATGGGTGACGTCCAGGCCGGCCATGACAATCGGCAGGCCAGACTGGAAGATAATCTCTGCGGCTTCCGGATCGACAAAAATGTTGAACTCCGCCGCTGGCGTCCAGTTCCCGAGTCCCATTGCGCCGCCCATGATCACGATTCGGGCGATTTTACTGTGCAATTCCGGATGGCTGTTGAGCAGCAGCGCAACGTTGGTTTGCGGGCCGGTGGCCACCAGCGTGACCGGTTCCGCGCTTTCACGCAGCACTTTCGCCATCAGCTCTACGGCGGTGCAGGGTTGCGCTTCAAACCCCGGTTCGGGCAGTGCCGGGCCATCCAGCCCACTTTCACCGTGCACGTTGTCGGCAATGATCAGATCGCGCATGAGCGGTTTGACGGCACCACCGGCGACCGGTATATCGGTGCGTTTGAGCAACGTCAGCATACGCAGGACGTTACGCAGCGTTTTCTCCGGGGTCTGGTTTCCGGCAGAGGACGTGACGGCTTTGACGTCCAGTTCAGGGGAGGCAAGTGCAAGGACGAGGGCGATCGCGTCATCATGACCCGGGTCGCAATCGAGAAGGATAGGTTGTGCCATAGCGTGCTCCATACGTAGCATTATTTTGTGACAAGGTTAACGCTGCAATGTGACGCCGACGAGAAGAAGAGAGCTAAAGCGTGAAGCAGTGCGCAATCCGCAGATTGCGCACCGGGGAGATTAGTGCAGGATTTTGGCGAGGAAGTCTTTTGCTCGCTCGGATTTTGGATTGGCGAAGAACTCTTCTTTCGGCGAGTCTTCAACAATCTTCCCTTCGTCCATGAAGATCACGCGGTTCGCCACTTTGCGGGCAAAGCCCATTTCGTGGGTCACCACCATCATCGTCATCCCTTCGTGCGCCAGCTCAACCATTACGTCCAGCACTTCGTTGATCATCTCGGGATCGAGAGCGGAAGTCGGTTCATCAAACAGCATGGCGACCGGATCCATACACAGGGCGCGGGCAATAGCCACACGCTGCTGCTGACCGCCAGAGAGCTGCGCCGGAAATTTATCAGCATGCGCAGAGAGCCCCACGCGTTCCAGCAGTTTCAGACCTTTATCGCGCGCGAGCTTTTTATCGCGTTTCAGCACTTTTACCTGCGCCAGCGTCAGGTTCTCGATAATGGAGAGGTGCGGAAACAGCTCAAAGTGCTGGAACACCATGCCGACGTGGGAACGCAGCTGAGCAAGGTTGGTTTTCCTGTCATTGACTTTGGTGCCATTGACGAGGATCTCACCTTGCTGCACCGGCTCCAGGCCGTTAACGGTTTTGATCAGCGTGGATTTACCGGAGCCGGATGGCCCACATACCACCACCACGTCACCTTTTTTCACTTCGGTTGAGCAGTCGGTCAGCACCTGAAAGTGCCCATACCATTTAGAAACATTTTTCAGGGAAATCATTATACAGTCCTTTTCTTCAGCCAGCTGACCAACAGCGACGCGCTTAAACTAATCACAAAATAGACGCCACCCGCGAAGAGCACCATTTCGACCTGCGTACCGTCACGTTCACCGATGGTAGACGCGGTACGGAAGAAGTCTGCCAGGCTCAATACGTAGACCAAAGAGGTATCCTGGAACAGTACGATGCCCTGGGTCAGCAGGAGGGGAACCATGGCGCGAAACGCCTGCGGCAGAATAATGAGCTGCATGGATTGCCAGTGCGTCATCCCCAGCGCCAGCGCGGCGCTGGACTGCCCACGGGAAATACTCTGAATACCCGCTCGGATAATCTCTGAATAGTAAGCAGCCTCAAACATTGAGAACGCGACCATCGCGGAGATCAGGCGGATATCGGTTTTCGGCGACAGCCCCAGCACGTTTTGCAGAAAGCCGGGAACAATCAGGTAAAACCACAGCAGTACCATCACCAGGGGAATGGAGCGGAAAACGTTAACGTAGGCCGTGGCAAACCAGGCGAACGGTTTAAAGGCCGACAGGCGCATGACCGCCAGCAGGGTGCCCCAGACGATACCCACCACAATAGCAATCACGGTGATTTTTAAGGTGATCAGCAGGCCATCCAGCAGGTAAGGCATGGATGGAACGATAGAACTCCAGTCAAATTCGTACATTATTTGCCCCCCAGATTGCCCGGCAGGCGGATTTTGCGTTCAACCAGGTTCATCACCAGCATGATGAAAGTGTTAATCAGAACATAGGCGAGTGTGATCGCTGTGAAGGATTCCCACGCGTGGGCGGAATAATCCAGCAGCTTGCCCGCCTGTGCGGCCATATCCACCAGACCGATGGTCGAGGCGATGGCCGAGTTTTTCACCAGGTTCATCATCTCAGACGTCATCGGTGGAACAATGACGCGGTAAGCGTTAGGCAGCAGTACATAGCGGTAAGTTTGTGGCAGCGTCAGGCCCATCGCCAGGCCAGCATTTTTTTGTCCGCGCGGCAGTGACTGAATGGCGGCACGCACCTGCTCGCAAACGCGCGCGGCGGTGAAGAGCCCCAGGCAGAGCATGGAGGAGACAAAGAACTGCACGTTCGGATCCAGTTCCGACTTAAACCACATGCCAATATTTTCCGGCAGCAGTTCCGGGACGACCAGATACCAGGTGAAAAATTGCACAATCAGCGGAACGTTACGGAACAGTTCCACATACAGGGTGCCGAGAGATGAGAGAAAACGGTTAGGCACGGTGCGCAAAATACCGAACAGTGAACCGACAAGAAACGCGATAATCCACGCCGTGATCGATAAGGCGACGGTAACCTGAAAACCGCTCCACAGCCAGCCAAGATAGGTGGTGTTGCCGAACGGGGCTTGTTGCAGGAATATGCCCCAGTTCCAGTCTATTGACATAATAAACTCCAGAAAAAAAAGGGTAGCAGCGCTACCCTCGAAGATTGGTGAGAAGCTCATTTTTCGCGCTGAGTGGGGAACGACCACTCAACGTATAGTCTGTCCATGCTTCCCGACAATCGAGAGGGCAGGAGATCCCGCCCCTGTTGTTCTAATTAGTTAAGAGCCTTGTCGTTTGGTGATTTGAACAGCGCTTTCATGTCGTCAGACAGTTCGAAGTTCATGTTAAGATTTTTGGGTGGAATCGGGTTCTTGAACCATTTATCGAACCATTTTTCCGCTTCACCGGAGGTCTGAACCTGAGCGATGGTGTCATCGATCAGCTTCTTGAACTGCGGATCGTCTTTACGCAGCATACAGCCGTACGCTTCTTTAGATTGCGCCGTGCCGACGATATCCCAGTTGTCTGGTTTCTTCGCTTTTGCACGTTCGCCTGCCAGCAGGGCATCATCCATCATAAACGCCACAGCACGGCCACTTTCCAGGGTACGGAAAGAGTCGCCATGATCTTTCGCGCTGATGATGCGCATATCCATTTTCTTCTCGTCGTTCAGCTTGTGCAGCAACACTTCGGAAGTGGTACCGGAGGTAACAACAACGGCTTTACCTTTCAGGTCCGCAAAGTCTTTGATCTCGCCGCCTTTCTTGGTCAGCAGGCGGGTGCCCACGACGAAGATGGTGTCAGAGAAGGCAGCCTGTTTCTGACGCTCAAGGTTGTTGGTGGTGGAACCGCACTCAAAATCGAACGTGCCGTTTTGCAGCAGTGGAATACGGTTTTGTGAAGTGATTGGAATCAGCTTCACCTGCAGGTCAGGTTTGTTCAGCTTTTTCTTCACAGCTTCAACGATAGCGTTGGAGTAATCCTGTGAATAGCCCACGACTTTTTGCGTGTTGTCGTAGTAAGAGAACGGGACAGAAGATTCACGGTGGCCGACCACGATCACGCCGTTTTTGGCAATCTTGTCGAGAGTGCTCCCGGCAGCCGGAGCATCTTCAGCGTGAACGACGCTTGCCGACATCCCCATAACCAGCATTGCTGTGGCCAGTTTACGTAATTGCATACCCAACTCCTTTCTTATCAGCGCCAGTGACGCATTGATACCCATTGTGATGTTGTTATATCTCGCGCTATGCGAGTGCAGTGTTATGCAAGCTTGTTAACATTTAGTTTGGCTTAATGTAAAGATTTTGCTGCGTTATTGTTTATTTTTGCGAAGCGCGCCGCACCAATCAGAGGCAAATATCTCTCGTTGCACCGTTTCGGTGCTACCGGTGATCTACGCTGGTGCGACGAAGTTGCACGTTAAGCCAAACTGCGTTTACGTGGGGAAATAAAGCAAGAGACGTGCCAGAAATGCCCTCTCCCAACGGGAGAGGGGAAGAGAGGGGAAATTATCGACGACGCTGACGCAAGCTCATCAGCACCGCGCCAAATCCGAACAGCGCGGTCAGGATCCACAGCGGCCAGTTGCCGGTGCGGGCATAAGGCGTCAGGCCCGTCGCAGGCGTGACGTTGGTCGTCAGCACTTCACGGGTGAACTGCGGGATCATGGCCTGGATTTCGCCCTGCGGGCCAATCACGGCGGTAATGCCGTTGTTGGTGCTACGCAGCAGCGGGCGCGCCAGCTCCAGGGAGCGCATCCGCGCCATCTGGAAATGCTGCCACGGGCCAATCGACTTACCAAACCAGGCATCGTTGGAGATAGTCAGCAGGAAGTCAGTGTCCGGACGGAAGTTATCGCGCACCTGCTCGCCGAGGATAATTTCGTAGCAGATGGCCGCCGTCAGGGCAAAACCGTGCGCATGCAGCTGGGGCTGAACGTACGGGCCACGGCTGAATGAGGACATCGGCAGGTCAAAGAACGGTGCTAACGGGCGCAGAATGGACTCCAGCGGTACAAATTCGCCAAACGGTACCAGGTGATTCTTGTTATACCGGTCAGTGGAGTTGTAGCTGTATTCGCTGTCTTTACCCAGCGTAATGATGGTGTTGTAGGTGTCATAGCGGTTCTGCTGATTCAGACGCGCATCGACAATCCCGGTAACCAGCGTACTGCCGCGAGCCAGCAGTAGATCGTTCATCATGTTCAGGAACGGCTGCTGGTTAATTTCCAGATCCGGAATCGCCGACTCTGGCCAGATGATCAGCTGCGATTTACCCATGACCGCCTCGGTGGCGTTAGCGTAGATCTTCAGCGTATTCAGCAGCTCTTTCTCGTCCCATTTCATTGACTGAGGGATATTCCCCTGCACCATTGAAACCTGTGTAGTGCGCTCTGGCACCAGGCTGTACCACTGGACATAACGCAGTGGGAAAGGCAGGGCAAACAACACCAGCGCCACGACCAGCGTCTTCAAGCTACGTGTGACCAGCGCCAGGACCAGCAGTCCGCTCACCACCATCAACAGGAAGTTAATCGCTTCAACGCCCATTACCGGAGCAAGCCCCTTTAGCGGGCCATCAATCTGACTGTAACCGAACTGCAGCCACGGGAAGCCGGTCAGTACCCAGCCGCGAAGGAACTCGGTAATTTGCCAGACAACCGGCGCAGCAATGGCAACGCGCAGCCAGGTGGTTTTTGGCCACAGGCGAGAAAGGATACCCGCGAACAGACCGGTATAGAGCGAGAGATAAGCGGCCAGCAGCACCACGAGGAAGACGTTAACGGGGCCTGGCATACCGCCAAACTGGGCGATGCTGACATAGACCCAGTTGATGCCGGAGCCAAACAGCCCCAGTCCCCAGAAGTAGCCAATCGCTGCCGCCTGGACGGGACGACGATTCAGGGTTAAACCCTGAAGTCCCATCAGGGAGAGAATGGCTGCAGGCCAGATATCGTAAGGAGAAAAAGCCAGCGTTCCGCTGGCTCCGAGTAACAGCGCCAGCAGCAGACGTACGCGCTGGCGTTCAAGTAATGGGGCAAATGCCATTTACATTAATCTTCCAGTTTTGGCACCGGTGAGTCGTCCGGCGTTCTGACATGAACCTGTATAATACGTCGGCTGTCGGCCATTGCCACTTTGAACTGGTAACCGTCGATGTCAACGGTCTCGCCGCGTGCCGGAAGGTGGCCAAAGGCCTGCATCACCAGCCCGCCAATGGTATCGACCTCTTCATCGCTGAAATGGGTACTAAAGGCGTCGTTAAAGTCCTCAATCGAGGCCAGCGCGCGAACGGTCCAGGTGTGACGGCTAAGCTGACGGAAGTCGATATCTTCTTCTTCGTCATACTCATCTTCGATTTCGCCCACGATCAGCTCAAGGATATCTTCGATCGTGACGAGACCGGAAACGCCACCAAATTCATCAATAACAATCGCCATGTGGTAGCGCTGAGAGCGAAACTCTTTCAGCATCCGATCCACACGTTTACTTTCCGGCACAACCACGGCCTGGCGTAACACTTTTTCCATGCTGAAGGCTTCGGCATCGCTGCGCATAAACGGCAGCAGATCTTTCGCCATCAAAATCCCTTCGATGTGATCTTTATCTTCGCTGATGACCGGGAAACGCGAGTGTGCGGATTCGATGATCACATCGAGGCACTCGTCCAGAGTCTGGTTACGTTTCAGGGTGATCATCTGCGAGCGGGGGATCATGATGTCGCGAACGCGCTGGTCGGCGATGTCCATTACTCCTTCGAGCATTTCGCGCGTATCTTCATCGATAAGGTCGTTTTGCCCGGAATCACGAATCAGCTCCAGCAGTTCGTCACGGTTTTTAGGTTCGCCGTGGAAAAGCTGGTTCAGAATGAGGGAGAAAAATCCCTTTTTGGTGTTTGTCGTGTCGCTACTGTGTGAATTGTCGTCGCTCATGGCGTTTGTTAAGGGTTCTCTTGTTAGTTCAACGTTTACCGCCGCGCTATTTCCCTACGCGGCGGCATGTTAGTCAGTCGGTCGACTGACTATTCTTTCTCGGCAATGTACGGATCCTCATAGCCCAGAGCAAGCATTATCTCTGTCTCGAGGGACTCCATCTCTTCCGCTTCGTCATCTTCAATATGGTCGTAGCCGAGCAGATGCAGGCTACCGTGTACCACCATATGCGCCCAGTGGGCTTCCAGCGGTTTTTGCTGCTCTTTAGCTTCCTGTTCCACGACCTGGCGGCAGATGATCAGATCGCCCAGCAGCGGCATCTCAATTCCCGGTGGGGCTTCGAAGGGGAAAGAGAGCACGTTGGTCGGCTTATCTTTCCCGCGGTAGGTCAGGTTAAGCTCATGGCTTTCGGCTTCATCCACCAGACGAATCGTGACTTCTGATTCTTCCTGAAACGGGGGGATAACCGCATCCAGCCATGTCTGAAACTGCGCCTCTTCTGGCAAGCCGGAATTATCGTCACATGCCAGTTGTAAATCGAGGATCACCTGACTCATTTTTGTTCTTGCTCCTGCGCTTCGCGCTTACGTTCTGCTGCCAGTTCGGCCTTACGCTTCTGATCTGCTTCTTCCCATGCTTCATAAGCGTTAACGATGCGCGCCACAACCGGGTGACGGACCACGTCTTCGCTGTGGAAGAAGTTAAAGCTGATTTCGTCGACGTCGGCCAGCACTTCAATGGCATGGCGCAGACCCGATTTGGTGCTGCGCGGCAGGTCAATCTGCGTGACGTCACCGGTAATGACCGCTTTTGAGTTAAAGCCGATACGTGTCAGGAACATTTTCATCTGTTCGATGGTGGTGTTCTGGCTTTCATCGAGAATAATGAAAGCATCATTCAGCGTACGGCCGCGCATATAGGCGAGCGGGGCAACTTCAATCACGTTACGCTCAATCAGCTTCTCAACTTTCTCAAAGCCGAGCATCTCGAACAGTGCGTCGTATAACGGACGAAGGTAAGGGTCAACCTTCTGGCTCAGATCGCCTGGCAGGAAGCCCAGTTTTTCACCCGCTTCCACCGCCGGACGGGTCAGCAGGATGCGACGAATCTCCTGGCGTTCGAGCGCATCGACCGCCGCGGCAACGGCCAGATAGGTTTTACCCGTACCCGCCGGGCCCACACCGAAGGTGATGTCATGGTCGAGAATGTTGGCGATGTACTGTGCCTGGTTTGGCGTACGCGGCTTAATGACGCCACGTTTGGTCTTAATATTGATGGCCTTGCCATAGTCCGGCACACTTTCTGCGCTTTGCTCAAGCACGCGCGCCTCTTTGATCGCGAGGTGGATCTGTTCTGGCTCGATATCCTGTATTTCACCGCGCATTGGGGCGGTATCCACATACAGGCTACGCAGAATATCCGCAGCGGCGTTGACGCAGAGAGGGCGTCCGGTGAGTTTGAAATGATTATCGCGACGATTGATTTCGATACCCAGACGTCGCTCCAGTTGTTTGATGTTGTCATCAAACGGCCCGCACAGGCTCAGCAGGCGAGCGTTGTCTGCTGGCTCAAGGCTAATTTCACGCGTATCTATGTTCAAACTGTTCCTCTTTGATTGATTAACTGACCCGGTGCCACCTGGCGTAATAAAACGGTCATTACCGAAATTATTCACGCCATAGAATAAAGGCGCAAGCGTTGCGGAAGATATTGGGGGCGATGAGAGGAAATACAAGGCCTGCCGAAACGGCAGGCCGGATGGCGTTATGGCTGGTAAATACCGACGCCAGCGTCGCTTTCTTTGCGGGTGCGGGACATGACGGATTCCGGCGACTGTGCGATGCGCAGACCCATTTCGTCTTCGGTACGGACCACTTTCGCGCGCAGGGAGTTGGTCAGCACGTCGACAATCTCCACGTCCACAAATTTACCGACCATGTCTGGCGTGCCTTCAAAGTTCACGACGCGGTTATTTTCGGTGCGTCCTGACAGCTCCATAATGCTCTTACGGGAGGTGCCTTCCACCAGAATACGCTGGACGGTGCCGACCATACGACGGCTCCAGGCGTTGGCCTGCTGGTTGATACGCTCCTGCAGAATATACAGACGCTGCTTTTTCTCTTCTTCCGGCACATCGTCGACCATATCGGCCGCAGGAGTACCTGGACGCGCTGAGAAGATAAAGCTGTAGCTGACGTCAAAATTCACTTCGCCAATGAGCTTCATCGTGCGCTCAAAGTCATCCGTGGTTTCGCCCGGGAAGCCAACGATAAAGTCGGAGCTAATCTGGATGTCAGGACGGGCTTCACGCAGCTTGCGGATGATGGATTTGTACTCCAGTACCGTATGTGGACGTCCCATCAGGTTCAGCACGCGGTCGGAACCGCACTGAATCGGCAGATGCAGGAAGCTCACCAGCTCTGGCGTATCGCGATACACATCAATGATGTCATCGGTAAATTCCATCGGGTGGCTGGTGGTGAAGCGAAGGCGGTCGATGCCGTCGATCGCGGCCACCAGGCGCAGCAGTTCTGCAAAGCTGCCGGTGGTACCGTCGTAGTTCTCACCGCGCCAGGCGTTGACGTTCTGGCCCAGCAGATGAATTTCACGCACACCCTGTGCCGCCAGTTGCGCCACTTCAAACAGAATGTCGTCGGTCGGACGGCTCACTTCTTCGCCGCGGGTATACGGTACGACACAATAGGTGCAGTACTTGTTACAGCCTTCCATAATGGAGACGTAGGCTGTTGGACCATCCGCGCGTGGTTCTGGCAGACGGTCAAATTTTTCGATTTCCGGGAAGCTTACGTCAACCACCGGGCGGCGATTCTCGCGAACGGCGTTGATCATCTCCGGCAGACGGTGCAGCGTCTGCGGGCCAAAAATAATATCAACATAGTGAGCACGCTGGCGGATCAGTTTGCCTTCCTGCGAGGCCACACAGCCACCCACGCCAATGATCACATCGGGTCTTTTGCGTTTGATAAGCTTCCAGCGGCCCAGTTGATGGAACACCTTCTCCTGCGCCTTCTCACGGATCGAACAGGTATTGAGCAGCAACACGTCCGCTTCGTTCGCGTTGTCAGTCAGTTGATACCCGTGCGTGGCATCCAGCAGATCGGCCATCTTGGATGAATCGTATTCGTTCATCTGACAGCCCCAGGTTTTTATATGGAGTTTTTTTGTCATCGACTTGCTCATGCTCAGGAATGCAGGGCGCGTATTGTAATGCTTTGCTGCGGTTGTGACCAGTATGAAGGTTGTCAACCTCAAGACCGAAAAAATCCGGTAAACTTAAGGTATATACCATTAAGGATAATTGACCATGACTCTCCAACAAACCGAAATTGCCGTTGTCGGCGGCGGTATGGTCGGCGGCGCACTCGCGCTGGGGCTGGCGCAGCAGGGATTTGAGGTGACGGTTATCGAGCAGGCTGCCCCTGTTGCGTTTGACCCGACGGCAAAGCCGGATGTGCGAATTTCAGCTATCAGCGCCGCCTCTGTCGATCTGCTGCGCGGGCTGGGCGTCTGGGATGCCGTGCTCGGGATGCGCGCGCACCCTTACAGCCGTCTCGAAACCTGGGAGTGGGAGAATGCGCATGTCGCGTTTGATGCCGCTGAACTGAAGCTGCCCCGTCTGGGCTATATGGTGGAAAACACGGTCCTCCAGCTGGCGCTCTGGCAGGCCCTGGAGGCGCATCCGAAAGTGGCGCTGCGCGTCCCGGCGTCACTTAAAGCACTGCATCCCCACGAAGGCGGGTATTTGCTTGAGCTGGATAAGGGTGATGAGCTGGCCGCGAGGCTGGTTGTCGGAGCGGATGGTGCCAACTCACAGGTCAGGCAAATGGCGGGAATTGGCATTCATGCCTGGCAGTACCAGCAGGCGTGCATGCTGATCACCGTGCAGTGTGAGAATGACCCGGGTGAGAGCACCTGGCAGCACTTTACCCCGAATGGCCCGCATGCTTTTTTACCGTTGTTTGATCGCTGGGCGTCGCTGGTGTGGTATGACAAACCGGCGCGCATTCGTCAGTTGCAGGGGCTTTCAATGGAGCAGCTGCAGCGAGAGATCCATCAGCACTTCCCACGCCGTCTGGGCAACGTCATGCCGGTTGCCGCCGGGGCGTTTCCGCTTACGCGTCGCCATGCATTGCAGTATGCCCGTGCAGGGCTGGCGCTGGTGGGGGATGCGGCACACACCATTCACCCGCTGGCGGGGCAGGGCGTGAACCTGGGATACCGTGACGTTGAGGCTTTACTGGATGTGCTGGGCAATGCGCGCGCTCACGCGGAGGCCTGGGCCAGCCATCCGGTACTGAAACGTTACCAGACGCGACGTATGGCGGATAACTTTATCATGCAGTCGGGGATGGATCTGTTTTACGCCGGGTTCAGTAACGATCTTGGTCCGGTGCGCATTCTGCGTAACATTGGTTTGATGGCGGCGGAACGTGCCGGTGGGCTGAAGCGTCAGGCGCTGAAGTACGCATTAGGCCTTTAATCTGGGGCCTTCTCCTGCGGGAGAGGGCTTTCGGATGCGGTACATAATCCAACAAAAACAAAAAAGCCCGCAGAGCGGGCTTTTTTGTTACTAAGTGGCTGGGGTGCAGGGATTCGAACCCCGGAATGCTGGTATCAGAAACCAGAGCCTTACCGCTTGGCGACACCCCAATTGCGTTAAACAATGTGCTTAACGACTTTTTAAATTGGCTGGGGTACGAGGATTCGAACCTCGGAATGCCGGAATCAGAATCCGGTGCCTTACCGCTTGGCGATACCCCAACAATTTTTTCTCGTCTACCGAATCATTCGACAGATGATTAATTTGGTGGCTACGACGGGATTCGAACCTGTGACCCCATCATTATGAGTGATGTGCTCTAACCAACTGAGCTACGTAGCCAGTACTGCAATCTTCGATGGCTGGGGTACCTGGATTCGAACCAGGGAATGCCGGTATCAAAAACCGGTGCCTTACCGCTTGGCGATACCCCAATACCGCGGAGAACCGCAAAATCGAAGAAATATGGCTGGGGTACCTGGATTCGAACCAGGGAATGCCGGTATCAAAAACCGGTGCCTTACCGCTTGGCGATACCCCATCCGTGCAACGCTTACCTGGGAATGGTGCGGGAGGCGAGACTTGAACTCGCACACCTTGCGGCGCCAGAACCTAAATCTGGTGCGTCTACCAATTTCGCCACTCCCGCAAAAAAGATGGTGGCTACGACGGGATTCGAACCTGTGACCCCATCATTATGAGTGATGTGCTCTAACCAACTGAGCTACGTAGCCATCTTTTTTTCGCGTTACCTTATCGGCGTTGCGGGGCGCATTATGCGTATAGACCCTTGCAGCGTCAACACCTTTTTCAACGAAAATAGCCGGAATGTGACTGTTTGGTTAGGTTGCGAACAGCGTGACCGAATATTCGGCAATTATTGGTTATTTATCGTTTTTGGGGAGTGAAATAGGGGGCAAAAAAAATCAGGCCCCGCAGGGCCTGATTGGATGCTTTTCGATTACTTATAGGCAGACTGGTGTACGCCTACCGCACGTCCTGATGGATCGTTCATTGACTTGAAAGATTCATCCCATTCAATGGCTTTAGCCGAAGAACAGGCAACGGACGGGCCGCCCGGAACACACTCCGCCGCACTCGGCACCGGGAACAACTCTTCAAAGATTTCACGGTACAGATACGCTTCTTTGGAGCCTGGTGTGTTGTACGGGAAGCGGAAGCTCGCGGTTTCCAGTTGCTGATCGGAAACCTGTTTTGCCGCCACCTCTTTCAGGGTATCGATCCAGCTATACCCGACACCATCAGAGAACTGCTCTTTCTGACGCCATGCCACGCTCGCCGGCAGGTAGGATTCGAAACATTCACGCAGGATATGTTTCTCCATTTTGCCGTTGCCGCACATTTTGTCCTGCGGGTTGATGCGCATTGCCACGTCGAGGAATTTCTTATCCAGGAAGGGAACACGGGCTTCCACACCCCAGGCAGACATTGCTTTGTTGGCGCGTGCGCAGTCAAACATATGCAGCGCCTGCAGTTTACGTACTGTCTCTTCATGCAGCTCTTTTGCGTTCGGCGCTTTGTGGAAATAGAGGTAGCCGCCAAACACTTCGTCAGACCCTTCACCGGAGAGCACCATCTTAATGCCCATCGCTTTGATCTTACGCGACATCAGGTACATCGGCGTGGAAGCGCGAATGGTGGTCACATCGTAGGTTTCGATGTGGTAGATAACATCGCGGATCGCATCCAGGCCTTCCTGCACGGTGAAGTGGATCTCATGGTGCACGGTACCGAGATGGTTTGCCACTTCCTGCGCGGCTTTCAGATCCGGTGCGCCTTCCAGGCCCACAGCAAAGGAGTGCAGCTGCGGCCACCAGGCTTCTGAACGTTCCTGATCTTCAACACGACGCGCGGCGAATTTCTTGGTGATCGCGGAGATCACGGACGAGTCCAGCCCGCCGGAGAGCAGTACGCCGTATGGCACATCTGACATCAGGTGGCTTTTAACAGAATCTTCCAGCGCCTGACGCAGTTCGGCTTTATCAGTCACGTTGTCTTTAACCGCATCATAGTCGAACCAGTCGCGCTGATAGTACTGACGGATCTCGCCGTCTTTACTCCACAGGTAACTTCCTGCCGGGAACTCTTTAATGGTGCGGCAAACCGGCACCAGGGCTTTCATTTCTGAGGCGACATAAAAGTTGCCGTGTTCATCGTGACCCATATACAGCGGGATAATACCAATATGGTCGCGGCCAATCAGATAGGCATCTTTTTCGCTGTCGTACAGGGCGAAGGCAAACATACCCTGCAGATCATCGAGGAATTCCGGGCCTTTCTCCTGATACAGCGCCAGGATCACTTCACAGTCAGAACCGGTCTGGAAGGCGTAACGGTCGCCGTACTCGGCGCGCAGCGCCTGATGGTTATAGATTTCACCGTTGACAGCCAGCGCGTGTGTTTTTTTCTCGTTATACAGCGGCTGCGCACCGGCGTTGACGTCAACAATGGACAGCCGTTCGTGTGCCAGGATGGCTTTATCGCTGGCGTAAACGCCGGACCAGTCCGGGCCGCGATGGCGCATCAGGCGGGACAATTCGAGTGCCTTTTTACGCAGTTCGCCTGCGTCAGTTTTAATATCCAGTACGCCAAAAATTGAACACATAACCTTCTCCGTTAACCCTGTTGCTTTGTAATGTTGCTTGCTTATGAAAATGCCGCAAAGGGGGAGGGCGCGCAAGGGTTTTACGGGATAAAACGGAAATAGTGCAATGCTGATTGCCGAATAGTGAAAAACGAGTACGTCATGAACGCTTTTATTGATGATTATGCAATAAATCGGCTGTTTTGTTAGATGTGAGGTTGTTTATCGGGCGTGAAAATAAAAAACCACGCGCTGAGGCGTGGTTTGGGATCAGATAATATCAATTTCTTCGACGGAGGGATAAATCCAGCTCGGTCGGAAGGGCATGGCGTCAATATCGTCGAGGGTGGAGACACCGGAAAGCACCAGAATGGTTTCCAGGCCCGCCTGGAATCCGGCCAGGATATCGGTGCGCAGGTTGTCGCCGACAATCACCGTTTCTTCGGAGTGGGCCTGCATCTTGTTCAGCGCGGCACGGATGATCCACGGGCTGGGCTTGCCCACGTAGAACGGTTTCCGGCCAGAGATCTTTTCGATACCGGCACACAGCGCGCCGCAGGCAGGGTAAAAACCACGGCCGTGGGTATCCGGGTTGGTGGCAATAAAACGCGCACCGTTGGCAACAAAGTAGGAGGCTTTGTGCATCATATCCCAGTTATAGGAGCGCGTTTCGCCAACGATCACAAAGTCCGGGTTCACATCTGTGATGGTAAACCCTGCCTTATATAACTCGTGGATCAGCGCCCCTTCACCCACCACGTAGGCCTTTTTTCCTTCCTGGCGCTTGAGGAAATCTGCGGTGGCCATGGCAGAGGTATAAAACACGCTGTCCGGCACGTTGACGCCTGCTGTGGCAAAGCGGTTTGCCAGGTCCTGACCGGTCTGAGAAGGGTAGTTCGTGAGAAGAACCAGAGGCATTCCTTTGTCGATGATGCGGTGAAGAAACTCCGCAGCACCTGGTACAGCAACGTTGTCGTGCATCAGCACGCCGTCGATATCACAAATTACATTCTTAATGGTCATGGACATTCCGACATCAAAAAAAGAAGGCGTTACTATAAGACCCGATCAACTTTCCAGCAAATGTTGCAACAGAATACCGTTGAGCATGGCGCGTTTAACCAGCGCAAATGCGCCTATCGCTGAGCGATGGTCAAGCTTAGAACGAACGACGGGAAGGTTCTGGCGGAAGGCTTTCAGCGCCTGAGTGTTAATGCAGCCTTCAATGGCGGGCAGCAGGACCTTCTCGGCCTCCACAATCTCACCGGCGATCACCACTTTTTGCGGGTTAAACAGGTTGATGGCGATGGCGATGGTTTTACCCAGATGGCGACCCACCTGCTCAATAACTTCACAGGCCAGCGCGTCGCCTTTGTTGGCGGCTTTGCAGATAGTCCCTATCTTGCAATCGTCCAGCGTGACGCGGCTCTGGTAACCCTGTTCAAGCAGATGGCGCACCCGCTGTTCAATCGCCGTGTTGGCGGCAATCGTCTCCAGACAGCCAAAGTTTCCGCAGTGGCAGCGTTCGCCAAGCGGCTCTACCTGAATATGACCAATCTCACCGACGTTACCGTTGCGGCCAATAAAAATGCGCCCGTTAGAGATGATGCCTGCCCCTGTCCCGCGGTGTACGCGCACCAGAATCGAATCTTCACAATCCTGGCTCGCACCAAAGTAGTGCTCTGCCAGGGCCAGAGAGCGGATGTCGTGACCCACGAAACAGGTCACTTTAAAGCGTTTTTCCAGCGCATCTACCAGCCCCCAGTTCTCAACCTTTATATGGGGCATATAACGGATCACGCCGCTTTCGGGGTCCACCAGGCCTGGCAGGATCACCGAGATCGCAATCAGTTCACGGATTTTGCGCTGACAGCTCTCGATAAAGTGTTCAATGGTATTCAGCAGCGCGTGTTCCAGGGTCTCCTGAGTGCGCTCCGGAAGCGGGTAGTGTTCTTCCGCGATGGCTTTGCTGCTCAGATCATAGAGCGTAAGGGTGGTGTCATGACGACCAAGACGGACGCCGATCGCCTGAAAATTGCGGGTTTCGGTAATAATGGAGATGGCGCGGCGGCCTCCGGTGGAGGCCTGCTGATCGACTTCTTTGATCAGTCCGCGCTCAATGAGCTGACGGGTAATTTTTGTCACGCTGGCGGGAGCAAGCTGGCTTTGTTCGGCTATCTGAATGCGCGAGATTGGCCCGTGTTGGTCAATCAGACGATAAACCGCCGCGCTGTTAAGTTGTTTAACGAGATCGACATTACCGATTTGAGCTTGTCCGCCTGGTGTCATACTTTTACTTACTCAGTGACGACCTCGTTACCATTAACGATGGTCTTGATAATTTTATAATCGTGTGTGAATGCCGTCAGGTTTGCAACCATACCTGGTGCAATTCCGCCAAGCTGTTTATCTACGCCCATCGCGCGCGCAGGATAAAGGGTCGCCATACGCAGGACTTCATCAAGCGCAATCCCGCAATGTTCAACCAGGTTACGCACCCCTTCAATCATCGTCAGGGAGGAACCACTCAGCGTACCGTTTTCATCAACACACAGTCCATTGCGGTAGTATATTGTTTTACCGGCAAAAATGAACTGCTCAATATTTGCCCCTGCCGGTGCGGTGGCATCGGTTACCAGACAGAGTTTGTCACCTTTCAGGCGCTTGGCGTTGCGAATGTTGGTGTAATCGACGTGCAAGCCGTCAGCAATAATGCCGCAGTAAACGTCCTGCTCATCGAGAATTGCCCCGACCAGCCCAGGTTCACGACCGGTGATATACGGCATCGCGTTGTACAGGTGCGTCGCAAAGGTAATGCCGGCGCGGAAACCTGCTTTCGCTTCTTTTTGCGTTGCGTTTGAATGGCCCGCTGAAACGACAATCCCGGCGGCGGCCAGTTTGCTGATAACGTCAGGTCCCGCGATTTCAGGAGCCAGCGTCACTTTGGTGATCACATCGGCGTTGGCACACAGGTAGTCAACCAGCTCAGCGTCAGGTTTACGCACGTAATCCGGGTTATGCGTCCCTTTTTTCACGATGTTCAGCCACGGTCCTTCAAGATGCAGACCCAGCGCCTGATTAGGGTGTTTTGC
This sequence comes from Enterobacter sp. 198, assembly GCF_009025585.1. Classification (NCBI taxonomy): domain Bacteria; kingdom Pseudomonadati; phylum Pseudomonadota; class Gammaproteobacteria; order Enterobacterales; family Enterobacteriaceae; genus Enterobacter; species Enterobacter sp. 198. Next base: position 258,247 of record NZ_WCIM01000022.1, on the reverse strand, counting down.
CAGGTAGTCGCGCATCACGCGGATACCCTGTTTCATGAGCTCATCACTGCTGGTGATGAGGGTTGGCAGATAGCTGGTGCAGCCCGATTTCTCGTTGGCTTTCTGCATGATTTCCAGCGTGTCGACCGTCACCGCCTCCGCCGTGTCATTAAATTGCACACCGCCGCAGCCGTTCAGCTGTACGTCGATGAAACCGGGGGAGATTACTGCTCCATTGAGTGAGCGCTGTTCAATCCCCGGCGGCAGCTCTGCCAGCGGGCAAACACGTTCAATCAGGCCATCGGCGATAACAATCGCATGGTCATCCAGAATATCATGGCCGGTATAAATCCGACCGTGGGTTAAAGCGTACATAACGACCCCCGGTTAAAAAAAGCGGCCGCCTCTTGATGAAGAGGCGGTTATTCAATTACAGACCTTTGATGTTCTCAGCTTCTAACTCGTTGAAGTATTTAAGCGTTTTCACTTTCAGCTCCATCGTGGACGGTTCGTCGCACACGATGACTGATTTTGGATGCAGCTGCAGGCAGCTGATGGTCCACATGTGGTTAACGTTGCCTTCAACGGCAGCCTGGAGCGCCTGCGCTTTCACGCCGCCCAGAACCAGAATCATCACTTCTTCGGCATCCAGCAGGGTGCCTACGCCTACGGTCAGGGCGTATTTTGGAACCTGGTTAACATCACCGTCAAAGAAGCGGGAGTTTGCCACGCGCGTGTCATGGGTCAGGGTTTTAATACGCGTACGGGAAGCCAGAGAAGAGGCCGGTTCGTTGAACGCGATATGACCATCGTTGCCCACGCCACCCATGAACAGGTGGATTTTACCGTAGGAACGGATTTTTTCTTCATACTGACGGCATTCTGCGTCAATATCAGGCGCGTTTCCATTCAGCAGGTTAATGTTTTCAGCCGGAATATCAACGTGATCAAAGAAATTACGGTGCATAAAGCTATGGTAGCTTTCCGGATGATCCTTGGGTAAGCCGACATACTCATCCATGTTGAAGGTCACAACATGTTTAAAGCTAACCTGGCCTGCTTTATGCATCTCAACCAGGGCTTTATACGCGGTCAGCGGCGTGCCGCCGGTAGGAAGGCCGAGAACGAAAGGACGATCGGCGGTGGGTTTGAACGCGTTAATACGGTTAACGATATGACGGGCGGCCCATTTACCGACTTGTTCAGCAGTTGCCAGGGGAATCAGTCTCATTGTTCACCTCAAGAGTTAAAGTAGAAGAGTGGGCGGATGGCTATCGGAACCTGAACTAAGCGTAACCTGGAACCTTTCAGGCCGGATCAATCCGTCTTGATTTTTTGAATGATAAAATAAGTTTTCACTGTTAGCCAGAGAAAGGGAGGGTTATTAACGATATTTGGTGACAAAAATCACAAAAAATACGTGTTTAATTTGCGATACGAATTAATTTTTCACACACTCACAATGCCAGTGAATCATCAACTGTATTTATCGTTGTCGACACAATAAAAACATAGTTTATGCACGAGCCTTAATAAGGGTCTCGTAGGGGGAATAGGATGAATATTTTAGGTTTTTTCCAGCGCCTCGGTAGGGCTTTGCAGCTCCCTATCGCCGTGCTACCGGTTGCAGCACTGCTGCTGCGATTCGGGCAACCCGATCTGCTTAATGTGCCATTTATCGCGCAAGCGGGTGGCGCGATTTTTGACAATCTGGCGCTGATTTTCGCCATCGGTGTGGCATCCAGCTGGTCAAAAGACAGCGCGGGTGCAGCGGCGCTGGCCGGGGCTGTCGGTTACTTCATCCTGACGAAAGCGATGGTGACGATAAACCCAGAAATTAACATGGGCGTTCTGGCAGGTATCATTACCGGTCTGGTCGGCGGGGCTGTTTATAACCGTTGGGCGGGGATCAAACTGCCAGACTTCCTGAGCTTCTTTGGTGGAAAACGTTTTGTGCCGATTGCGACAGGCTTCTTCTGTCTGATTCTGGCCGCGATCTTTGGCTACATCTGGCCACCGGTGCAGCACGCTATCCATGCGGGCGGTGAGTGGATTGTTTCCGCTGGCGCAGTGGGTGCGGGTATCTTCGGTTTCATCAACCGTCTGTTGATCCCAACCGGCCTGCATCAGGTGCTGAACACCATTGCCTGGTTCCAGATTGGTGAGTTTACCAACGCCGCGGGCGCGGTATTCCACGGGGATATCAACCGCTTCTATGCAGGTGACGGCACCGCGGGCATGTTCATGTCGGGCTTCTTCCCTATCATGATGTTTGGTCTGCCGGGCGCGGCGCTGGCTATGTACCTGGCCGCACCGAAAGCGCGTCGTCCAATGGTTGGCGGGATGCTGCTGTCAGTTGCCATCACCGCGTTCCTGACCGGTGTTACTGAGCCGCTGGAATTCCTGTTCATGTTCCTGGCTCCGCTGCTGTACCTCATGCACGCTGTGCTGACGGGTATTAGCCTGTTTGTTGCAACGCTGCTGGGTATCCATGCGGGCTTCTCCTTCTCCGCAGGCGCGATCGACTACGTGTTGATGTACAACCTGCCCGCGGCGAGCAAGAACGTCTGGATGCTGGTCGCAATGGGTCTGGTGTTCTTCGTTATCTACTTCGTTCTGTTCAGCGCAGTCATTCGTATGTTTAACCTGAAAACACCAGGCCGCGAAGATACGAAAGACGACATCGTTACTGGCGAAGCTAACAGCAATACCGAAGAAGGGCTGACCCAGCTGGCAACCAATTATATTGCCGCAGTAGGCGGTACGGATAACCTGAAAGCTATCGATGCATGTATTACCCGTCTGCGCCTGACGGTAGGGGATTCTGCGCGCGTTAACGATGCCATGTGTAAACGCCTTGGCGCATCCGGTGTGGTGAAACTGAACAAGCAGACCATCCAGGTTATCGTGGGTGCGAAAGCGGAATCGATTGGCGATGAAATGAAGAAAGTGGTTGCCCGTGGACCGATCGCGGCTTCTGCAGCGAACAGCGCGCCAGTGACGGAAGCCCCGGTGGCAAAACCGCAGGCCGTCCCTAACGCAACGACCATTGCCGCGCTGGTTTCACCGATTACCGGTGAAGTGGTTGCGATTGAGCAGGTGCCTGACGAAGCGTTTGCCAGCAAAGCTGTCGGTGACGGTGTGGCGGTGAAACCAACGGACAAAACTGTGGTGTCACCGGCTGCCGGGACCATCGTTAAAATCTTCAACACCAACCATGCGTTCTGCCTCGAAACTGAAAAGGGCGCGGAGATCGTTGTCCATATGGGTATCGATACCGTCGCGCTGAACGGTCAGGGCTTTACTCGCCTGGTGGAAGAGGGGGCCGACGTGGTGGCAGGTCAGCCGATTCTGGAAATGGATCTGGATTACCTGAACGCTAACGCGCGCTCCATGATTAGCCCGGTCGTTTGCAGCAATATCGACGACTTCAGCGGCCTGGTAATTCAGGCGAGAGGTCAGGTCGTTGCGGGCCAGACGCCACTGTATGAGATTAAAGGCAAGTAATCGCTCCTGAGTAGAGTCATGCCTTAAGCGGCGGGGGTTTTCCTCCGCCGCTTTTTTTTGCAGCAATTGCCCCCATTATTTTCTTCAGAGACGTTTTAAGGGTTGTCACTACGTCCGGCTTATAAGATCATATGCCGTTATACGTTGTTTACGCTTTGAGGAATCCACGATGAGTGAGGCTGAAGCCCGCCCGAGTAACTTTATTCGTCAGATCATCGATGAAGATCTGGCCAGTGGTAAGCACACCACAGTTCATACCCGTTTCCCGCCGGAGCCAAACGGCTACCTGCATATTGGTCATGCAAAATCGATCTGCCTGAACTTTGGCATCGCGCAAGACTACCAGGGACAGTGCAACCTGCGTTTCGATGACACCAACCCAGTAAAAGAAGACATCGAATACGTTGAGTCTATTAAGAATGACGTGCAATGGCTGGGCTTCAACTGGTCTGGCGATATCTGCTACTCCTCTGACTATTTTGATCAGCTGTATGCCTATGCGGTCGAGCTTATCAATAAAGGTCTGGCGTATGTCGACGAGCTGTCTGCTGAAGAGATCCGCGAATACCGCGGCACGCTGACCGCGCCGGGTAAAAACAGCCCGTTCCGCGATCGCAGCGTTGAAGAGAACCTGGCGCTGTTTGAAAAAATGCGTGCGGGTGGCTTCGAGGAAGGTAAAGCGTGCCTGCGTGCCAAAATCGACATGGCATCACCGTTCATCGTGATGCGCGATCCGGTTCTGTACCGTATCAAGTTCGCTGAACACCATCAGACCGGTAACAAGTGGTGCATCTACCCGATGTACGACTTTACCCACTGCATCAGCGATGCGCTGGAAGGCATTACGCACTCCCTGTGTACGCTGGAGTTCCAGGATAACCGCCGTCTGTACGACTGGGTTCTGGATAACATCACGATCCCGGTGCATCCGCGTCAGTACGAATTCTCTCGTCTGAATCTGGAATACACGGTGATGTCCAAGCGTAAGCTGAACCTGCTGGTGACCGACAAGCACGTTGAGGGATGGGACGATCCGCGTATGCCAACCATCTCGGGTCTGCGTCGCCGTGGTTATACTGCCGCGTCTATTCGCGAGTTCTGTAAGCGCATCGGCGTGACCAAGCAGGATAACACCATTGAGATCGCCTCTCTGGAATCCTGCATCCGTGAAGATCTGAACGACAACGCGCCGCGCGCAATGGCCGTCATCGATCCGGTTAAACTGGTTATCGAAAACTACCCGCAGGGCGCGAGCGAAATGGTCTCCATGCCTAACCATCCGAACAAGCCGGAAATGGGCACACGTGACGTGCCGTTCAGCGGTGAAATCTGGATCGATCGTGCTGACTTCCGCGAAGAAGCGAACAAGCAGTACAAGCGTCTGGTGCTGGGTAAAGAGGTGCGTCTGCGTAACGCATACGTGATCAAAGCTGAGCGTGTTGAGAAAGATGCAGAAGGGAATATCACTACCATCTTCTGCTCTTACGACGCTGAAACCCTGAGCAAAGATCCGGCAGATGGCCGCAAAGTGAAAGGCGTGATCCACTGGGTAAGTGCAACACATGCGCTGCCGGTTGAAATTCGCCTGTACGATCGTCTGTTCAGCGTGCCTAACCCAGGTGCAGCAGAAGACTTCCTGGCGACAATCAACCCGGAATCTCTGGTCATCAAGCAGGGGTATGCTGAGCCGTCTCTGAAAGCCGCTGAAGCGGGCAAAGCGTTCCAGTTCGAACGTGAAGGCTACTTCTGCCTCGACAGCCGTCACAGTACCTCGGAAAAACCGGTGTTTAACCGTACCGTTGGTCTGCGTGATACCTGGACTAAAGTCGGCGAATAATAACGCTGCTCTGGTCAATGAGAGACAAACGCCGCGTAATGCGGCGTTTTTTTATTGAATGATCATATCGTTAAGCGCGAGCAAAAATAATGTCTGCGCAATATTCAGGTCAATGTGGTGCTACTTATTTTTCTAAAAAAAGTTTGTATATTTCTGAAAATAGTGAAGGCCTGAAAACAACCAGTAATTTACACAATTACTGGCTTAAATTTAATGACTTGCCCCGCCAAATCTCGTCTCCCGCTAAATGTTACAAAGCACTACTAATTATGTGCACTTCGTCATAATCCTGACTTTTGCCCACTGAAAAGCATTGATAATTCGCGTCGCGAAAAATAACCTAAAGGCGGTAGTTAATTCGAGGGTATTTCTGACTACCCCTGACCTTTTGGTCTTTTATATTTTTCGCCGTTCAGGCGTTTTAATTCGTCAAAGAGGAATAATCTATGCGTACGTTCAGTGGCAAACGTAGTGCGCTGGCGCTGGCTATCGCCGGTGTGACAGCAATGTCAGGCCTGGTGATTGCGCCAGAGGCTAAGGCAGCAGGTTTCATCGAAGATTCTACCCTCACGGGCGGTATTTATTACTGGCAGCGTGAACGTGACCGTAAAGACGTTACCGAAGACAAATACAAAACCAACCTTTCTCACTCTACCTGGAACGCCAACCTCGACTTCCAGTCAGGCTATGCCGCCGATATGTTCGGCCTGGATATTGCCGCATTCACGGCAATTGAAATGGCGGAAAATGGCGACAGCGGACACCCGAACGAAATTGCCTTCTCGTCCAGCAATAAGGCCTATAAAGAAGACTGGTCCGGCGATAAAAGCGGTATCAGTCTGTATAAAGCCGCTGCAAAATTCAAATATGGTCCAGTCTGGGCGCGCGGCGGATATATTCAGCCAACTGGCCAAACCCTGTTAGCGCCACACTGGAGTTTTATGCCTGGTACTTACCAGGGCGCTGAAGCTGGCGCTAACTTTGACTACGGTGATGCGGGTGCGTTGAGTTTCTCCTATATGTGGACCAACGAATACAAAGCCCCGTGGCATATCGAAATGGATAAGTTTTACCAGAACGATAAAAAAACCAAAGTGGATTACCTCCACTCGCTGGGTGCGAAGTACGATTTTAAAAACGACCTCGTGTTAGAAGCCGCCTTTGGTCAGGCTGAAGGCTATATCGATCAGTATTTTGCCAAAGCCAGCTACAAGTTTGATATCGCAGGGAGTCCGTTGAGTACCAGTTACCAGTTCTATGGAACGCGAGACAAAGTCAGCGATGGTGGCGTCAACGATATTTATGACGGCACGGCCTGGCTGCAGGCGCTGACCTTTGGCTACAAAGTGGGGCAGGTGGATTTGCGTCTGGAAGGGACATGGGTGAAGGCGGAAGGGCAGCAGGGCTACTTCCTGCAGCGTATGACCCCGACTTACGCATCTTCCAACGGTCGTCTGGATATCTGGTGGGATAACCGCTCTGACTTCAACGCCGATGGCGAAAAAGCGGTCTTCTTCGGCGCAATGTATGACCTGAAAAACTGGAACCTGCCGGGCTGGGCGGTGGGCGCCTCCTACGCGTATGCCTGGGACGCCAAACCGGGCGACATGGCCACACCGGATGCGTACTACGATCCGAACTACCGTCTGAAAGAGTCCTCTTACAGCCTGGATGCCATCTATACCGTGCAGGATGGACGTGCGAAAGGCACGATGTTCAAGCTGCACTTCACGCAGTATGACAACCACTCTGATATTCCAAGCTACGCGGGCGGTTACGGCAACATCTTCCAGGATGAACGTGACGTGAAATTCATGGTTATCGCACCATTCACTATCTTCTGATGAACGCTCCGGCGGGTTCCGTCCCGCCGGAATGGAGACTGCACATGATGAAAAAAATGGTAATCGTCGCGTTGCTGGCCTCGGGGCTGGTGGCTTGCGCCCAGGACCCGGCACCGAAAGAAGATTCTCGCCTGAAGGAGGCTTACAGCGCCTGCATTAACACCGCTGAAGGTTCACCGGAGAAAATTGAAGCCTGCCAGAGCGTGCTGAATGTGCTGAAGAAAGAGAAGGCGCATGAGCAGTTTGCGACGCAGGAAAATGTTCGCGTAATGGACTATCAGGCCTGTATTCAGGCGCGTAAAACCGGTAACGATCAGGAAGTGGCGAAGCGTTGCGACCAGATCTGGAAGGAAATACGCAGTAACAACGGAAATTAAGTAAGTGTGTTAAGGCCCGGTGGCGCTGTGCTTACCGGGCTTTTTTTTGCCGGATGACAGGCAAAAAAAAGCCAACCTTGCGGCTGGCTCAGAGTATGAAAGTTCGACTTATTTGGCGTCGTGTGCGTGATCGTCTTCGCGGCAATCACCTTCAGCACAGTGACCATACAGATACAGGCTATGGTTGGTCAGGCGGATACCATGACGAGCAGCGATTTCACGCTGACGTGCTTCGATGGAATCATCGCTAAATTCAATGACCTTGCCACAATCCAGGCAGATCAGGTGATCGTGGTGCTGCTGCTGGGTCAGTTCGAATACAGATTTACCGCCTTCGAAATTATGACGGGTAACAATGCCCGCGTCATCAAACTGGTTCAGCACGCGATAGACGGTTGCCAGCCCAATCTCTTCACCGATGTCGATAAGACGCTTGTAAAGGTCTTCCGCACTGACATGGTGATTGTCTGGACCCTGAAGCACTTCAAGGATTTTTAACCGAGGAAGCGTAACTTTCAGGCCAGCCTTCTTTAATGCGGTATTGTTGTCAGTCATGCGGAATCTGTCCTGTTGCTAAACGATTCACTTCTGGAGGAAGTGACAGAAAATGCACCTGGAATAATGCGTCTCATTATAGAACTGCCATGGCTAAATGAAAACTGCAAGTCTCAGGCAAAGTATGCTTATAAAAACGTGGTATCACCGACAAACTTACTCAATGGCACCCCATTTTACCTGGGAGACATTGTACAGGTCTGGGCGAAAAAGTTAAAAGATTGTAGCGATTAATTTAATCGTTTGACCTGGTTCCTGGGCGCAACCGGGGTTGCGCCACACTAACAATCAGGCGTTAAGAATATCGTCCAGGTGCAGTTCTTCGCGGATCTGCTTCACCCACTTCTCAACGCGCTCTGCGGTCAGTTCTGGCTGACGGTCTTCGTCGATCGCCAGACCCACGAAGTGGTCGTCATCGGCCAGGCCTTTAGACGCTTCGAAGTGGTAACCGGCAGTCGGCCAGTGGCCTACGATAACTGCACCATTCGGTTCAATGATATCGCGGATAGTGCCCAGCGCGTCACAGAAGTACTCAGCGTAGTCTTCCTGATCGCCGCAGCCAAACAGGGCGACCAGCTTGCCGTTGAAGTCCACTTCTTCCAGCGTCGGGAAGAAATCATCCCAGTCACACTGGGCTTCACCGTAGTACCAGGTTGGGATACCCAGCAACAGGATGTCATAGCCTTCGAGATCTTCTTTGCTGCTCTTGGCGATGTCATGCACATCGGCAACGTCTTTACCGAGCTGTTTTTGAATGTTTTTTGCGATATTTTCGGTATTGCCGGTATCACTGCCGAAGAAAATGCCGATGATTGCCATGAGTAAAATAACCTCTTGAAACTTAATGGTATGGTGGCGCAATTTGTCCACGGATAAGGGCAATAATAGCAGAACTGGCAACCCCGCGGAAACAGCTATCGCGCAGGACTGCACTCTGTGCTACATGAAAAGGGTAAGAAAGGGGATTTTCAGACTTATGCCTGGCGGCGCAACGTCTCAAGCTGGGCGATCAACATCTCTTCAATGAGCTCGCTACGGCTGATATTACGCGCTTCAGCCAGTTCGTTAAGCGCATCGACGGCGTCGGCATTGAGCTTCAGTTCGACACGCTTAAGCCCACGATTTTTATCGCGTTTAAGCTGGTTGCGTTTATTAATACGCAGCTGTTCATCGCGCGAAAGCGGATTCGTTTTCGGTCGTCCCGGTCGACGCTCATTCGCGAACAGATCTAGTGTCGTACGGTCCGTTTGTTCTTTGGCCATGATTCTGAGACTTCGGGGGAAACAAGCCGCCCTGCTATTGCCCGGGCGATGAGCGCGCCATCATACATCACCAAAAACGGCACGCCAACGACTGGAAGCCCGCAACCTTCCAGTCGCTCTCTTTTTAATCAATTCGCAGTATCAGAGAGATAGCGTCGGATGGCGCGTAACACGGCGTCAGGTTTTTCCGCGTGAACCCAGTGTCCGGCACCGGCGATGACATGGGCGCGGGCCTGAGGGAATTGCGCCAGCAAGATGTCGCGGTAGGCATCGGTGACATAAGGGGAGTTACCGCCGCGAATAAAGAGGGTAGGGTGTTGCCAGGCGGGCACCGTATCCCAGCCGACGATGTTGTTGTACTGCGCCCAGAGTACCGGCACGTTGAAACGCCACTGGCCGTCGACAAACGACTTCAGCAGAAACTGAATAACGCCTTCTTCATTAAGATGTTCGCGCATGACGGCTGTGGCCTGTTGGCGGGTTGAAACCCCAGCCTCTGTCACCGCATTGATGGCAGCAAAAATGTCGTCATGACGGCGCACGTCGTAATCCACCGGGGCAACGTCGATCACGACCAGACCGTTGATTCTGTCCGGTGCCAGCGCCGTCAGGGCCATTACCGCCTTGCCGCCCATAGAATGCCCGATGAGCGTCACCTTCTGAAGATGGTTGGCATCAAGCGTATCGAGCAGATCCTGGGCCATTGCCGCGTAGGTCATCTCCTCTGAACGCCCGGAAAGACCGTGATTTCGCATATCGACCTGCAAAATATCGTGATCGGTAACCAGATCGCGCGCCAGCACCCCCAGGTTATCCAGGCTGCCAAAAAGCCCGTGAACCAGTACGATGGGAGAATTATTGTTCGGCGATTGTGCAGTTTGCGCTCGGGTATTCAATTTCATGGCAAAGTTCTTTTTTTACGTATGTCAGGTTAGGGTATCATGTTGACCATTCTGCCGCCCGGCTGCAAGGTTCCAGTTTAATCTGACTTTTGCCGCCAACCTGGTTTGACGCTATCCGCTGTTGGAATTTAACTTTATAATCCCAACGACTTGTATTCAGATAAGATATCGCACTGGATTAAGATGAAAACAATCGAAGTTGATGACGAACTCTATCAGTATATTGCCAGCCAGACGCGGCATATCGGGGAGAGTGCGTCCGACATTTTACGGCGCATGCTTAAAATTTCCGCCGCCTCACAGCCTGCTACCCCAGTCACTAAAGATGTCGTGTCTCAACAAAACGTTGTTGCACAAGCAAAACCTGCCGTCGCGCAAGTGAAAGACAAAGTACGTGCGATGCGCGAGTTGCTGCTCTCTGATGAGTACGCCGAGCAGAAAAAAGCGGTTAACCGCTTCATGCTGGTGCTGTCTACACTCTATTCACTGGATAACAAAGCGTTTGCTGAAGCGACCGAGTCGCTGCACGGTCGTACCCGCGTCTATTTCGCGGGCGACGAGCAAACGCTGCTGCAAAATGGCAACCAAACCAAACCTAAACATGTCCCCGGCACGCCGTACTGGGTCATCACCAATACCAATACGGGCCGCAAGTGCAGCATGGTTGAACACATCATGCAGTCCATGCAGTTCCCGGCGGAATTGATTGAAAAGGTTTGCGGTACAATTTAACCCTTGCATCAGAAGGACCCGGTAATGGCAAATCACAGCCGTGCAGGCCAACCTGCACAACAAAGCGATTTGATTAACGTCGCTCAGCTGACCGCGCAGTATTACGTGCTGAAACCGGTCGTGGGCAACGCAGAACACGCAGTGAAGTTTGGTACATCTGGCCACCGCGGTAGCGCGGCGCGCCATAGCTTTAACGAACCGCACATTCTGGCTATTGCTCAGGCCATCGCGGAAGAGCGCGCTAAAAACGGCGTTACCGGTCCGTGCTATGTGGGAAAAGATACCCATGCTCTGTCTGAACCGGCGTTCATTTCCGTGCTGGAAGTGCTGACGGCGAATGGCGTTGACGTCATTGTTCAGGAAAATAACGGCTTCACGCCGACCCCTGCGGTCTCTAACGCGATCCTTGTCCACAACAAAAAAGGCGGTGCGCTGGCTGACGGGATTGTGATCACCCCATCACACAACCCGCCGGAAGACGGTGGGATCAAATACAACCCGCCTAACGGTGGACCGGCAGACACGAACGTCACGAAAGTGGTTGAAGATCGTGCCAATGCGCTGCTGGCGGATGGCCTGAAAGGGGTGAAACGCCTCTCTCTGGATGCGGCCATGGCATCCGGCCATGTGAAAGAGCAGGATCTGGTACAGCCATTTGTGGAAGGTCTGGCGGATATCGTCGATATGGCGGCCATCCAGAAAGCCGGTCTGAAGCTGGGCGTTGACCCTCTCGGCGGCTCCGGTATCGAATACTGGAAACGCATCGCAGAGCATTACAAGCTGAACCTGACCATCGTTAACGATCACGTTGATCAGACCTTCCGCTTTATGCACCTGGATAAAGACGGCGCAATCCGTATGGACTGCTCTTCCGAGTGTGCGATGGCGGGCCTGCTGGCGCTGCGTGATAAATTTGACCTGGCGTTTGCCAACGACCCGGATTATGACCGCCACGGTATTGTCACCCCGGCAGGGCTGATGAACCCGAACCATTATCTTGCGGTTGCCATCAACTACCTGTTCCAGCATCGTCCGCAGTGGGGCAAAGAGGTGGCTGTAGGTAAAACGCTGGTCTCCTCGGCGATGATTGACCGCGTGGTTGAGGCGCTGGGCCGTAAGCTGGTGGAAGTACCGGTAGGCTTCAAATGGTTTGTTGACGGTCTGCACGACGGCAGCTTCGGTTTTGGCGGTGAAGAGAGCGCGGGCGCATCCTTCCTGCGTTTCGACGGCACGCCATGGTCTACCGATAAAGACGGGATTATCATGTGCCTGCTGGCAGCGGAAATCACGGCTGTCACCGGTAAAAATCCGCAGGAACACTATAACGAGCTGGCGGCACGCTTTGGCGCGCCAAGCTATAACCGTATTCAGGCTGGCGCGACCTCCGCGCAGAAAGCGGCGCTGTCTAAACTCTCTCCGGAGATGGTCAGTGCCAGCACGCTGGCCGGTGACCCTATCACGGCCCGTCTGACGGCTGCCCCGGGTAACGGTGCCTCTATCGGTGGTCTGAAAGTGATGACCGAAAACGGCTGGTTTGCCGCGCGTCCATCCGGTACGGAAGATGCATACAAAATCTATTGTGAGAGCTTCCTCGGCGACGAACACCGTAAGCTGATTGAGAAAGAAGCGGTAGAGATTGTCAGCGAAGTGCTGAAAAACGCGTAAATCGCGGTGGGCTGATGCCCTCACGATGCAGTCAAAACGGCAACCCCAGGGTTGCCGTTTTGCTTTTGCATTAACTGTGTTTATTTTTCAATTCAAACCGCGGTGATACCAGACCGTACAGTGTCCAGCCCATAAAGGTCACCATCGCACCATACAGCATGGCTTCCTGGCCGGAAGAGTAGAGCGCATAGAAGCTGTAAATTGCCCCAATCAGCGCCACAATATTCGCCACCCTCGCTTTGCCTGCGTCCACCTTCGCCACCTTCTGAATGATGACCAGCGCCGCCATCGACAGAATATACGGAATGATATTGGTCACTACCGCCAGGTTGACCAGCACGTTGAACTGGCTGTTCAGCGACGGGCTGATGGTCATCAAAGATAACCCACTCTGGAAGATAACAATCGCCAGCATGCCCTGAACCGGTGCCTCTGCTTTGCTGACCCGGGAGAAGATTTTCGGGAAATACCCTTCGTCAGCGGATGATTTAAAGACCTGAGCGATGGTGAACTGCCAGCCGAGAAGCGAGCCGCAGCAGGACATCACCATCAGCCCCATGATCACTTTCCCGACACCCGGCGTAAACATCTGCGCAAAGGCCAGACCGAACGGTGCCGTGGAACTGGCAAGATCCATGTTCGGTACAATCCCTGCAATCACGTTGGTTGAGACAATGTAAATGGCCGCAGCGCCCAGCGTACCGCCAAGCACGGCAATCGGTACGTTCTTCTCCGGGTTTTCCACCACTTCGGCGTTAGCACACGCAGATTCCAGCCCCAGGAAGGCCCACAGCGTCATGGCGATGGAAGAGCCCACTGCGGTGAAGAACGGAACATGGTGTGGGTTCCAGGAGTTGACGTACAGCGTGGGGCTAAACCAGAACCAGCCGATGATGCACAGCCCAACCACCGGGATAATGACCCCCCAGACGGTAATACTGCTGATCTGTCCGGTAATGCGCGCGCCGCCAAAGTTAGCCACGGTGCAGATCCACAGCACGCCGATGGTCGCCAGCCCGATTTGCACCGGGGTCAGCGCCACACCGAACAGCTCCGTACCGTAACCCACGGCGGAAATGGCAATCGCCACGTTAGCGATCAGCAAAGAAACGCCGTAGGTGTAGTTGGCCATGAAGTTACCGGATTTGCCAAAGGCATACTCGGCGTAGCCGCCCATCCCCCCGGGCTTGCGGCTGAACATACCGCACTTGGCGAATGCCCAGGCCAGTGCCATTGACCCCACTGCGGTCACCATCCAGGAGATAATCGAAATGGTTCCTACTTCCGCAAGCTTGGTGGGCAGCATGATGATCCCGGACCCCATCATGTTTACCATGGTGAGAATGGTCAGCTGCACCACGCCCATTTTATTGGACTTGCTCATAATTTTTCTCCTTTCAGCAGCGATGGCTGAGCGGCAGCGTGTTTGATGACGTTACAACGAACCTGCTTACGACCGTCACACTCCTCAACGTAAACACCCTGCAGTTCCGGCGCGAAGCCCGGTAAAAGGTTGATACCCTCTTCCAGCGCAGCAAAGTAGCGCAGCACGGAACCGCCCCAGACTTCACCCGGCACAACGCACAACACCCCCGGTGGATAAGGAAGGGCACCTTCGGCGGCAATGCGACCTTCCGCATCGCGCAGCGAGACCAGCTCGACCTCACCCCGCAGGTAGGCATAGTTCGCCTCTTGCGGGTTCATCATGACGCGCGGGAAGTGAGACTTGCGGAACATCTCTTTTTGCAGCTGCTTCACGTTGTGGCGGGCGTACAGCTCATGCATTTCCTGGCAAATCTGGCGCAGGGTGTAATCTGCATAGCGCTCCGGGTACTGTTTACAGACAGAAGGCAGCACCTCTTTGAGGGGGGCATCCGTCTCGAGCAGTTTTTCGAAGCGCACCAGTTGCGCGACCAGTTGCTGCAGTTTGCCCATATCCTCGGCAGGCGTGAGCAGGAACAGGATGGAGTTGAGATCGCATTTTTCCGGCACGATGCCGTTTTCACGCAGGAAGTTGGCGAGAATAGTGGCGGGGACGCCGAAATCCTCGTACTCACCGGTCCGGGCGTTAATACCCGGCGTGGTCAGCAGCAGTTTGCACGGATCGATAAAATACTGATGTTCGGCATAGCCTTCGAAGGCGTGCCAGTGTTCACCGGGCACGAAATGGAAGAAGCGCAGGTCCGTGGCAATCTCAGCGGTGTCCCAGCTTTCCCACGGACGGCCATCAACCAGTTCCGGCACGAATGGGCGAAGATACAGGCAGTTCTGCAGGATCAGCTTACGGGCTTCGATACCGGTCACCACGCAGTCCATCCACATGTTGCGGCCGCTCTGTCCCTCATGCATGCGGGCGTTGATATCCAGTGCAGCAAACAGCGGATAGAACGGGCTGGTGGACGCGTGCATCATGAAGGCATTATTCAGCCGCTTATGCGGAACATAGCGCTGCTGGCCTTTGATGTGGCTGTCCTTCTTGTGGATTTGCGAGGTCTGCGAGAAACCGGCCTGCTGTTTATGGACTGACTGGGTGACCAGGATCCCCGGATCGTTTTCATTCAGCTCCAGCAGCAGCGGAGAGCAATCGGCCATCATCGGAATAAACTGCTCGTAACCCACCCAGGCAGAGTCAAACAGGATGTAGTCGCACAGATGGCCGATGTTATCCACGACCTGGCGAGCGTTATAGATGGTGCCATCGTAGGTACCCAGCTGGATCACCGCCAGGCGGAACGGACGCGCGTCGCGGGCACGGCCCGGCGCCACTTCGGACACCAGCTCACGCAGATAATTCTCCTCGAAGCAGTGGGCGTCGATGCCGCCAATAAAGCCGTACGGGTTACGTGCGGTTTCCAGATAGACCGGCGTTGCGCCCGCCTGAAGAAGTGCTCCGTGGTGGTTGGATTTATGGTTGTTGCGATCGAACAGGACCAGGTCGCCCGGAGTGAGAAGGGCGTTGAGCACCACTTTGTTGGACGATGAGGTTCCGTTCAGCACGAAGTAGGTTTTATCGGCATTAAAGACTTTCGCCGCATGCTGCTGCGCAATGCAGGGTGCCCCTTCGTGGATCAGCAGATCGCCCATCGCCACGTCGGCGTTGCACAGGTCTGAGCGGAAAAGGGTTTCGCCAAAGAAATCGACAAACTGATTGCCGGCAGGGTGACGGCGGAAGAATTGCCCGCCCTGGTGACCCGGACAGTCGAAGGCACTGTTACCCTGTTTGACATAGTCGACCAGAGCCCGGAAAAACGGCGGACGCAGTTGGGTTTCATACTTCTGCGCGGCCGCTTCCAGTTGGCGTCCGTGGAAGTCGTTGCTGGTGTCTGATGCTTCGAATACGCCGTGGATCCGCGATAAATACTCTGCCGGGATAATTTCTTCTTTATGCGTCGCGACAAAAACAGGAATGCCAAATCCGGTTGCTTCTATTTCTTCTATACGACCAGTGAAAATATCGCTGACGGCCAGAACAATGGCGGCAACATCAATATAATCCGTGGCGTTGATATCCACCAGTTCACGGTGAGTGGTAAAGCAATCAGGGCAGGCGCGGCTGGCTGCAATTTTTAAACTTTTCATCTTTCTCTCTTTATTTTAGGTAATAACAGTCCCTCGATTTCTTGCAGAAAAGAAATCGATAATATGCCGGAAAACAGCAAAAGGAGGCCGCTGATTAAAAAAATCAGTAATGCGTTTTTTGCTGAATAGAATTCAGTCCGCCCGGTCGCGGATGAGCCTGAATTAAGATGAATGAGCGCACGGGTTCACAGGCAAGGGCCTGTAAAATAGGGTGTTTCAGGATAACCTGTAAGCGGGTGCGCCAGAAGTCGAAGGACTACCGGGCATTAAAGATATGAAAGTCAAAACAGTTTCGGTGGGCAAACATCATGATATGAGTTGTCCGCCTTATATGGGGCATTAAACGATTATTGTTTTCCATGTTTCATTTCCTTTCAGTAATTGAAAGCATGGACATTTTATCCTGGAAAAAGCGATTAACTGTGAAACAGATCACCGTTAACCGATCAAATCAGAAATAAATATTCGATTTTGATGAATATTGCAGATCAAAATGCTGATATGTTGATGTTGCGTTAACGGATTGTGTTATGAATGTGCTGAATGGACATAAATACACCAAAAAATAACCCAGAGATTATTTTTGCGCGTATTTTATGGGAGGGTGGATTTTTATTTAAAAATAAACTGAATAGTTATTCAAAGCATGAACCGATAACCGATACCGGTTTCAGTTAATAAATGACGAGGACGCGCGGGGTCAACTTCCAGTTTTTGTCGAAGGTGTCCCATATATATGCGTAAATAGTGACTATGTTCCACGACGTTTGGCCCCCACACCTGACTCAACAGCTGGCGCTGGGTGAGTACCTTACCGTGATTATTGAGCAAAACGGCGAGTAGCCGAAACTCGATGGGGGTGAGATGGATTTCCTCTTCACCGCGAGCGATGCGCCGTGCTGCCAGATCAACCCGAATATCACCAAACGTGTATGTTGGGTCGGCAGGGGTGGTGGCGCTGTGACGACGCAGCGCGACACGAAGGCGAGCCTGCAGTTCGCCAATACCAAAAGGCTTAATCAGATAGTCATCCGCTCCGGCATCCAGCGCCGCGATTTTATCCGACTCTTCGGTACGGGCTGACAGCACCAGAATGGGCATCTGACTCCACTGTCGAACCTCACGAATAAAATCGATGCCGTCGCCATCCGGCAGGCCGAGATCGAGGATCACCAGATCAGGTTTGCGCGTGGCCGCTTCAATCAAACCCCGCTGGAGCGTGCCGGCGTCATGAACGCGCAGGCCATCGCCTTCCAGCGCAGCACGCAGAAACCGGCTAATGGCGATCTCATCTTCAACAATCAGAACGTTGATCACAAATCCTCTGGTAATTCATTAAGTTCTGGCGGGGCTTCCAGAGGAAGTTTAACACAAAAACGTGCACCGCCTTCCGGGCGATTCTCCGCCGAAATGGTACCGCCATGAACGTCAATAATCGCCTGGCAAATCGCCAGACCCAGACCCACGCCGGGAATGGCCGACTCTTTATTACCGCGGGCAAATTTCTCGAAAATAGCGAACTCCTGTCCGGCAGGGATACCCGGCCCGGTATCCCAGACGTCAAGCCGTAGCGTGTGATCTTCCACTGTGGCATCCACCCCAATCCGGGCGTTTGCTCCTGCGTATTTGCCGGCATTTTCCAGCAGATTGATCAGCACGCGTTCAAACAGCGGGCCATCAACGTGAATTAACGTCAGCGGTTCGGGCATGTTCAGCGCAATATGGCGCCCACCGAGGCCTGGCTCCAGCATTTTCAGGGCGCTACCCACCACCTCTTCGAGCGTGAGCCACTCTTTTTTGAGGTTAAATCCGCCCGACTGAATACGCGCCATATCAAGCAGATTATTTACCAGGCGTGTGGTGTTCAGCACATGCTGGCGGATCTCGCTGGCCTGCAACGCATGTTTCGAGCCTTCCGCTGCCAAATCCAGCGTCAAAATTTCTGACTGGCCAAACAGCACGGTGAGTGGGGTGCGAAGGTCGTGGGAGAGGGCGGCCAGCAATGAGTTACGAATGCTCTCGCGCTCGCTTGCCAGACGGGCCTGTTCTTCGCTGGCGGTAAGCGCCAGCCGTTCCAGCGCGCTTGCCACCAGCAGGGTAAATGTTTCCAGCAATCGCTGCTGTTCGGGGATCATCAGCTGGCGCAGATTCGAAGGTTCAACGATCACCAGCCCCTGATTTTTATCGGCACTGCGCAGCGGCAGAATTTGATACGGTACGCCGGGCAGGGTGTCCGTTCCTGCACCCGCAGGGAGTCCTTTATCAAAGCTCCAGCGCGCAATGGCTTCATCCCAGGGCGTCATACCTGAGGCCGAGGTCAGCGGGCGCAGTTTCCCGTGTTCGTCCGGAAGTAAAATCAGGTTGCTGGCGTGAAAGGTCGAGCGGATAAACTGCTCGCTGGTCTGCACAATATCCAGCGGTGTACGGCCAACCGCCAGCGATTTAGACATCTCATAGAGATGCCGTGTGCGCTGTTCGCGGTAGCGGGCGATACGGGCCTGATAGCGTACGCCCGCCGTCAGATTACCGATCACCAGCCCAACGGTAAGCATCACGGCAAAGGTGAGAATGTACTGCACATCCGAAACGGCGAGCGTTCCGCGGGGCGCGATAAAGAACAGATCGAAGCTGATGACGTTGATGAACGTTGCCAGTACCGAGGGCCAGCGCCCGTAAAAGAGCGCCACCACGACCACGCCGAGCAGGTAGATCATCACCAGATTGGCCGCATCGAAGGCAATCAGCCAGTGGCTGGCAATCACGGTGATCAGCGCGCAGAGCACGACGGCAACAAGACAGCCGCGGATCTGAATTCGCCATTTATCATTAAAAGTGCGGCTGTCCGGTGCGCGGTTGGGTAAAGGGGTGGGTTTGTCATCCAGTGCGACAATCACCAGATCGAGGTCGGGAGCACGCCGGGCCAGTTTGTCAGCAAAGGATTCGCGGCTAAACCAGCGACGATGCTGACGACGGCCAATGACAATTTTCCCGAGGTTGTGCTCACGCGCGTAGCGCAGAATGGCTTTATCTTCCTGGGGATCGGAGAGAGTGGCGGTTTCTGCGCCCAGCTCCTGTGCCAGACGCAGCGAACTTAAGATCGCGCGGCGCTGGTTTTCAGGCAGCGCGTGAAGCTGCGGCGTCTCGACATAGACCGCATGCCAGACGCTGCCAAACTTGGCCGCCAGGCGCGCTGCGGTGCGGACGAGCTTTTCATTGCCGCTGCCGTGACCCACACACAGCAGAATGGCATCCCGCGTATGCCAGACGCGCTCCTGCCCTTGCAGGTCACGCCAGGCGCGCATCTGATCGTCCACGCGATCCGCCGTGCGACGCAGGGCCAGCTCGCGCAGGGCTATCAGGTTGCCTTTGCGAAAGAAATGTTCGATGGCGCGTTCGGCCTGACCTGCAATATAGACTTTTCCTTCATGCAGTCGCTGGCGCAGATCGTCTGGAGGCAGATCGACCAGCACCACTTCGTCCGCAGAGTCGAAAAAGGGATCGGGTACGGTTTCGCGAACCTGAATCCCGGTCACGCCGCTGACCACGTCGTTCAGGCTTTCGAGATGCTGAACATTTACCGTGGTGAAAACATCAATGCCTGCTTCAAGCAGTTCTTCAACGTCCTGCCAGCGTTTGGGGTGGCGCGAGCCTGAGGCATTACTGTGTGCCAGTTCGTCCATCAGGATAAGCGCGGGCCTGCGGGCGAGGGCGGCGTCGAGATCGAACTCCGTGACCAGACGCCCACGATGGCTGATACGGCGAGGCGGCTGTGTCGCCAGCCCCTTCAACAGTGCTGCCGTCTCTTTCCGGCCGTGGGTTTCCACCACGCCGATAAGAATATCGAGCCCCTGCGCCCGAAGCCGCTGGGCTTCTGTCAGCATGGCGAAGGTTTTCCCGACGCCAGCACAGGCGCCGAAGAAGATTTTCAGTTTGCCGCGATGGGCTTCAGCCGTCTGTTCGAGCAGCCTGTCCGGATCCGGGCGCATGGGCTCGTCGGTCATTTAGTTTTTCCTTAGCGCGTCCAGCGCCAGATTCAGCTCAACAATATTCACCACGGGCATGCCGATGAAGCTGACCAGCGGTTTTTGCGTATGCTCTGCGACCAGCTTGCTCACCTGTTCCACCGTCAGCTGACGGGCCGCCGCGACGCGGGGGATCTGCCATGCCACCGCCTTCGGCGTCAGGCTGTAGTCCAGCCCGCTTGCAGAGGCCGTCACCAGCTCCACAGGCACCTCCCGGCTGGCCTGTGGATTTGCGGCGCGCAGGGCGGCTACACGTTCGGCAATGGCTTTATCCAGCTCCGGGTTGCTGCCGGCCAGGTTACTGCCACCGGATGCCATCGGATTATACGGGCTTTCGGCAGTGGCGGAAGGGCGTCCCTGGAAGTAACGGGCGTCGGTAAAATTCTGTCCAATCAGACGCGAACCGCGGTTTTCACCGTTTTGCATGATCAGCGAGCCGTTGGCCTGATCCTTAAACCACCACTGGCCCAGCGCGGTGGTCACCAGCGGATAAAGCCCGCCGGTAATAAGCGACAACAGAATAAACAGAAGTATAGCGGGACGTAACATCGTCATTTGATTCACCTTTTAAACCAGCCCAAACAGCGTCAACAGCAGGTCGATAACCTTGATACCGATGAAGGGGACAATCAGCCCACCCAGCCCGTAAATCCACAGGTTGCGGCGCAGCATGGCCGCCGCGGTCAGCGGTTTGTAGCTCACCCCTTTGAGCGCCAGCGGGATCAGGAAGACAATAATCAGGGCGTTAAAAATAACCGCACTGAGAATGGCTGATGCTGGCGAGTGCAGATGCATCACGTTCAGCGCATTAAGCTGCGGATAGGTGGCCGCAAACGCCGCGGGAATGATGGCAAAGTATTTTGCGACGTCGTTGGCGATACTGAACGTTGTCAGTGAACCGCGCGTCATCAGCATCTGCTTACCAATGTGCACAACTTCAATCAGCTTGGTCGGGTTCGAGTCGAGGTCGACCATGTTGCCCGCCTCTTTCGCCGCCTGGGTACCGGAGTTCATGGCCACCGCCACGTCGGCCTGCGCAAGGGCTGGGGCATCGTTGGTGCCATCACCCGTCATCGCCACCAGGCGACCTTCCGCCTGATACTGACGAATTAACGCCAGCTTGGCTTCAGGCGTTGCCTCCGAGAGAAAATCATCCACGCCCGCTTCGGCAGCAATCGCGGCGGCGGTCAGACGGTTGTCCCCGGTGATCATCACCGTTTTGATCCCCATTTTCCGCAGCTGGGCAAAGCGCTCTTTAATCCCGCCTTTTACGATATCCTTCAGCGAAATCACCCCCAGCACATGTGCCCCTTCAGCCACCACCAGCGGCGTCGCGCCCTGACGTGCCACGCTCTCGACCAGATTGTCCACTTCTGGTGGGAAATGACCATTATTGGCTTCAATGTGGCGACGAATTGCGTCGACGGAGCCTTTACGGATCATGCGGTCCTGAATGTTGATGCCGCTCATTCGGGTTTGTGCCGTGAAGGGAACGAAAGTCGCATGGAGACTCTGAACGTCGCGCTGGCGCAGGTTAAAGCGCTGCTTGGCGAGGATCACGATACTGCGGCCTTCCGGCGTTTCATCGGCGAGGGAAGAGAGTTGCGCCGCATCCGCCAGCGTTTTTTCATCCACGCCGGGGGCAGGTAAGAACTCTGACGCCTGGCGGTTACCGAGGGTAATTGTCCCGGTTTTATCCAGCAGCAGAACGTCCACATCCCCTGCGGCCTCGACCGCACGTCCGCTGGTCGCGATGACGTTCGCGCCCAGCATACGGCTCATACCGGCCACACCGATGGCCGACAGCAGCCCCCCGATGGTGGTCGGGATCAGGCAGACCAGCAGCGCCACCAGAACGGTGGTGGTGACCGCGGTACCGCCGTAAGCGGAGAATGGCCACAACGTGGCGGTTGCCAGCAGAAAGACAATCGTCAGCGCCACCAGCAGGATGGTCAGGGCAATTTCGTTTGGTGTTTTACGACGCTGCGCGCCTTCCACCATGGCAATCATACGGTCAAGGAAGGTTTCACCCGGGTTGACGCTACACTGGATCACCAGCCAGTCGGAGAGAATGCGTGTCCCGCCCGTTACGGAGGCGAAATCACCCCCGGATTCACGTATGACGGGAGCGGATTCCCCGGTGATGGCACTTTCATCTACCGACGCGCCGCCTTCGATGACTTCACCGTCGCAGGGGATAATGTCCCCGGCTTCGACCAGCACCACGTCACCTTTACGCAGTTCATCTGCCGGGACATGGTCCATCTGGGCACCGTATTTCGGTTCGCGTAATTTGCGCGCAAAAGCGGTCTTTTTCACCCCTTTGAGGCTATTGGCCTGCGCTTTGCTGCGGCCTTCCGCCAGCGCTTCCGCAAAGTTGGCAAACAGTACGGTGAACCACAGCCACAGGCTGATAGCGCCGGTGAACATCGCATTCCCCTGCAGATGACCCGTTCCCATGGCAATCGCCAGCGCGGTGGTGAGTAAACTCCCTATCCAGACGATAAACATCACCGGGTTGTGCCACTGCACGCGCGGGCTCAACTTTTTCACCGCATCCATGAGGGCCTGTCGAACTAACGACGGTTCGAACAGGGCCATTTGTTTACGACTCATGACAAATTCTCCGCAAAATCAGCGTAAAGAGAGGTATTCCGCGACCGGGCCTAACGCGAGGGCGGGGATAAAGGTCAGGGCGCCGACCAGCAGCACGGTACCGGTCAGCAGTCCGATAAACAGCGCGCCGTGGGTCGGCAACGTCCCGCTGGTGGTCGGTTGAATTTTTTTGCTCACCAGCGACCCGGCAATCGCCAGCACCGGCACAATGACCCCGAAACGACCCACGAACATGCAGAACGCCAGCAGACAGTTCCAGAACGGTGAGTTAGCGCTTAAGCCTGCGAAGGCACTACCGTTATTGTTAGAAGCAGAAGAGACGGCATAAAGCACTTCGCTAAAGCCGTGGATGCCAGGGTTGAAGATGCCGCTGCGTCCGGCCTCCGTCATCAGTGCCAGTGCGGTACCAGCCAGCACGAGGGCGGGGGTGACCAGAATCGCCAGCGCGGTTAACTTCATCTCACGGACATCGATTTTTTTGCCCAGATATTCCGGGGTGCGACCAATCATCAGACCCGCAATGAACACCGCCAGCAGAACAAACAGCAGCATGCCGTAAAGACCCGAGCCTACGCCGCCGAATACCACTTCACCGATCTGCATCAGCCACATCGGGATCATGCCGCCCAGTGCCGTGAAGGAGTCGTGCATAGCATTGACCGCCCCGCAGGATGCCGCCGTCGTGACCACGGCATAAAGGCTACTGGCGAGAATGCCAAAGCGGCTCTCTTTCCCTTCCATATTCATGGTGCCGTCAGCGCCCAGCGTCAGGAAATGCGGGTTACCTTGCCATTCGGCCCACATCACCAGCGCAACACAGACGACAAAGATGAGCGACATGGTCCAGAGCAGGGTGCGACCCTGACGACGATCGTTCACTACATCGCCAAAAGCAAAGCACAGCGCTGCGGGGATCAGGAAGATCGCCAGCATTTGCACAGCGTTGGTCAGTGCCGTTGGGTTTTCAAACGGATGCGATGAGTTGGCATTGAAGAAACCGCCACCATTCGTACCGAGCATCTTAATGGCTTCCTGTGAGGCCACAGGCCCCATCGGCAGAAGCTGTTTTGCCCCTTCAAGCGAGGTATAAGGGGCGTAAGGCAGCAGGTTTTGCAGCGTACCTTGCTGAATAAAGAACAGCGCGATGAGCAGAGCAATTGGAAGTAAGACCCACAGAGTAATGCGCGTGAGATCAACCCAGGCATTGCCCAGCGTACCCATATTCTGACGTGCAAACGCACGCGTCAGCGCGAAGACAACCGCGATGCCGCTGGCTGCTGAGAGGAAATTTTGTACGGTTAATCCCACCATCTGGCTGAAGTAGCTCAGCGTGGTTTCGCCGGCGTAGGATTGCCAGTTGGTATTGGTGACAAAGCTGACGGCCGTATTCAGCGCAAGATGCCAGGACAGGCCCGGTAACTGTTGCGGGTTCAGCGGCAGGCTACCCTGCAACATCAGCATGACAAAGAGCGCGACCAGCCCAACAATATTCAGCAACAGAATAGCGACCAGATACTGACGCCAGTTCATCTCCTGATCGCGTATTCCCAGTACGCGCCAGATCCCTTTTTCGATACTTCCCGTACCCGGTAAGGACACGTTGTTGATCAGCCGCGCGAGCCCCGTTCCCAGCGGTCTGGCAAGCACCAATAAGACCAGTAAAAAGCTGGCTATAAGTAAAAACGCCTGAGCAGCCATCAGAAGGCCTCCGCATTAATCAGGGCGTAGACCAGATAACCCAATAACAGGAACACCAGCACGATGCCGGTAATCAGACCTGCACTCACAATCCACCTCCGAGTGACATTTGTATTTGTGTTAACGGTAGGATTTATGGCGCAAAGATTTCGCAAAAATCGGCAGGGTGGGTGTAAAAAAAGTATAAAAATGGAAAAGGCACAATTTAACTATTGGTAAGTAAATCGTTAACTTTTTTGTAACTTACTTACGGCGGAAATGTAAATATTCACTAAATGGATGAAAATAACTGGTCTGATGAGTAGTAAAATTACAAACAAAGCGGTATTATTTTAGCCAGATCACAGATTTCAAATTTTCCGGAGCATGTTTCCGGCCAACTATAGGGGAGAAAATATGGATCTTTATAAAGCGTATCCGGCTCATATCGTTTTCATGCGTCGCACTTTCGCCGTAGTGGCTGGCGTGCTGGCCCTGCCGGTGATGCTCTTCTGGAAAGACCGCGCACGTTTTTATAGCTATTTGCACCGCGTCTGGGCCAAAACCAGCGAGAAGCCGGTGTGGATGGATCAGGCCGAGAAAGCGACCTGCGATTTTTACTGATACGAAGACGACACACAGCAATAAAAAAAACCGCCTACAGCAATGTGGCGGTTTTTTTTATTCCTCAGGGTCCGCGGTCCGTTGGGCCGTTTTTGGGCTCTCGTCAGAGCGTGTGTCCACCGACTTATCACCGGTGGTGAACGGTGGAGCGGTTAGCAGCAGGGGCCGCATGATGAAACGCTCTTTTTGCATTGCGTTCATTATCGCCAGCGTACTCGTGGTAAGACGTGATGAACCGACAGTGTTTATTGCTTTTACCATGATGGCGCAGGACACGTAGCGTTAAGGCCGCCCCGGGCGGCCTTTTTTATTTCATCGCGTCTACACTTCATGGCAAAGTAGATAAAAGCCAGCCGCATTTTCTCTTTAGTGGCATGGCCTTACGGACATAATGGATAATTGCCAGGAGTTTTATGCCCACCCATCTGGTTTGGTTTCGCGCGGACCTGCGCGTACATGACAATCTCGCCCTTGCGGCTGCCTGCCGCTCCCCGGAAGCCCGCGTGCTGGCGGTGTTTATCGCCACCCCCGGGCAGTGGCAGCAGCATGCTATGGCACCACGCCAGGCGGCTTACCTCAGCTCACATCTGAATGGCTTGCAGTGTTCGCTTGCCGAAAAAGGGATCCCGCTCATTTATAAAGAGGTCAGTGACTTCTCCGCGCAATGCCAGGCTGTGAAGGCAATCTGTGAGCAGTACGATGTCACCCACCTTTTTTACAACTATCAGTACGAATTCAATGAACGTCAGCGGGATCGTCAGCTGGAGAAAATCCTGCAGGATGTAGAGTGTCAGGGTTTTGATGACAGCGTCATGCTGCCGCCGGGCAGCGTCATGCTGCCGCCGGGCAGTGTCATGACCGGCAACCACGAGATGTATAAAGTCTTTACGCCGTTTAAAAATGCCTTCATTAAAAGACTGAAGGAGGCACTGCCGGAATGCGTGGCTGCACCTAACGTGAGGGGAGACGCCATAACGGAGATACCCGAGCGGGAGTTTGACTATCCGCAACAGGCGTTTGATGAGACTCTGTTCCCGGCTACCGAAAAAAACGCTATCGCGAAGCTGCGCCAGTTTTGTAAAGCGGGCGCAGGCGATTACGACGCGCGCAGGGATTTTCCCGCGACAGAGGGCACCAGCCGTTTATCGGCCTGTCTGGCGCTGGGCGTGCTCTCTCCGCGCCAGTGTCTGCATCGTCTTCTGGCGGAACAACCGCAGGCACTGGACGGGGGGCCCGGCTCCGTCTGGCTTAACGAACTTATCTGGCGCGAATTTTATCGCCATTTGATGACGTATCACCCTGATTTATGTAAGCATCGTCCGTTTATACCCTGGACTGATAACGTAAAATGGCAACACAACGAGAGCCACTTACAGGCCTGGCAGAAAGGCGAAACGGGCTTCCCGATTGTTGATGCCGCGATGCGCCAGCTCAATGAAACCGGATGGATGCACAATCGGCTGCGAATGATTACCGCCAGCTTCCTGGTGAAGGATCTGCTTATCGACTGGCGTGTCGGGGAGCGGTATTTTATTTCTCAGCTGATCGATGGCGATCTGGCGGCGAATAACGGCGGCTGGCAGTGGGCGGCGTCCACTGGAACCGACGCCGCGCCCTATTTCCGTATTTTTAATCCTGCCACGCAGGGACAAAAATTTGATGCAGACGGCGAGTTTATCCGCCGCTGGTTGCCCGCGCTGAGCAATGTCCCTGCAAAAGCGATCCACGACCCGTGGGCATGGGCGGATAAACAGGGTGTGAAGCTCGATTATCCCCGTCCGATTGTTGACCATAAACAGGCGCGTGTCGCCACGCTGGCGGCGTACGAGGCCGCTCGCAAAGCTTAAGAGAGTGATGATGAAAAACAGCGAACTGGAAAGCCTGATTAACGAAAAACTGAACAGCGCCTCCTTCAGCGATTACGGCCCGAACGGCCTCCAGGTTGAAGGACGCGAAACGGTGCAGAAAATTGTCACTGGCGTGACGGCAAGCCAGGCGCTGCTGGACGAAGCCGTCCGTCAGGAAGCGGATGCCGTTATTGTCCATCACGGTTATTTCTGGAAAAACGAAGCACCGATCATTCGCGGTATGAAGCGAAACCGCCTGAAAACGCTGCTGGCAAATGATATCAACCTGTACGGTTACCATCTGCCGCTGGATGCGCACCCGGAGCTGGGCAATAACGTACAGCTCGCGCAGCTGTTGGGGATTACCGTCATGGGTGAAATTGAGCCGCTGGTGCCCTGGGGAGAGCTGGCCATGCCGGTGCCCGGCCTGGAGCTGGCCTCATGGATTGAAGCGCGTCTGGGACGCCGTCCGCTCTGGTGCGGTGACACCGGTCCGGATACGGTGAAGCGGGTTGCCTGGTGTACTGGTGGTGGTCAGGGCTTTATTGACAGCGCGGCACGCTTTGGTGTCGACGCCTTCATCACTGGAGAAGTGTCCGAGCAGACCGTCCATTCGGCGCGTGAACAAGGTCTGCATTTTTACGCGGCAGGTCACCATGCCACCGAGCGTGGCGGAATTCGCGCCCTCAGTGAATGGCTGACCGAAAATACCGATCTGGATGTCACGTTTATTGATATCCCTAACCCGGCCTGATGAGAGGTATCTGAGTGCAGCGAGCGCGTTGTTATCTTCTGGGGGAAACGGCAGTGGTTCTGGAGCTGGAACCGCCAGTGACCCTTGCCACGCAAAAGCGTATCTGGCGGCTAACGCAGCGCCTGGCCGATGTGCCTGAAGTGGTTGAAGCGATTCCGGGTATGAATAACATCACCGTGGTGCTGCGTAATCCGCATACGCTGGCGCTGGATGCTATTGAACGTTTGCAGCGCTGGTGGGAAGAGAGCGAGGCGCTGGAGCCGGATTCCCGGACAATTGAGATCCCGGTGGTGTATGGCGGCGAGCATGGACCCGATCTTGGCGTAGTGGCGGAACACTGCGGATTAACGGAAAAGCAGGTGGTTGAATTGCACGCCTGCGTTGATTACGTGGTCTGGTTCTTAGGTTTCCAGCCGGGCTTCCCCTATCTGGGGGGGCTCTCACCGCAATTGCATACGCCGCGTCGCGCCGAACCCCGCCTGAGCGTGCCGGCGGGCACGGTGGCTATCGGTGGTGAACAGACCGGCATTTATCCTCTGACGTCACCGGGGGGCTGGCAGCTTATCGGGCATACGTCCAGGCCGTTATTTGAACCAGGGCAGGAGGTTCCCATACTCCTTCGTCCCGGCGATACCCTGCGCTTTATCCCGCAGAAGGAGGGGGTATGTTAACGCTGATTCGCGCCGGGCTTTACACGTCCGTACAGGATGCCGGCCGCTTTGGCATGCGTCAGTCGGGCGTGAGCTACTGTGGTGCGCTGGACAGGCCTGCGCTGGAGATTGCTAACGTGCTGGTGGGCAACCCTGGCAGCACGGCGGCACTCGAAATTACGCTTGGCCAGTGTGTGATTGAATTCGGCGAGGAGACCTGGTTTGCCTTAACCGGGGCCGCTTGTGACGCCGAGCTGGATGGCAAAGCGGTCTGGACAGGCTGGCGGCTGCGGGCGAAAGCCGGGCAGCGTCTGACCCTTAAACGTCCTGTGCACGGTGTGCGAAGCTATCTTGCGGTCGCAGGAGGGATTGATGTGCCAGAGGTTCTGGGTTCATCCAGTACCGATCAGAAAGCCGGCATTGGCGGTCATGAAGGGCGCCTGCTGCGTGACGGCGATCGTCTGGCGATTAAACCCTCAACGCGCCACTTCTCGACGGCCCAGGGGGTAAAACAGCTGTTATGGACCAACCAGATCCGTGCCTTACCGGGGCCGGAATATCAGGAGTTCAATGAAGTCGCTCAGGAGACGTTCTGGCGTTCGCCGTGGAAGATCAGCCCCCAAAGTAACCGTATGGGATACCGCCTGCAGGGGCAGCCATTGACCCGTACGACAGATCGGGAATTGCTCTCACACGGTTTATTACCTGGTGTCATTCAGGTACCGGGTAACGGTCAGC
This sequence comes from Enterobacter sp. 198, assembly GCF_009025585.1. NCBI lineage: Bacteria > Pseudomonadati > Pseudomonadota > Gammaproteobacteria > Enterobacterales > Enterobacteriaceae > Enterobacter > Enterobacter sp. 198. The sequence continues at coordinate 229,080 of NZ_WCIM01000022.1, read as the reverse complement.
CGATCGTGCTGATGAACGATGCGCAAACAACGGGGGGATACCCGCGTATTGCCTGCATCATTGAAGCAGATCGCTACCATCTGGCGCAAATTCCTCTCGGACAGCCGATTCATTTTGTGCAATGTTCGCTGGAGGAGGCGCTGAAGGCACGCCAGGATCAGCAGCGTTATCTGGAACAACTGGCATGGAGGCTCGATGGCAAAGATTGATTTAAACGCCGATCTGGGTGAGGGCGGAAGTGCCGATGCTGAACTGATGACGCTGGTCTCTTCGGTCAATATTGCCTGCGGGTTTCACGCGGGTGACGCGCAAACCATGCTGGACAGCGTGCGTAATGCGATTAAGCACGGCGTGGCGATAGGGGCACATCCCAGTTTTCCTGACAGGGATAATTTTGGCCGCACGGCAATGGATCTCCCTCCTGAGACGGTGTATGCCCAGACGCTTTATCAAACGGGCGCGCTGGAGGCGATTGTGCGTTCCCAGCAGGGCGTGCTGCGCCATGTGAAACCCCACGGCATGCTCTACAATCAGGCGGCCAAAGATCCGGCTCTCGCGGATGCCATTGCCCGCGCGGTGCGGGACTGCAACCCGCAGCTCATCCTGGTGGGGCTGGCGGGGAGCGAGCTTATTCGCGCGGGACAGCGGCTGGGGTTAACCACCCGTCAGGAAGTTTTTGCTGACAGAGGGTATCAGCCGGACGGCAGCCTGGTTCCCCGTTCACTGCCCGGTGCGCTTATTACCGATGAATCACAGGCGCTGGCGCAAACGCTGGCGATGGTATGTGAGGGCTCGGTAAAGGCAATTGATGGTTCAACGGCCAGAGTCCAGGCGGATACGGTGTGTTTACACGGCGATGGTGAGCATGCGCTGCAGTTTGCACGCCGCTTACGGACGGCCTTTGCGGAGCAGGGTATTCTCGTGAGTGCATGACATAACGATAAGGACAGAAAAATGCCTGAAGGCCCGGAGATCCGCCGTGCAGCGGATAGCCTCGAGGCGGCGATAAAGGGCAAACCGCTGACGGATGTCTGGTTTGCTTTTCCTCAACTGAAACCGTTTGAAGCCCAGCTGGTGGGGCAGACGGTGACGCACATTGAAACGCGCGGCAAAGCGCTGCTCACGCATTTCTCCCATAACCTGACGTTATATAGCCATAATCAGCTGTACGGCGTTTGGCGCGTGGTGAAGGCAAACGAGCAGCCGCAAACAACCCGCGTGCTGCGCGTCAGGCTCCAGACGGCAGACAACGCGGTTCTGCTCTACAGCGCATCCGATATCGAAATGTTAACGCCAGAGCAGCTGCTCACTCATCCGTTCCTGCAGCGCGTCGGGCCGGATGTGCTGGATATGAGCCTGACCCCGGGCGAGGTGAAAGCCCGTCTGGTGTCACCTCGGTTTCGTAACCGACAGTTTTCCGGATTGTTGCTCGATCAGGCGTTTCTGGCTGGATTAGGAAATTACCTGCGGGTGGAAATCCTCTGGGAAGTGGGCCTGGCGGCGCAGCATAAGGCATCGCAACTCAGTGATGAACAGCTGGAGGCGTTATCCCACGCACTGCTGGATATCCCGCGCCTGTCCTACAACACGCGTGGCGTGGTGGATGACAACAAGCACCATGGGGCATTGTTCCGCTTTAAGGTGTTTCATCGTGAAGGGAAGGCGTGTGAGCGGTGCGGCGGGTTAATTGCGAAAACCACGCTGTCATCGAGACCGTTTTACTGGTGTCCGCACTGCCAGAAGTAAAATGAAAACGGTAACCCAAGGGGTTACCGTTTTTAATGTCTTTACTCTCTCGGAGTAAGAGAGGGATGGGGTGAGGTCATCAGGCCACACCCCGTTAACATCAGCGTTTGATGTCAGACTTAAAATCACGCTGCTCGTAGCCAGTATACAGCTGACGAGGACGGGCGATTTTCATGCCTTCGCTGTGCATTTCGTTCCAGTGCGCAATCCAGCCAACGGTACGTGCCATGGCGAAGATCACGGTGAACATGGAAGACGGAATGCCCATCGCTTTCAGAATAATGCCAGAGTAGAAATCGACGTTCGGGTAGAGTTTCTTCTCGATGAAGTACGGGTCGTTCAGCGCAATGTGCTCAAGCTCCATCGCCACTTCCAGCAGGTCGTCTTTTGTACCCAGCTCTTTCAGCACTTCGTGGCATGTTTCACGCATAACGGTAGCGCGTGGGTCGTAGTTTTTGTACACACGGTGACCGAAGCCCATCAGACGGAAGGAGTCATTCTTGTCTTTCGCGCGACGCACGAATTCAGGAATGTGCTCAACGGAGCTGATCTCTTCCAGCATCTTCAGTGCCGCTTCGTTCGCGCCGCCGTGCGCCGGTCCCCACAGGGAGGCGATACCCGCAGCGATACAGGCGAACGGGTTCGCGCCTGAAGAGCCTGCGGTACGGACGGTGGAGGTGGAGGCGTTCTGTTCGTGGTCGGCGTGCAGGATCAGAATACGGTCCATCGCACGTTCCAGTACCGGGTTCACTTCGTACTCTTCACACGGCGTGGAGAACATCATGCGCAGGAAGTTACCGGCGTAGGAGAGGTCGTTACGTGGATAAACAAACGGCTGGCCGATGGAGTATTTGTAACACATCGCTGCCATTGTCGGCATTTTGGACAGCAGGCGGAACGCCGCGATATCACGGTGACGTGGATTATTCACGTCCAGCGAGTCGTGGTAGAACGCTGCCAGCGCACCGGTAATACCGCACATCACCGCCATTGGGTGAGAATCACGACGGAAAGCATGGAACAGACGGGTAATCTGCTCATGAATCATGGTGTGACGGGTCACGGTGGTTTTGAATTCATCGTATTGTGCCTGCGTCGGTTTTTCGCCGTTCAGCAGGATGTAGCACACTTCCAGATAGTTGGATTCGGTGGCTAACTGATCGATGGGGAAGCCGCGATGGAGCAGGATACCTTCGTCACCATCAATGAAGGTGATTTTGGATTCGCAAGATGCGGTAGAGGTAAATCCAGGGTCGAAGGTGAATACACCTTTAGAACCCAGCGTACGGATATCAATAACATCCTGACCGAGCGTGCCTTTTAGCACATCCAGTTCAACAGCAGTGTCACCATTTAGGGTGAGCGTTGCCTTTGTATCAGCCATTTACGGTCTCCTTAGCGCCTTATTGCTTAAGACTGCCAATTACCGGATTTGCATTCTGCTGATTTCTCACCGTTACCAGTTTGTTATTTGGCTTACCGCTCAGCTCACGAGGAGAAACCAGGGTACAGAGCTATGGCGCCTTGCAGGTAAAAACATGAAAAATCAGTGAAACAACAGCAAATCAGTGTCTTCGCAGTCCGAATTATTCAAACCTGTATATCACTAATAACTGTCCTGATAACTTCGGTCAATACCATCACACTGTTACATAACTATTTGTCAGGTGAAAGTGAGACCTCATAACTTTTGCGCATTATATGCCTTTTCTGATGACGTTTGTAACAATATTGTTTAACATTTGTCAAATCAGATGATTAAAAATTAAAAAGATGTTGTTATCGTGACCCTGATCACTGTTCCAGAGAAAACCCGACAAACTGTATGTAGGTTAATTGTAATGATTTTGTGAACGGCCTATACTGCCGCCAGGTCTCCGGAACACCCTGCAATCCCGAGCCACCCAGCGTTGTAACGTGTCGTTTTAGCATTTGGAAGCAATGTTTTGCATGACGCGCAGTTATAGAAAAGGAACGCTGTCTGACCCGCATCGCAGTCCGGAGGAAGGAAACAATAAGAACAGCATGTGGGCGTTATTCATGATAAGAAATGTGAAAAAACAAAGACCTGTCAATCTGGATCTCAAAACGATCCGGTTCCCTGTAACAGCAATAGCGTCCATTCTGCACCGCGTTTCTGGTGTGATTACGTTTGTGGCGGTCGGCATTCTGCTGTGGTTACTGGGTACCAGCCTCTCTTCTCCTGAAGGATTCCTCCAGGCCTCTGCCATCATGAACAGCTTCTTCGTGAAATTTATCATGTGGGGCATTCTGACTGCGCTGGCGTACCACGTTGTCGTGGGCATTCGCCATATGCTGATGGACTTTGGCTACCTGGAAGAGACTTTCGAAGCCGGTAAACGCTCCGCTAATATTTCATTTGTATTGACTGTCGTGCTTTCACTTCTCGCAGGAGTTCTCGTATGGTAAGCAACGCCTCCGCATTAGGACGCAACGGCGTACATGACTTCATTCTGGTCCGTGCTACCGCCATCGTTCTCACCCTTTATATCATCTATATGATTGGTTTCTTCGCGACCAGCGGCACGCTGACGTGGGAAATCTGGAGTGGGTTCTTCGGATCTGCCTTCACCAAAGTGTTCACCCTGCTGGCTCTGTTCTCCATCCTTATTCATGCCTGGATTGGTATGTGGCAGGTGTTGACCGATTACGTTAAACCGCTGGCGATTCGCCTTCCTCTGCAGCTGGTCATTGTCGTTGCACTGGTGGTTTACGTTATTTATGGATTCGTTGTGGTGTGGGGTGTGTAATGAAACTGCCAGTCAGAGAATTTGATGCTGTTGTGATTGGTGCTGGTGGCGCAGGTATGCGTGCAGCACTGCAAATTTCCCAGAGCGGCCAGACCTGTGCGCTGCTCTCTAAAGTCTTCCCGACCCGTTCCCACACTGTCTCCGCGCAGGGCGGTATTACCGTTGCGCTGGGCAATTCCCATGAAGATAACTGGGAATGGCACATGTATGACACGGTCAAAGGTTCCGACTACATCGGCGACCAGGATGCTATCGAATATATGTGTAAGACTGGCCCGGAAGCGATTCTGGAGCTGGACCACATGGGGCTGCCGTTCTCCCGTCTGGAAAATGGCACCATTTATCAGCGTCCGTTTGGCGGCCAGTCGAAAAACTTCGGCGGCGAGCAGGCGGCACGTACTGCAGCTGCGGCTGACCGTACTGGTCACGCACTGCTGCACACGCTGTATCAACAGAACCTGAAAAACCACACGACTATTTTCTCCGAGTGGTATGCGCTGGATCTGGTGAAAAACGCCGATGGCGCCGTTGTAGGTTGTACCGCGCTGTGTATTGAAACCGGTGAAGTGGTCTACTTCAAAGCGCGTGCTACCGTGCTGGCGACCGGCGGTGCAGGCCGTATTTATCAATCTACCACCAACGCCCACATCAACACCGGTGACGGCGTAGGTATGGCTATCCGCGCCGGCGTACCGGTGCAGGATATGGAAATGTGGCAGTTCCACCCAACCGGCATCGCCGGTGCCGGCGTGCTGGTAACAGAAGGCTGCCGTGGTGAAGGGGGTTACCTGCTGAACAAACACGGCGAGCGCTTCATGGAGCGTTATGCCCCGAATGCGAAAGACCTGGCGGGTCGTGACGTGGTGGCGCGTTCCATCATGATCGAAATCCGTGAAGGCCGCGGCTGTGACGGCCCATGGGGTCCACACGCGAAGCTGAAACTCGACCATCTGGGTAAAGAGGTTCTGGAATCACGTCTGCCAGGCATTCTGGAGCTGTCTCGTACCTTCGCGCACGTCGATCCAGTGAAAGAGCCTATCCCGGTAATCCCAACCTGTCACTACATGATGGGCGGTATTCCGACCAAAGTGACCGGCCAGGCGCTGACCGTGAACGAGCAGGGTGAAGACGTTGTTATCCCGGGCCTGTTTGCCGTCGGTGAAATTGCCTGCGTATCCGTACACGGTGCAAACCGTCTGGGCGGGAACTCCCTGCTTGACCTGGTGGTATTTGGTCGTGCGGTAGGTCTGCATCTGCAAGAGTCTATTGCCGAGCAGGGTGCGCTGCGTGATGCCACCGACGATGAAATTGATGCGTCGCTTGAGCGTCTGAACCGCTGGAACGGCAACCGTAATGGTGAAGATCCGGTGGAAATCCGCAAAGCGCTGCAGGAATGTATGCAGCACAACTTCTCGGTATTCCGTGAAGGGGATGCGATGGCCAAAGGTCTTGAGCAACTGAAAGCGATCCGCGAGCGTCTGAAAAATGCCCGTCTGGACGACACGTCCAGCGAGTTCAATACCCAGCGCGTTGAGTGTCTGGAGCTGGATAACCTGATGGAAACGGCGTTCGCTACCGCGATGTCGGCAAACTTCCGTACCGAGAGCCGTGGCGCGCATAGCCGCTTCGACTTCCCGGATCGTGACGATGAAAACTGGCTGTGCCATTCCCTGTATCTGCCAGAGTCGGAATCCATGACGCGTCGTAGCGTCAATATGGAACCGAAACTGCGTCCGGCGTTCCCGCCGAAGATTCGTACTTACTAATGCGGAGACAGGATAATGAAACTCGAATTCTCAGTTTATCGTTATAACCCGGATGTAGATGATGCTCCGCGTATGCAGGATTACACCCTGGAAGCGGAAGAAGGCCGTGACATGATGCTGCTGGATGCCTTAATCCAGCTGAAAGAAAAAGATCCGACACTGTCGTTCCGTCGCTCATGCCGTGAAGGCGTTTGTGGCTCTGACGGTGTGAACATGAACGGTAAAAATGGTCTGGCCTGCATCACGCCAATTTCAGCGTTGCAGCGCGCGGGTCAGAAAATTGTTATCCGTCCTTTGCCAGGTCTGCCAGTCGTTCGTGATTTGGTGGTAGACATGGGGCAATTCTATGCACAATATGAGAAGATTAAGCCTTACTTATTGAATAATGGGCAAAATCCACCGGCTCGTGAGCACTTACAGTCTCCTGAGCAGCGTGAAAAACTCGATGGTTTGTACGAGTGTATTCTCTGTGCATGTTGCTCGACCTCTTGCCCGTCGTTCTGGTGGAACCCGGACAAGTTTATCGGCCCGGCCGGTCTGCTGGCTGCCTATCGCTTCCTGATCGATAGCCGCGACACCGAAACCGACAGTCGTCTGGAAGGACTGAGTGATGCTTTCAGCGTATTCCGCTGCCATAGCATCATGAACTGCGTCAGTGTATGTCCTAAGGGGCTGAACCCGACGCGCGCCATCGGCCATATTAAGTCGATGCTGCTGCAGCGCAGTGCATAAGTAACAGGAGGGGAGCGTTGTTCCCCTCGCCCTGACCCTCTCCTGACAGGAGAGGGGATAAAATGTAGGAAACCTCTAAAAACTGCCCCGAGGTGCAGACAGTTTTTAAAGGTTCCTTCGCGAGCCCAAGACAACATAAGAGCTCGCAGGTGAACCCCGGCACGTACGTGTTGTACGTGGTAGTTTCTACGGCGAAAGTAAGCATAAAAATGCTTAAGGGATCACGATGCAGAACGGCGCAATGAAAGCCTGGCTGGACTCTTCTTACCTCTCTGGTTCAAACCAGAGCTGGATAGAACAGCTCTATGAAGACTTCTTAACCGATCCTGACTCAGTGGACGCAAACTGGCGTTCCATGTTCCAGCAGTTACCTGGCACTGGAGTCAAACCGGATCAATTCCATTCCAAAACACGTGATTATTTCCGTCGTCTGGCGAAGGATGCCTCACGTTACTCTTCTGCGATTTCCGACCCTGACACCAATGCGAAGCAGGTTAAAGTCCTGCAGCTTATCAACGCTTATCGCTTCCGTGGTCACCAGCATGCGAATCTCGATCCGCTGGGACTGTGGAAACAAGATCGTGTGGCGGATCTCGATCCGGCGTATCACGATCTGACCGAGGCCGATTTCCAGGAAAGCTTTAACGTAGGTTCCTTTGCCATCGGCAAAGACACGATGAAGTTGGGCGAGCTGATTGACGCGCTCAAGCAAACCTACTGCGGCTCCATCGGCGCGGAATATATGCACATCACCTCTACAGAAGAGAAACGCTGGATCCAGCAGCGCATCGAATCTGTGGCGGGCCACGCGAATTTCTCTGCTGAAGAGAAAAAACGCTTCCTCAGCGAACTGACCGCAGCAGAAGGCCTTGAACGCTATCTGGGCGCGAAATTCCCGGGTGCGAAACGCTTCTCGCTGGAAGGCGGCGACGCGCTGGTACCTATGCTGAAAGAGCTGATTCGCCACGCGGGCAAAAGTGGTACCCGTGAAGTGGTGCTGGGTATGGCGCACCGCGGTCGTCTGAACGTACTGGTCAACGTGCTGGGTAAAAAACCGCAGGACCTGTTCGACGAATTCGCGGGCAAACATAAAGAACACCTCGGCACCGGTGACGTGAAGTACCACATGGGCTTCTCGTCTGATATCGAAACCGAAGGCGGTCTGGTTCACCTGGCGCTGGCGTTTAACCCGTCACACCTGGAAATTGTGAGCCCGGTGGTTATCGGTTCTGTACGCGCGCGTCTGGATCGTCTGGACGAGCCGAGCAGCAACAAAGTCCTGCCAATCACCATTCACGGTGACGCGGCGGTCACAGGGCAGGGCGTGGTTCAGGAAACGCTGAACATGTCCAAGGCGCGTGGTTACGAAGTGGGCGGTACCGTTCGCATTGTTATCAACAACCAGGTGGGCTTCACGACCTCTAACCCACTGGATGCGCGTTCTACCCCGTACTGCACCGACATCGGTAAGATGGTTCAGGCACCGATCTTCCACGTTAACGCGGATGACCCGGAAGCCGTGGCGTTCGTTACCCGTCTGGCGCTGGACTACCGTAACACCTTCAAACGCGATGTGTTCATCGACCTGTTCTGCTACCGCCGTCATGGCCACAACGAAGCTGACGAGCCAAGTGCAACGCAGCCGCTGATGTATCAGAAAATCAAAAAACACCCGACGCCACGCAAAATCTATGCTGACAAGCTGGAAGGCGACAACGTGACGACGCTGGAAGATGCGACCGAAATGGTCAACCTCTACCGCGATGCGCTGGATGCGGGTGAATGCGTAGTGAAAGAGCTGCGCCCGATGAACATGCACTCCTTTACCTGGTCGCCGTACCTCAACCACGAGTGGGATGAGAGCTACCCGAATAAGGTAGAGATGAAGCGCCTGCAGGAGCTGGCTAAACGTATCAGCACCGTACCAGACGCTATCGAGATGCAGTCTCGCGTAGCGAAAATTTATGCTGACCGTCAATCAATGGCGGCGGGCGAGAAGCTGTTCGACTGGGGCGGGGCGGAAACACTGGCTTACGCAACGCTGGTTGATGAAGGCATTCCTGTTCGTCTGTCCGGTGAAGATGCGGGCCGTGGCACCTTCTTCCACCGTCACGCGGTTGTTCACAACCAGACTAACGGTTCAACCTATACTCCGCTGCAGCATGTCCATAATGGTCAGGGTCAGTTCAAGGTATGGGACTCCGTCCTGTCTGAAGAAGCGGTACTGGCATTCGAATACGGCTACGCCACTGCGGAACCGCGCACCCTGACTATCTGGGAAGCGCAGTTCGGTGACTTCGCCAACGGTGCCCAGGTCGTTATCGACCAGTTCATCTCGTCCGGCGAGCAGAAATGGGGCCGTATGTGTGGCCTGGTGATGCTGCTGCCACACGGTTACGAAGGTCAGGGTCCGGAGCACTCCTCCGCCCGTCTGGAACGTTATCTGCAGCTCTGTGCTGAGCAGAACATGCAGGTGTGCGTGCCGTCCACCCCGGCTCAGGTCTACCACATGCTGCGTCGTCAGGCGCTGCGCGGTATGCGCCGTCCGCTGGTGGTCATGTCGCCAAAATCCCTGCTGCGCCACCCGCTGGCGGTGTCCAGCCTGGACGAACTGGCTAACGGCACCTTCCTGCCTGCCATCGGTGAGGTTGACGAACTGGATCCGCAGGCCGTTAAGCGTGTTGTGATGTGTTCTGGTAAGGTTTATTACGACCTGCTGGAACAGCGCCGTAAGAACGACCAGAAAGATGTTGCCATCGTGCGTATCGAACAGCTTTATCCATTCCCGCACCAGGCGGTGCAGGAAGCGTTGAAACCGTATGCTCACGTGCATGATTTTGTCTGGTGCCAGGAAGAGCCGCTCAACCAGGGCGCCTGGTACTGCAGTCAGCATCATTTCCGTGAAGTCATTCCATTTGGGTCTGCCCTGCGTTATGCAGGTCGCCCGGCCTCCGCCTCTCCGGCGGTAGGGTATATGTCCGTTCACCAGAAGCAGCAACAAGATCTGGTCAATGACGCGCTGAACGTCGATTAATTAAAGGATACATAATGAGTAGCGTAGATATTCTTGTTCCCGACCTGCCTGAGTCCGTAGCAGATGCGACCGTCGCCACCTGGCACAAAAAACCGGGCGATAGCGTTAAGCGCGATGAAGTGCTGGTAGAAATCGAAACTGACAAAGTGGTACTGGAAGTACCGGCTTCAGCGGATGGCATTCTGGATGCAGTCCTGGAAGACGAAGGGACAACCGTAACCTCCCGTCAGATCCTGGGTCGCCTGCGTGAAGGCAACAGCGCGGGCAAAGAGTCCAGCGCGAAGTCTGACGAAAAAGCGTCTACCCCAGCCCAGCGTCAGCAGGCCTCTCTGGAAGAGCAGACTAACGACGCGCTCAGCCCGGCGATCCGTCGCCTGCTGGCCGAGCACAACCTGGATGCGGCTGCCATTAAAGGCACCGGTGTTGGTGGTCGTCTGACCCGTGAAGATATCGAGAAGCACCTGGCGAAAGCCCCTGCTCAGGCAGAAGCTAAAGCGCCAGCAGCGGCGCCGGCAGCACAGCCTGCGCTGGGTGCCCGTAGCGAAAAACGCGTGCCGATGACTCGCCTGCGTAAGCGTGTGGCTGAGCGTCTGCTGGAAGCGAAAAACTCCACCGCGATGCTGACCACCTTCAACGAAGTGAATATGAAGCCAATCATGGACCTGCGTAAGCAGTACGGTGACGCGTTTGAAAAACGTCACGGTATCCGTCTGGGCTTTATGTCCTTCTACGTGAAAGCGGTTGTTGAAGCGCTGAAACGCTACCCGGAAGTTAACGCCTCTATCGATGGCGATGACGTGGTTTACCACAACTACTTCGACGTCAGCATGGCAGTCTCTACGCCACGCGGTCTGGTTACCCCGGTTCTGCGTGATGTCGATACTCTGGGTATGGCTGACATCGAGAAAAAGATTAAAGAGCTGGCTGTAAAAGGTCGCGACGGCAAGCTGACCGTAGACGATCTGACCGGCGGTAACTTCACCATTACCAACGGCGGCGTTTTCGGTTCACTGATGTCTACCCCGATCATCAACCCGCCGCAGAGCGCGATCCTGGGTATGCATGCCATTAAAGATCGTCCAATGGCGGTAGACGGCAAAGTTGAGATCCTGCCAATGATGTATCTGGCACTCTCTTACGATCACCGTCTGATCGACGGCCGCGAGTCCGTGGGCTTCCTGGTTGCCATTAAAGAGCTGCTGGAAGATCCAACGCGTCTGCTGCTGGACGTCTAGTTTTAGCAGTCTTGCCCGGCGGCGCGTTGTCTGCCGGGCCTACAAAAGCACTACCTAACGATTACCTGAAGGATGGATAGAACACATGAACTTACATGAATATCAGGCCAAACAGCTGTTTGCCCGGTATGGCTTACCGGCTCCGGTGGGTTATGCCTGTACTACCCCGCGTGAAGCAGAAGAAGCCGCATCTAAAATCGGTTCCGGCCCTTGGGTAGTTAAGTGTCAGGTTCACGCTGGTGGCCGTGGTAAAGCGGGCGGTGTGAAGGTTGTTAAGAGTAAAGAAGAGATTCGTGCGTTTGCTGAACATTGGCTCGGCAAGCGTCTGGTAACGTACCAGACAGATGCGAACGGTCAGCCTGTCAACCAGATCCTGGTTGAAGCTGCAACTGACATCGCGAAAGAACTGTACCTGGGCGCGGTTGTTGACCGTAGCTCCCGTCGTGTGGTGTTCATGGCGTCTACCGAAGGCGGCGTGGAAATCGAGAAAGTGGCAGAAGAGACGCCACACCTGATCCACAAAGTGGCGATCGATCCGCTGGCAGGCCCAATGCCTTACCAGGGCCGTGAGCTGGCGTTCAAACTGGGTCTGGAAGGCAAGCTGGTTCAGCAGTTCACCAAGATCTTCATGGGTCTGGCCACCATCTTCCTGGAGCGCGACCTGGCGCTGATCGAGATCAACCCGCTGGTCATCACCACTCAGGGCGACCTGATCTGCCTCGACGGCAAACTGGGCGCTGACGGCAACGCACTGTTCCGCCAGCCGGATCTGCGTGAAATGCGCGACCAGTCTCAGGAAGACCCGCGTGAAGCGCAGGCTGCACAGTGGGAACTGAACTACGTGGCGCTGGATGGCAACATCGGCTGCATGGTTAACGGCGCAGGCCTGGCGATGGGCACCATGGACATCGTTAAGCTGCACGGCGGTGAGCCTGCAAACTTCCTCGACGTGGGCGGTGGCGCAACCAAAGAGCGTGTAACCGAAGCGTTCAAAATCATCCTCTCTGATGACAACGTCAAAGCCGTGCTGGTTAACATCTTCGGCGGTATCGTGCGTTGCGACCTGATCGCAGACGGTATCATCGGTGCGGTAGAAGAAGTGGGTGTTAACGTCCCGGTTGTGGTGCGTCTGGAAGGTAACAACGCTGAACTCGGCGCGAAAAAACTGGCTGACAGCGGCCTGAATATTATTGCAGCGAAAAGTCTGACGGATGCAGCTCAGCAGGTTGTTGCCGCAGTGGAGGGGAAATAATGTCAGTTTTAATTAATAAAGATACCAAGGTTATCTGCCAGGGCTTCACCGGTAGCCAGGGGACTTTCCACTCCGAACAGGCGATTGCCTACGGCACGCAGATGGTTGGCGGCGTAACGCCAGGTAAAGGCGGCACCACGCACCTGGGCCTGCCGGTATTCAACACCGTGCGCGAAGCGGTTGAAGCGACGGGCGCGACCGCGACCGTTATCTACGTTCCGGCTCCGTTCTGCAAAGACTCGATTCTGGAAGCGATTGACGCGGGCATCAAGCTCATCATCACCATCACCGAAGGTATCCCGACGCTGGATATGCTGACCGTGAAAGTGAAGCTGGATGAAGCTGGCGTGCGCATGATCGGCCCGAACTGCCCGGGCGTTATCACCCCAGGCGAATGCAAAATCGGCATCATGCCGGGTCACATTCACAAACCGGGTAAAGTGGGTATCGTCTCCCGTTCCGGTACGCTGACCTATGAAGCGGTTAAGCAGACTACCGACTACGGTTTCGGCCAGTCCACCTGTGTGGGCATCGGTGGTGACCCCATCCCAGGTTCTAACTTCATTGATATCCTGAAAATGTTCCAGGAAGATCCGCAGACCGAAGCGATCGTGATGATCGGTGAGATCGGCGGTAGCGCAGAAGAAGAAGCGGCTGCGTATATCAAAGAACATGTGACCAAGCCGGTTGTCGGTTATATCGCAGGTGTGACAGCGCCGAAAGGTAAGCGTATGGGTCACGCAGGCGCGATTATCGCAGGCGGTAAAGGTACGGCTGATGAGAAATTCGCCGCGCTGGAAGCCGCAGGCGTGAAAACCGTTCGCAGCCTGGCGGATATCGGCGAAGCACTGAAATCCATCATTAAGTAAATCCTCTCTGCTCCCTGTAAAAGGGAGCGTTGAAGTAATAAGTGTCCGTTTCGACATGGTTGGCCGCTGTAAAGCGGCCTTTTTTAATGCCTGCGTTTTGCGACCAGCGTGAATTTGTAATCGTCGCTGTTAAACACGTTACGGCTGTATTCAAACACCCGCCCATCCTTCAGAAAGCCGCGTGACACCTTTTCCAGTATCGGTTTTGCCGGATCCAGCGCCAGCGCGTCGATCGCCTCCTGTGAGGGCATGATCGGAACCAGTTCCTGTTCACTGCGATCGATAACCATCTTCTTGATCTGTTCGATGTAGTGATATTTGGAATTTTCCATCACCTCCCAGGTGAGGTCGGCGAACATCGCCAGCGGCATCCACGTCTCTTCCAGATTCACCGGTTTTTGCTTAATAAAGCGCACCCGTTTGACATGCCACACTTTGTCATCCGGGCGAATGTTTAGCGTCTCAGCCAGTTTCACATCCGCTTTGATCACTTCGAATGTTTTTACGTCGCTGTGGGTATCGACGTTTCGGTCCGCCAGTTTTTCATAAAAGCCGGTAAGCTGATAAATGTCGTAATTGACGCGCTCCTCTCTCACATAGGAGCCGCTGCCCTGAATGCTCTCGATAATCTGCTCTTCAGTGAGGAGCTTCAGTGCCTGCCTCACCGTGACGCGACTGACGCTAAATGTCTCCTGCAGGCTGGATTCCGTCGGTAACGCATCACCGGGTTTTAACTCACCGGCGGTAATTTTCTCGCGAAGCGCATCCGCTATCTGCCGGTACATCGGTTTATTGCCCATGTCGTCTGCCTTTTAATACCTTTTCACGGAATTATGCCTCCAGCACAGGATTTGTAAATAATACAAATTAAATACAAATTGTCGGTGTTAGTGAAAATGATCACATAAAGGTATCAGTTTGTCTGTCACAATCGATCCTGAATAATTACCCTTGAGTGTGAGGATCCTGATGAACCTGACGACCCTGACCCATCCCGACGCTGTCTGCGTGCAGGCGCAGTACACCAGTCGTGATGAAGCAATACGCCAGCTCACGATGCGGCTGGTGACGCTCGGCAAAATTACCGACGGCAATGCGTTTTTAACCGAAGTCTTTCATCGGGAATCGCTAGGCCCTACCGCGCTCGGCGAAGGGCTGGCAGTCCCGCATGGTAAATCAGCGGTGGTGAAAGAGGCGGCTTTTGCCGTAGCCACCCTGCGTGAACCGCTGAGCTGGGAAGGCGTGGATGGCCCGGAAAATGTCGAGCTGATTTTCCTGCTTGCCATTCCGCCGGCTGAAGCTGGCTCAACCCATATCCAGGTGCTGACGGAACTTACTTCTCGTCTGGCGGATGAAACTCTTCGGGCGCGCGTCATGGCGGCTACCACGGCAGCAGCGCTACTCGCCGCGCTGGACGATGCGCCACAGGAAGATGACGTTGTCGCGTTCGTGGATGCGCCAACCATCGTTTGTGTAACTGCATGCCCCGCCGGCATTGCGCATACTTATATGGCAGCTGAGTATCTGGAAAAAGCGGGGCGTAAGCTTGGCGTAAACGTGGTGGTGGAAAAGCAGGGGGCGAACGGTATCGAAGGGCGGTTGACCGCGCAGCAGTTACGCACTGCGCAGGCCTGTATCATCGCCGCAGAAGTGGCTCTCAAAGAGAGCGAGCGTTTTCAGGGCATCCCGACGCTGTCCGTGCCGGTCGCGGAACCGCTTCGCCATGCCGAAGCGCTTATTAAGCGTGCGTTGGCCTTACCCCCCGCGGGAACGGATCGCCAGGTGCACACCGGCAATGATGTGAGCAAGAGCCTTAAAACGGAGCTTAAGCAGGCCCTGCTCAGCGGTATTTCCTTTGCCGTGCCGCTGATTGTGGCGGGAGGCACGGTGCTGGCCGTCGCGGTATTGCTGGCACAGATGTTGGGATTACAGCATCTGTTTGAGCAAGAGAACTCATGGCTGTGGATGTATCGCAAACTCGGCGGGGGGATGTTAGGCACGTTAATGGTGCCGGTGCTGGCAGCGTATACCGCCTACTCGCTGGCAGATAAACCTGCTCTGGCGCCGGGTTTTGCGGCCGGTCTTGCCGCCAATATGATCGGTTCAGGTTTTTTAGGGGGGATTGCAGGTGGCCTGATTGCCGGCTATCTGATGCGCTGGGTGAAAAACCATATCCGTCTGAGTCAGCGCTATAACGGTTTTTTAACCTATTACCTCTACCCGGTGATTGGCGTGCTGGGCGCGGGCAGCCTGATGCTGTTCGTGATCGGCGAGCCGGTCGCGTGGATCAACACCTCCCTCACGGCATGGCTTAACGGGCTCTCCGGTGCCAATGCGCTGCTACTGGGCACTCTGCTCGGTTTTATGTGCTCGTTCGATTTGGGGGGACCGGTCAACAAAGCGGCCTATGCGTTCTGTCTGGGGGCGATGGCCAACGGCGTTTACGGGCCGTATGCCATTTTTGCTTCCGTCAAAATGGTCTCGGCTTTTACCGTCACGGCTTCAACCATGCTGGCACCGCATCTCTTTAAACCGTTTGAAATCGAAACCGGTAAGTCGACGTGGCTGCTGGGCCTTGCGGGGATCACCGAAGGGGCAATTCCGATGGCCATTGAAGATCCGCTGCGAGTGATTGGCTCGTTTGTTGTTGGCTCGATGGCAACAGGGGCGATTATCGGTGCAATGGGCATCGGGTTGTCTACGCCGGGGGCGGGCATCTTCTCTCTCTTTTTACTGCATGACGCGGGGATGGGTGGCGCGATCGCGGCGGCAGGCTGGTTTGGCGCTGCGCTGGGGGGAACGATGCTCTCTACGCTCATCTTACTGTTCTGGCGACGTCAGGGCGTAAAAAAAGGCAAATACCTGACGGAAGACGTCACGCCATAAATTCATTTACAGGAAACGAAGATGAAAGCTGTATCTCGCGTTCATATCACGCCACATATGCACTGGGACCGTGAGTGGTATTTCACCACCGAAGCGTCGCGGATCCTTTTGGTCAATAACATGGAGGAGATCCTGACCCGTCTGGAGCAGGACGAAGAGTATAAATACTACGTTCTTGATGGACAGACCGCGGTACTGGAGGATTACTTCGCCGTCGTGCCGGACAACCGGCCCCGGGTAAAAGCGCTGGTTGAGCGCGGAAAGCTGATTATCGGGCCGTGGTATACCCAGACCGACACCACGATTGTCAGCGGCGAATCGATCGTTCGCAACCTGATGTACGGGATGCGCGACTGCATGGAATTCGGTGAGCCGATGAAAATAGGGTATCTGCCGGATTCGTTTGGCATGTCCGGGCAACTTCCGCATATCTATAACGGCTTTGGTATCACCCGCACGCTGTTCTGGCGCGGATGTTCTGAGCGTCACGGCACCGATAAAACAGAATTTTTATGGCAGAGCGCAGACGGCAGCGAAGTTACGGCGCAGGTACTACCGCTGGGCTACGCGATTGGTAAGTACTTACCGGAGGATGAAGCGGGGCTGCGTAAACGGCTCGATACCTGGCTTACATTGCTGGAGAACGCTTCCGTGACGAAAGAGATTCTGCTGCCTAACGGTCACGACCAGATGCCCCTCCAGCAGAACATTTTCGCGGTGATGGATACCCTTCGAAAGATGTACCCGCAGCGGAAATTTGTGATGAGCCGGTTTGAGGAGGTGTTTGAACATACTGAAGCGCACCGTGACGAACTGGCGACGCTGAAAGGGGAGTTTATCGACGGCAAATACATGCGTGTACACCGGACAATCGGCTCCACACGGATGGACATCAAAATTGCCCACGCCCGCATTGAAAACAAAATCGTGAATATCCTCGAACCGCTGGCGGCGCTCGCCTGGATGCTGGGCTTCGAGTATCACCACGGTTTGCTGGAGAAAATGTGGAAAGAGATCCTCAAGAATCATGCTCACGACAGTATTGGCTGCTGCTGCAGCGACAAAGTGCATCGTGAGATTATGGCCCGGTTTGCGCTCGCTGAAGACATGGCCGATAACCTCACGCGCTTCTCGATGCGCAAGATTGTCGACAATATGCCGCAAAGCGAGGCCGATAAGCTGGTGATGTTCAATCTGATGCCCTGGCCCCGTGAAGAGGTGATTAACACCACCCTTCGTCTGCGCGCGAGCCAGTTCCGGTTGCGGGATGATAAAGGCAATGAGATCCCCTGTTTTATTCGCCGCGCCCGGGAAATAGACCCGGGGCTGATTGACCGGCAAATCGTGCACTATGGTAATTACGATCCGTTTATGGAGTTTGATATCCAAATCTGTCAGATCCTGCCCGCGATGGGATACCGCACGCTTTACATCGAGCCCCAGGCTCCTGAAAAGAGGCTTCCCGCGAGGGCAAAAACGGATGCTTTGCTGGAAAATGCCTTCTGGCAAATTGATATAAATGACGATGGCACGCTGCGCCTGCGTGATAAAGAATCCGGACTTATTTATGACCGCGTACTGGAAATTGAAGAGGGGTCGGATGATGGCGATGAGTACGACTACTCGCCTTCCCGGGAAGAGTGGCGGCTCACTTCAGCGCACGGGCAGCATCATGTTGAGGTGATACAGGAAGCCTGGCAGAGCAGGGCGGTGATCCAGCATCGCATCGCCGTTCCGGCAAACCTGGCCGAGCGGTCGGCCCGCCTGCGCAATGGCGCTCTTGCGGTGGAATTTGAGGTTACACTCAGCCATAACAGCAGGCGTGTAGATGTTGTGGCGCGTCTGGATAATCAGGCTGACGATCACCGGGTCCGCGTGCTTATCCCGACGCCGTTTATGACGGAGCAGGTACTGTCAGATACGCAGTTTGGCTCCATAACGCGCCCGGTTCGCGATGACGCGATGGCTAACTGGCAAGAAGAGGGCTGGAAAGAGGCACCGGTTCCCGTCTGGAATTTACTTAACTACGCCGTGCTGCAGCAGAAACGAAACGGGCTTGCCCTGTTCACAGAAGGGTTACGCGAATTTGAAGTGGTCGGGGAGGCAGAAAAAGCGTTTGCTCTGACCCTTCTACGCGGTGTGGGCGTGCTGGGAAAGGAAGATTTGCTGTTGCGCCCGGGCCGACCGTCCGGCATAAAAATGGCCGTTCCGGACTCGCAGCTTCGGGGCAGGCTCGATTGCCGTTTTAGCCTTCTGAGTTTTAGCGGCTCTCCCGAGAACGCCGGCGTTGCTCAGCAGGCGAAAGCGTGGCTTACCCCCGTCCAGTGTTATAACAAAATCCCCTGGGATGCCATGAAGCTTAACCGTGCGCCGTTCAGCACGCCGGACAGATACAGCCTGCTGACCCTTTCGCCGACAGGCTGTGTTATGAGCGCGATAAAAAAGGCGGAGGATCGGGACGCGCTTATCCTTCGTCTGTTCAATCCGTCGGAATCTGTGTCCTGTGATGCCTCTTTATCGTGGAATCAGGCGCTTAAAGGCTGTTGCGAGACGGATTTAAATGAACAGGTGCTGGCAGGCAGGGGAGAAGAAAAGGGCATTACGGGCCTGTTCAGGCCTGGGCAATCGCGGACTTTTAGCCTGAAAACGGAAAGGTAGCGTCTGAAGTGAACAAAAGGCTGCACGCAGGGCAGCCTTTTTTATTGAATAGTCACATTGAGGTGTTAATTTTAAGCGTGTCGCAGGTAAAATAAATGTAATTATCTGCGGCTGTCGTCGCACAATGGAAAAAAAACGCGCTGACGACTACCTTTATACGTTAACGCGAATGTAAAGATGCGTTGTTCTTCAGCGTTAAAATAAATCACGTCTGTTTATATTCTTTCTTGCTTTTGATAACTCCAAATATCTCGTCGTACACATAGCATTAACAAGGTCTTTACCATTCACACCACATTTAAACATGGTTAACAGAAACGGTGCTTTTTGATTTAAATCAAAGTTTAATCCTTGGAAAAAGGTGTCGAAAGGCGGTAAATTGTCCCCGATCAAAATGGCTGAAAAGTGGTAATTTTGCTATAAATTGATCGCCGTCGAAAAACGTAAATGTGATTCAATAAAAACCTGTTTATTGTAAGGGTTTTGCAGCGTATTATATTTGCGGGATCAATTTGAGTTTTTTATTAACGTATTTGTAACCTATCGTCATTGCTTTTATCCTTTCTCAGGCTAAGCGCGACGACATGGATGCGAATAATTTGTATTGGGGCATGTGTGTGAATCCTTTTCTAACGGGGTTCACTCTCGGAGTCTTCATGCGATGAGCAAGGAGTCATGATGTTAGATATAGTCGAACTGTCGCGCTTACAGTTTGCCTTGACCGCGATGTACCACTTCCTGTTTGTGCCACTAACGCTCGGTATGGCGTTCCTGCTGGCCATCATGGAAACGGTCTACGTCCTCTCCGGCAAACAGATTTATAAAGATATGACCAAGTTCTGGGGCAAGTTGTTTGGTATCAACTTTGCACTGGGCGTGGCTACCGGTTTGACCATGGAGTTCCAGTTCGGGACTAACTGGTCTTACTATTCTCACTACGTTGGGGATATCTTCGGTGCGCCGCTGGCCATTGAAGGTCTGATGGCCTTCTTCCTCGAATCCACCTTTGTAGGTCTGTTCTTCTTCGGTTGGGACCGTCTGGGCAAAGTCCAGCATATGGCGGTGACCTGGCTGGTGGCACTCGGTTCGAACCTGTCCGCACTGTGGATCCTGGTCGCGAACGGCTGGATGCAGAACCCTATCGCGTCTGATTTCAACTTCGAAACTATGCGTATGGAGATGGTCAGCTTTGCCGAACTGGTGCTGAACCCGGTCGCACAGGTTAAATTCGTTCACACCGTGGCGTCTGGCTATGTGTGCGGTGCGATGTTTGTACTGGGCATCAGCTCTTACTACATGCTGCGTGGTCGTGACTTCGCGTTTGCTAAGCGCTCCTTTGCTATCGCTGCAAGCTTCGGTATGGCTGCAATCCTCTCTGTTATCGTGCTGGGTGATGAATCCGGTTACGAAATGGGTGACGTGCAGAAAACCAAACTGGCCGCTATCGAAGCCGAATGGGAAACCCAACCCGCGCCTGCTGCCTTTACTCTGTTCGGTGTTCCCGACCAGGATGCACAGGAAAACCGCTTCGCCATTCAAATTCCTTACGCGCTCGGCATCATTGCTACCCGCTCCGTCGACAAGCAGGTGACGGGTCTGAAAGAGCTGATGGTGCAGCATGAAGGCCGTATCCGTAACGGTATGAAAGCCTACGCGCTGCTGGAGCAGCTGCGTGCGGGTTCTACCGACCAGGCCGTGCGTGACCAGTTCAACGATGTGAAGAAAGATCTGGGTTACGGTCTGCTGCTGAAACGCTATACCCCGAACGTCTCCGACGCGACGGAAGCGCAGATCCAGATGGCGACCAAAGACTCCATTCCACGCGTGGCGCCACTGTACTTCGCATTCCGTATCATGGTGGGCTGCGGCATCATCATGCTGCTGATCATTGCGGCGTCCTTCTGGTCCGTGATTCGTAACCGCATCGGTGAGAAAAAATGGCTGCTGCGTACCGCGCTGTATGGTATCCCACTGCCGTGGATTGCTATCGAATCCGGCTGGTTTGTTGCGGAATATGGCCGTCAGCCATGGGCGATCGGTGAGGTGCTGCCAACGGCGGTAGCGAACTCCTCTCTGACTGCAGGCGATCTGATCTTCTCCATGCTGCTGATTTGTGGTCTGTACACCCTGTTCCTGGTGGCTGAACTGTTCCTGATGTTCAAGTTCGCGCGCCTTGGCCCAAGCAGCCTGAAAACCGGTCGCTATCACTACGAGCAGTCCGGTGCGACTACTCAGCCGGCACGCTAAGACAGGAGTCATCAAATGATCGATTATGAAGTATTGCGTTTTATCTGGTGGCTGCTGGTCGGTATTCTGCTGATCGGTTTCGCAGTCACTGACGGTTTCGACATGGGGGTGGGGATGCTCACCCGTTTCCTCGGTCGTAATGACACCGAGCGTCGAATCATGATTAACTCCATCGCCCCGCACTGGGACGGTAACCAGGTGTGGCTGATCACCGCAGGCGGCGCGCTGTTCGCTGCCTGGCCGATGGTCTACGCGGCTGCGTTCTCCGGTTTCTATGTGGCGATGATTCTGGTGCTGGCTTCTTTATTCTTCCGTCCGGTTGGTTTCGACTACCGTTCCAAGATTGAAGACACCCGCTGGCGCAACATGTGGGACTGGGGCATCTTCATTGGTAGCTTCGTTCCACCGCTGGTGATTGGCGTGGCGTTCGGTAACCTGCTGCAAGGTGTACCGTTCCACATCGATGAATACATGCGTCTTTACTACACCGGTAACTTCTTCCAGCTGCTGAATCCGTTTGGTCTGCTGGCAGGCGTGGTGAGTGTGGCAATGATCATTACTCAGGGTGCGACCTATCTGCAGATGCGTACCGTAGGTGAACTGCATCTTCGCTCTCGTGCAACGGCGCAGGTTGCTGCGCTTATTACCCTGGTGTGCTTCGCACTGGCCGGCGTATGGGTGATGTACGGTATCGACGGTTATGTCATTACGTCTGCAATTAACCACACGGCACCGTCTAACCCGCTGACGAAAGAAGTGGCGCGTCAGGCTGGCGCGTGGCTGGTGAACTTCAACAATATGCCTGTTCTGTGGGCTATTCCGGCTCTGGGTGTGTTGCTGCCGCTGCTGACGATACTGACGTCACGTCTGGAAAAAGGTGCCCTGGCATTTGTATTTTCCTCACTGACGCTGGCGTGCATTATTCTGACTGCGGGTATCGCGATGTTCCCATTCGTCATGCCGTCCAGCACGATGATGAATGCAAGCCTGACCATGTGGGATGCAACGTCCAGCCAGCTGACGCTTAACCTGATGACGTATGTTGCTTGCGTGTTCGTACCGATTATCCTGCTGTACACCGCCTGGTGTTACTGGAAAATGTTCGGTCGTATCACGAAAGAAGATATTGAAAGCAACACTCATTCTCTGTACTAAGTAAGGAGCTGAATATGTGGTATTTCGCATGGATTTTAGGGACGCTTCTTGCCTGTGCATTTGGTGTCATTACTGCCCTGGCGCTTGAGCACGTCGAAGCGTCTAAAGCAGGTGAAGACAAACACTAATGAACATTATCGCGACGCTTTACGCGGTAATGGATAAGCGCCCGTTAAGGGCGCTTTCTTTAGTGATGGCATTACTGCTGGCAGGTTGTATCTTCTGGGACCCTTCGCGCTTTGCAGCGAAGACCAGCGAGCTTGAGATCTGGCACGGCTTCCTCATTATGTGGGCGGTGTGCGCAGGTGTGATCCACGGCGTAGGCTTTCGTCCGAAAGCGCTGCACTGGCAGGGGATTTTCTGCCCACTTATCGCCGATCTGGTGCTTCTCGCTGGCTTGATTTTCTTCTTCTTCTGAATAAGAAATGTCCGTTAATGATATGGGCTTACCCTGGCCCATAAAAATTTACTCTCCGTTTACTTTCTCCCATTCCAAACCATCTTTCCCGCGCGTATAGTAGCGAAGTTTAAAAGCTCTAACTTTTGTTGCATTACTGGGATGTAAAGTGAATACAACGCTGTTTCGATGGCCGGTTCGTGTCTATTACGAAGATACCGATGCCGGGGGTGTGGTTTACCACGCCAGCTACGTTGCTTTTTATGAACGGGCACGCACAGAGATGCTGCGCCATCATCACTTTAGTCAACAGGAGCTGTTGGCTGAGCGAGTTGCCTTCGTGGTTCGCAAGATGACGCTTGAGTATTTTGCGCCTGCCAGACTCGACGATATGCTCGAAGTCCAAACTGAAATTACATCAATGCGCGGAACCTCAATGGTTTTCACGCAGCGGATAGTCAATGCAGAAAATACGGTACTGAACTCAGCTGAAGTCCTGATCGTCTGTGTTGATCCAACCATAATGAAGCCTCGTGCGCTTCCTAAGTCTATTGTCGCGGAGTTTAAGCAGTGACTGACATGAATATCCTTGATTTGTTCCTGAAGGCAAGCCTTCTGGTTAAACTTATCATGTTGATTTTGATTGGTTTTTCAATCGCATCCTGGGCCATCATCATCCAGAGAACGCGTATCCTCAATGCGGCTGGCCGTGAAGCAGAAGCGTTTGAAGATAAGTTCTGGTCGGGTATTGAGCTTTCTCGTCTGTATCAGGAAAGCCAGGGACGCCGTGATAACCTCGTAGGCTCCGAACAGATTTTCTATAGCGGATTCAAAGAGTTTGCTCGTTTGCATCGCGCAAACAGCCACGCGCCCGAAGCGGTTGTGGAAGGTGCCTCGCGTGCGATGCGTATCTCCATGAATCGCGAGCTGGAAAACCTTGAAACGCATATTCCTTTCCTGGGGACCGTTGGTTCCATCAGCCCGTATATTGGTCTGTTTGGTACGGTCTGGGGGATTATGCACGCCTTTATCGCCCTGGGGGCGGTGAAGCAGGCGACGTTGCAGATGGTTGCCCCGGGTATTGCAGAAGCACTGATTGCGACCGCTATCGGTCTGTTTGCGGCGATCCCGGCGGTTATGGCTTACAACCGTCTGAACCAGCGCGTGAATAAACTGGAACTGAACTACGACAACTTTATGGAAGAGTTCACCGCGATTCTGCACCGTCAGGCGTTTACCAGTACCGAGAGTAACAAGGGGTAAACCATGGCCAGATCGCGTGGACGAAATCGTCGCGAGCTCAAGTCCGAAATCAATATCGTTCCACTGCTGGACGTTCTGTTGGTACTGCTGCTGATCTTCATGGCGACAGCACCCATCATTACCCAGAGCGTGGAGGTTGATCTGCCGGATGCGACAGAATCACAGGCGGTAAGCACCAATGACGATCCTCCGGTCATCATTGAGGTTTCCGGTGTAGGGCAATACAGCGTAGTGGTAGAAAAAGATCGTATGGATCAACTGCCACCTGAGCAGGTTATTGCTGAAGCGCAGCGACGCCTGGAGTCAAATCCGAAAACGGTCTTCTTAATCGGTGGCGCGAAAGACGTACCATACGATGAAATTATTAAAGCGCTGAACTTGCTACATAGCGCGGGCGTTAAGTCGGTTGGCTTAATGACTCAGCCTATTTGATCATCTGCGTAGTTTTTGGGAACCGATAGTGTCAAAGGCAACCGAACAGAACGACAAGCTTAAGCGAGCGATAATCGTCTCCGCAGTGCTGCACGTTATTCTTTTTGCAGTGCTGATCTGGAGTTCGTTCGACGAGCACATTGATGCATCATCGGGCGGCGGTGGAGGCTCTTCCATTGACGCCGTCATGGTGGATCCCGGTGCGGTAGTGCAGAACTATAACCGCGAGCAACAGCAGAAGGCGAGTGCAAAACGGGCTGAAGAGCAGCGTGAAAAACAGGCGCAACAGCAAGCGGAAGAACTGCGTGAAAAGCAGGCCGCTGAGCAGGAGCGACTGAAGCAGCTTGAGAAAGAACGTTTGCAGGCGCAGGAAGCGGCGAAAGAGCAGGCGGAACAGCAGAAGCAAGCTGAAGAGGCCGCGAAGAAAGCTCAGGAACAGCAGAAGCAGGCGGAAGAGGCGGCAGCCAAAGCCGCGGCGGACGCGAAAGCACAAGCTGATGCCCAGGCAAAATTAGCGGCGGAAGCGGCGAAGAAAGCCGCAGCCGATGCTCAGAAGAAAGCTGAAGCCGAAGCGGCGAAGAAAGCCGCTGCTGATGCTCAGAAGAAAGCTGAAGCGGAAGCGGCAAAAAAAGCTGCTGCTGATGCTCAGAAAAAAGCTGAAGCGGAAGCCGCGAAGAAAGCCGCTCAGGAAGCAGAGAAGAAAGCTGCTGCCGATGCTGCGAAAAAAGCGGCTGCTGCTGAGAAGGCTGCAGCCGAAAAAGCGGCCGCTGCTGAAAAAGCCGCAGCAGAGAAGAAAGCCGCCGCCGAGAAAGCGGCTGCTGACAAAAAAGCTGCAGCAGAAAAAGCCGCTGCCGATAAGAAAGCTGCTGCAGAGAAAGCCGCCGCCAAAAAAGCGGCCGCCGCTGAGAAAGCCGCGGATGCCGCTGGCGTTGACGATCTCCTGGGCGACCTGAGTTCTGGTAAGAATGCGCCGAAAGCGGGCGGTGGTGCGAAAGGAAACAATGCAGCACCAACAGGAAGTGGTAACACTAAGAGTAACGGTGCTTCTGGTGCAGAAATCAACGGTTATGCCGCGCAGATTAAATCCGCTATCGAAAGCCGATTCTATGATGCGTCTTCCTACACCGGTAAAACGTGCACGCTGCGTATAAAACTGGCGCCGGATGGCATGCTCCTTGATATTAAGTCCGAAGGTGGCGATCCCGCTTTATGTACTGCAGCACTTGCCGCAGCGCGTCAGGCTAAGATGCCTAAGCCGCCGTCACAGGCAGTCTACGAAGTCTTTAAAAATGCACCGCTGGACTTCAAACCTTAAGTTACATTTTCCCCGTGCAAACGGGGAAAAATAGACCAGGGTTAGTCACAGGGTTTAGTAGTTTTGTCTATTTGGGTTTGTTAACATTCTGCTAAATTATCGTGGGTAAGGTTACCCGGATAAGGGAGATATGATGAAGCAGGCATTACGTGTAGCATTTGGTTTTTTAATGCTGTGGGCAGCAGTACTGCACGCAGAAGTACGTATCGAGATCACCCAGGGGGTGGATTCGGCACGCCCAATCGGTGTTGTTCCGTTCCAGTGGGCCGGTCCTGGCGCTGCGCCTGAAGATGCCGGTGGCATCGTTGCGGCTGACCTGCGTAACAGCGGTAAATTCAACCCATTAGATCGTTCTCGTCTGCCTCAGCAGCCGGGCAGCGCGCAGGAAGTACAGCCTGCTGCATGGTCTGCACTCGGTATTGATGCTGTCGTTGTTGGTCAGGTTACACCTAACCCGGACGGCTCTTACAACGTTGCATGGCAGCTGGTTGATACCGGCGGTGCACCGGGTACCGTTCTGGCACAGAACTCTTACAAGGTCACTAAACAGTACCTGCGCTACGCGGCACACGCTGCCAGCGATGCGGTATTTGAAAAACTGACCGGCATTAAAGGTGCGTTCCGTACCCGTATTGCTTATGTGGTACAGACCAATGGCGGTCAGTTCCCGTATGAGCTGCGCGTATCTGACTACGATGGTTACAATCAGTTCCTGGTGAAACGTTCTTCTCAGCCGCTGATGTCTCCAGCCTGGTCTCCGGACGGTTCTAAACTGGCTTATGTTACCTTCGAAAGCGGTCGTTCAGCGCTGGTTATCCAGACGCTGGCTAACGGTGCTGTTCGTCAGGTTGCGTCGTTCCCTCGTCACAACGGTGCGCCTTCGTTCTCTCCGGACGGTACCAAACTGGCGTTTGCGCTCTCTAAAACCGGTAGCCTGAACCTGTACGTGATGGACATTGGCTCTGGTCAAATTCGCCAGGTGACCGATGGTCGCAGCAACAACACCGAACCGTCCTGGTTCCCGGACAGCCAGAACCTGGCATTTACGTCTGACCAGGCAGGTCGTCCACAAATCTATAAAGTGAACGTCAACGGCGGTGCTCCACAGCGTATTACCTGGGAAGGTTCGCAGAACCAAAACGCAGATGTGAGCAGCGACGGTAAATTTATGGTAATGGTCAGCTCCAACGGTGGGCAGCAGCACATTGCCAAACAAGATCTGGTAGCGGGTGGCGTTCAAGTTCTGTCGTCAACGTTCCTGGATGAAACGCCAAGTCTGGCACCTAACGGCACTATGGTAATCTACAGCTCTTCTCAGGGGATGGGATCTGTGCTGAATCTGGTTTCTACAGATGGGCGTTTCAAAGCGCGTATTCCGGCAACTGATGGACAGGTAAAATCACCTGCCTGGTCGCCGTATCTGTAAATAATAATTAATTGATTACTAAAGGAATCATAGAAATGCAACTGAACAAAGTGCTGAAGGGGCTGATGATCGCTCTGCCTGTAATGGCAATCGCAGCGTGTTCTTCTAACAAGAATGCAAGCAATGACCAGAGCGGCGAAGGCATGATGGGTGCCGGTACCGGTATGGACGCGAATGGCAATGGCAACATGTCTTCTGAAGAGCAAGCGCGTCTTCAGATGCAGCAGCTGCAGCAGAACAACATCGTTTACTTCGATCTGGATAAATACGACATCCGTTCTGACTTCGCTGCGATGCTGGATGCTCACGCTAACTTCCTGCGTAGCAACCCGTCTTACAAAGTCACCGTAGAAGGTCACGCGGACGAACGTGGTACTCCAGAGTACAACATCTCCCTGGGTGAGCGTCGTGCTAACGCCGTTAAAATGTACCTGCAGGGTAAAGGCGTTTCTGCTGACCAGATCTCCATCGTTTCTTACGGTAAAGAAAAACCTGCAGTACTGGGTCACGACGAAGCGGCTTACTCCAAAAACCGTCGTGCCGTACTGGTTTACTAAGAGAATTGCATGAGCAGTAACTTCAGACATCATCTGTTGAGTCTGTCGTTACTGGTTGGAATAGCGGCCCCCTGGGCCGCTTTTGCTCAGGCACCAATCAGTAGTGTCGGCTCAGGCTCGGTAGAAGACCGGGTCACTCAACTCGAGCGTATTTCTAACGCTCACAGTCAGCTTTTAACCCAACTCCAGCAACAACTTTCCGACAACCAAAACGATATTGACTCTCTCCGTGGTCAGATTCAGGAAAGCCAGTATCAGCTTAACCAGGTTGTGGAACGTCAGAAGCAAATCTTGCTGCAGATGGATAGCCTCAGCAGCGGTGGCGCAGCTGCGCAGCCAGCAGCAGGCGATCAGAGCGGTGCGGCGACGTCAACCCCTGCTCCTGCGGCAGATGCTTCGGCCTCGACGGGAGCGCCTGTTCAGAGCGGTGACGCGAATACGGACTACAACGCGGCCATTGCCCTGGTACAGGATCAATCTCGTCAGGATGACGCTATCGCTGCGTTTCAGAACTTTGTGAAGAAATACCCTGATTCCACTTATCTGCCCAATGCAAATTATTGGCTGGGTCAGCTGAATTACAACAAGGGTAAAAAGGACGATGCGGCGTTTTATTTTGCCTCAGTGGTGAAAAATTACCCGAAATCGCCAAAAGCGCCTGATGCGATGTTTAAAGTCGGCGTCATCATGCAGGACAAAGGTGACACTGCGAAAGCGAAAGCGGTTTATCAGCAGGTGGTTGCTAAATTCCCTGGCACCGAAGGTGCGAAGCAGGCGCAAAAACGTCTGAATTCGATGGGATGATTATCGCATGACCAGAAATCGCGTTATTTCTGGTCGTGCAGCATGATTCGTAAGCAGTTAAGTGATCTTCATCGAAATTTTTGTTGCGCTGAATTCTTAAATCAGTAATATATGCCGCCGTTGCCACGGGATATCAAACAACGTGAAAACAGCGTAAAAGTGGGTCGTTAGCTCAGTTGGTAGAGCAGTTGACTTTTAATCAATTGGTCGCAGGTTCGAATCCTGCACGACCCACCACTTAAAGCAGTTCCGGTAGTACAGAGTGGGTGATTAGCTCAGTTGGTAGAGCATCTCCTTTACACGGAGGGGGTCGGCGGTTCGAGCCCGTCATCACCCACCACTCCGGGTCGTTAGCTCAGTTGGTAGAGCAGTTGACTTTTAATCAATTGGTCGCAGGTTCGAATCCTGCACGACCCACCAATTTTAATGTCTTACTCAGATGTTAAACGTGAAGGATAACGTTGCAACAGCAACGGCCCGTAGGGCGAGGCGAAGCCGAGTCATCCTGCACGACCCACCAGGTTATTGGTATGAGTAAAAATTCAGGCAACACCCAAGCGGGTCGTTAGCTCAGTTGGTAGAGCAGTTGACTTTTAATCAATTGGTCGCAGGTTCGAATCCTGCACGACCCACCAGCCTGAATAGAGTTGCAGTACATCCCGCAAGGGGTCGTTAGCTCAGTTGGTAGAGCAGTTGACTTTTAATCAATTGGTCGCAGGTTCGAATCCTGCACGACCCACCAATGTAAAAAAGCGCCCTAAAGGCGCTTTTTTGCTATCTGTATTCCGCATATTTTGACCTTGCAGGTCGGCTCCGGCGAAGTCGCCATCCGATGCGTGCTACGCACACCTATTTCCGGTGACTTTTTCTCGCAAATTCGCTATCTTGTTTAGTATACAAAACACATTTGCCGTCCGTTTTGCTATGTCATGCAAAAGAAAGGCAATAATGTTAAGCCAGTAAAACGAGAAGCCATAATGAGCGTGATGTTTGATCCAGAAGCCGCAATCTATCCCTTCCCGCCAAAGCCTGTCCCGCTGAGTCAGGATGAGAAGCAGTTTTACCGTGAGAAGATCAAACGTCTTCTTAAAGAGCGAGATGCAGTGATGGTTGCACATTACTACACCGACCCGGAAATCCAGCAACTGGCGGAAGAGACCGGGGGCTGCATCTCTGACTCTCTGGAGATGGCACGCTTTGGTGCCAGACATCCTGCTTCCACGTTACTGGTCGCAGGCGTTCGCTTTATGGGTGAAACCGCAAAGATTCTCAGCCCTGAAAAAACCATTCTGATGCCAACGCTACATGCGGAGTGTTCACTCGACCTCGGCTGTCCGATTGATGCGTTCTCGGCCTTCTGCGATGCCCATCCGGACCGTACCGTGGTGGTCTATGCCAATACCTCTGCCGCAGTGAAAGCGCGGGCAGACTGGGTCGTGACATCAAGCATCGCCGTTGAACTGATTGAGCATCTGGACAGCCTGGGCGAGAAAATCATCTGGGCGCCTGACCGCCATCTCGGTCATTACGTGCAGAAGCAGACCGGCGCTGACGTGCTTTGCTGGCAGGGTGCCTGTATTGTTCATGACGAATTTAAGACGCAGGCGCTCTCGCGCATGAAGGCGCTTTACCCGCACGCAGCGATCCTTGTTCACCCGGAATCACCGCAGTCCATTGTCGACATGGCGGATGCCGTGGGATCCACAAGCCAGCTTATCAATGCCGCCAGGACGCTGCCGCACAAGCAGCTCATCGTGGCAACTGACCGCGGTATCTTCTATAAGATGCAGCAGGCCGTGCCTGAGAAAGAGCTGCTTGAAGCACCAACGGCGGGCGAGGGGGCGACGTGTCGTAGCTGCGCGCACTGCCCGTGGATGGCGATGAACGGCCTGAAAGCTATCGCTGAGGGGCTGGAGAAAGGCGGAGCAACGCATGAAATCCATGTGGATGCTGCTCTGCGTGAAGGTGCGTTAATTCCGCTTAACCGCATGCTGGATTTTGCGGCTACACTACGTACTTAATTCAATACGCCCTGGGGAAAAGATGGATTTTTTTAGCACACAGAACATTCTGGTTCATATACCGATTGGTGCAGGTGGCTATGACCTGTCATGGATTGAGGCCGTGGGTACGCTGGCTGGGTTATTGTGTATCTGGCTGGCAAGCCTGGAGAAGATCAGCAACTACGCGTTCGGGTTAATTAACGTTACGCTCTTTGCGATTATCTTCTTCCAGATCCAGCTGTACGCCAGCCTGCTTTTGCAGTTGTTCTTCTTTGCGGCGAACATTTACGGTTGGTACGCGTGGTCGCGGCAGAACAGCCAGCAGGAGGCGGAGCTGCAAATCCGCTGGCTGCCCTTACCGAAAGCCATCGCCTGGTTTGTCGCCTGCGTTGTTGCCATTGGTTTAATGACCGTCTATATCAACCCGGTGTTTGCATTCCTGACCCGTGTCGCGGTGTCGGTCATGTCTGGCCTCGGGCTGAATGTCGCTATGCCAACACTCCAGCCGGATGCTTTCCCGTTCTGGGACTCCTGCATGATGGTGCTATCGATTGCGGCGATGATCCTGATGACACGTAAATACGTTGAGAACTGGCTGCTCTGGGTCGTCATTAACGTCATTAGCGTGGTTATTTTTGCACTTCAGGGCGTCTATGCGATGTCGCTGGAGTATCTGCTGCTGACCTTCATTGCCCTGAACGGGAGCCGGATGTGGATTAATAGCGCGCGTGAGCGAGGCTCTCGCGCGCTTTCGAACTAATGATGGTGATGATGTGAATGGCCGGACTGCGCCTCGTTCAGGTGGCAGTCCGGGCCGTTACAGGGCTGGTACTCCATCTGGATGGTGGCGTGGCCAATCTCATAGTGATGTTCGAGAAAGTGCTGGATGCGCTCAAGCAGGCCATCATGGTCATGGGTAGGGATCACCTGGACGTGCAATGTCATGACGGGTTTCTCACCCACCAGCCAGACGTGAACATGATGCACATTGCGCACCTCGGGCACGGAACGACGCAGGTTGCGTTTAAGCTCGGCAATGTCCACGGATGCCGGCGCCCCTTCAAGCAGTTCATTCACGCTCTCCTTCAGCAGCCGCCAGGCACTGCGCAATACCAGACACGATACCAGCACGGAAAGAATCGGGTCGACGGGCGTCCAGCCGGTATAAAGGATCACCAGCGCGGCCACAATAGCACCGACGGAACCCAGTAAATCGCCCATGACATGCAGAGCCGCAGCGCGCACGTTGAGGTTCTTTTCTCCGCTGCCGCGATGCAAAATCCAGAACGCCAGAAGATTCGCCAGCAGACCTGCTACGGCGATAACCATCATTGTCGCTCCGGCGACCGGCTGAGGGTGTCGAAAGCGCTGTATGGCTTCCCAGACGATAAGAAGGGTGATAACCACCAGAGCAATAGCGTTAACAAACGCCGCCAGAGTGGTCAGTCGCAGCCAGCCAAAGGTATGACGCGCGTTAGGCGGACGACGGGCAAACTGCACGGCCAACAGGGCAAAGAGCAGGGCGGCGGCATCGGTAAGCATATGTCCGGCATCCGCCAGAAGCGCCAGGGAGCCGGATACCAGGCCACCAATGACCTCGATAACCATAAACGTTGCCGTGACGCCGAAGGCCAGCATAAGGCGTTTAGCGTTGTCATCGCCAGGAGACGGGGTGTGTGAATGCGTGTGCGCCATATCAGCTTTCCTTTTTGTTATTGTTTTTAGTGTAGCGTTTTTAATGGCTTACTCCAAAAAGAAAGGAGAGCCAGAGCTCTCCTTTTACGTTTACATCCGTCAGGGACTATTGGGTTGTGCCATCCGTTTTGGTATTGGCATCGTCGCCCACTTTGTCATTCGAATTCGGACACTTACCGTCTTTGCACATGGTGTTCTTATGCATCTCATCGGTACTCATCGTGTCATGATTCATGGTCCCAGAGCCGCTACTGTCCGGATGCAACATCGTGCCTCCGGTATTGGTGTTCCCGGTATTGATCTGGCTGTTATCGACATTATTCGGGGCGATATTCTGTTTTGCATCAGGGGCGACCTGACCCGCCGCCGCCGCGGCATTTGCATCACCGTTGTTATCTGTTGAGCCCGTCTCAGCGGCAAGGACGCTGCCGCTTGCCAGGGTGAGGGAGGCTGTGAGGAAGAGGGTTGCCAGTTTCGTCATTTTCATCTTGGTGCTCCTGTTCTTGTCGTTACGCTGGATAACATTTTCCAACAGTGCATCTTTTTCAGAGGCGAAAGATTCCGTCATACGGACTTACGTCAGTATGGAATCGCGTTTAATCAAACAAAAGTGGTTGTTACAGTTAAAAAGCTTAGGTTAGATCTCGTTTTTCGCTATTTTGTGGCGATTTTTAGGTGAATTCCAGGAATTATCTGCGTGAAGTGTAAAACCGTGTTTACACTTTCTGGTCGGCAAGTTAGATTGAAAGGATTGCTTTCATTACTAAAGATATGGCAGAGCTGGAAAGAAAATGAATTATCAGAACGACGATTTACGTATTAAAGAGATCAATGAGTTATTACCTCCTGTAGCACTCCTTGAGAAATTCCCCGCCACTGAAAATGCCGCAAACACGGTGTCTCATGCTCGTAAAGCGATCCATAAGATCCTGAAAGGTAATGACGATCGTCTTCTGGTGGTGATTGGCCCTTGCTCAATTCACGATCCTGCGGCGGCCAAAGAGTACGCAGCAAGATTGCTCCAGCTTCGCGAAGAACTGCAAGGCGAGCTGGAAATTGTCATGCGTGTTTACTTCGAAAAGCCGCGTACGACCGTTGGCTGGAAAGGGCTGATTAACGACCCGCATATGGATAACAGTTTCCAGATCAACGACGGTCTGCGTATTGCGCGCAAACTGCTGCTGGAGATCAACGACAGCGGTTTGCCGGCTGCCGGTGAGTTCCTCGACATGATTACGCCGCAATATCTGGCGGATCTGATGAGCTGGGGCGCAATCGGTGCGCGTACTACAGAATCTCAGGTTCACCGCGAACTGGCGTCAGGTCTCTCGTGTCCGGTTGGTTTTAAAAACGGTACCGATGGCACCATTAAGGTGGCAATTGACGCCATCAATGCCGCCGGGGCACCGCACTGCTTCCTGTCCGTCACCAAATGGGGTCACTCCGCCATTGTGAATACCAGCGGTAACGGTGACTGTCATATTATTCTGCGTGGCGGTAAAGAGCCGAACTACAGCGCAAAACATGTCGCAGACGTGAAGGTCGGGCTGGAAAAAGCGGGTCTGCCACAACAGGTGATGATCGACTTCAGCCATGCCAACTCCAGCAAGCAGTTTAAAAAGCAGATGGAAGTCGGCGCCGATGTTTGTCAGCAGATTGCCGGCGGTGAGAACGCGATTATTGGCGTGATGATCGAAAGCCATCTGGTGGAAGGTAACCAGAATCTGGAAGGCAGCGAGCCGCTGGTCTACGGTAAGAGCGTCACGGACGCCTGCATCGGCTGGGACGATACGGATGCTCTTCTGCGTCAGCTGGCGAATGCGGTAAAAGCGCGTCGCGGCTGAGTTTCAGGAGCCAAATAAAAAAGCGTGGATTGCTCCACGCTTTTTTTATGTCCAGCGAAAATTATTTCGCTTTACCCTGGTTCGCTACAGCCGCGGCTTTTGCAGCGATCTCATCAGCGTTGCCCAGATAGTAATGTTTGATTGGTTTGAAGTTTTCGTCGAACTCATACACCAGCGGAACGCCAGTTGGGATGTTCAGTTCGAGGATCTCGTCTTCACCCATGTTGTCCAGGTATTTCACCAGCGCACGCAGGGAGTTACCGTGAGCTGCGATAATCACGCGCTCGCCGCTTTTCAGGCGTGGCAGAATGGTTTCGTTCCAGTAAGGCACAACGCGGTCGATGGTCAGCGCCAGGCTCTCGGTCGTTGGCAGCTCAGCGTCCGTCAGTTTCGCGTAACGCGGATCGTGGCCCGGGTAGCGCTCGTCATCTTTGGTCAGCTCTGGTGGGGTTACCGCGAAGCCGCGACGCCACTGTTTAACCTGCTCATCACCGTATTTTTCAGCGGTTTCCGCTTTGTTCAGACCCTGCAACGCACCGTAGTGACGCTCGTTCAGTTTCCAGGATTTCTCAACCGGCAGCCAGGCCTGATCCAGTTCGTCCAGAACGTTCCACAGTGTATGGATGGCACGTTTCAGCACAGAGGTGTAAGCAAAATCAAAGCTGAAGCCTTCAGCCTTCAGCAGTTTACCTGCTGCTTTTGCTTCGCTTACGCCTTTTTCTGACAGATCAACGTCGTACCAACCGGTAAAGCGGTTTTCGTTGTTCCACTGGCTTTCGCCATGACGCACCAGGACCAGCTTAGTTACAGCCATATCGTACTCCTCATAAGCTTTATTGAATGATAACAATTCTCATTATATTGCCGTGACAGTGCCAGCAGCAACGCTTAACCCTAACCATAGCGAAAATAGTCTCTGAGTGTAAGATGCTTGTGAATCCAGGGTTATGATTTTGTCTGCGATCGGCGCTATTTTCAGCAAGACGGAGAGAAAAAGCCCTCCGCAAGGAGGGCTGGGAATTATGAATGCGGGATGAAATGATATTCTGTCACGCTAACGTACTCTTCACCCGGGCGCAGCACACAGTCCGGCTGTGGCCATTCTGGATGGTTCGGACTGTCCGGCAGGAACTCGCTTTCCAGCGCCAGACCTTGCCAGTCGCTGTACTCTTCATGTTCGCGTGCCGTGGTACCGCCAAGGTAGTTGCCTGAATAGAATTGCAGGGCAGGGGCCGTGGTGTAGACCGTCATCTGCAGTTTCTCATCTGCAGACCAGACCTGCGCGGCAGGCTGAGTCACATCACCTTTCGCCTGCAGCAGGAACGCGTGGTCATAGCCTTTCACCTTGCGCTGATCGTCATCGCTCAGGAAATCCTGTGCGATGGTTTTTCCGCTGCGGAAATCAAAGCTGGTACCGCTGACGGCCTTGAGCCCCTGATACGGGATCCCCATTTCATCCACCGGCAGATAGGCATCGGCCAGGATCTGGAGCGTGTGATTACGCACGTCGCACTGGTTGCCGTCCAGGTTGAAATAAGCGTGGTTGGTCAGATTGACCGGGCACGGCTTATCAACTTTCGCGCGATATTCAATGGCGATACGGTTATCGTCAGCCAGCGTGAAATGCGCGAACGCGGTGAGGTTACCGGGGAATCCCTGGTCACCGTCACGCGAGTCCAGTGAGAACAGCACTTCGCGGTCGTTTTGCTGAACGATTTTCCAGCGGCGCTTATCGAATCCTTCAGGTCCACCGTGTAACTGGTTTTCGCCCTGACTGGAAAGCAACGAGTAACGCTCGCCATCAAGTTCGAAAGCGCTTTTCGCGATGCGGTTAGCATAACGGCCGACAGACGCGCCAAGATAGGCGGACTGATTGACATACTGCTCAGGCGACGCGCAGCCAAGCAGGGTTTCACGTACGCTGCCATCAGGCATTGGTACGCGAGCGGATAGCAAAGTGGCACCCCAGTCCATTAACGTAACCACCATTCCTGCGCTGTTGCGCAGGGTTAACAGGCGATACGGCAGGCCATCCGGGGCAAGGGTTGGCGTTTCGTTTAGCACTGTCCTGCTCCTTGTGATGCTTTACACACGTAGAAAGTTTCTTTAATACCTGTTTTCGCTTCGTACTGTTTTTCCACCGCCTGCTGGACGGCAGGGACGAGCTCTTCCGGCATCAGGGCAACAATGCAGCCACCGAAGCCGCCGCCGGTCATACGCACGCCGCCTTTATCGCCAATCGTGGCTTTGACGATGTCCACCAGGGTATCGATTTGCGGAACGGTGATTTCAAAATCATCGCGCATGGAGGCGTGAGATTCTGCCATCAGTTCACCCATACGTTTCAGGTCACCTTTCGCCAGCGCGGACGCCGCTTCAACGGTACGGGCATTTTCTGTCAGCACATGACGAACACGTTTCGCCACTACCGGATCCAGTTCGTGCGCCACTTTATTGAATTCGTTGAGCGAAACGTCACGCAGCGCAGGTTGCTGGAAGAAACGTGCGCCGGTTTCACACTGCTCGCGGCGGGTGTTGTACTCGCTGCCCACCAGCGTGCGTTTAAAGTTGCTGTTAATAATTACCACAGCTGCGCCTTTTGGCAAGGGAACGGCTTTGGTGCCCAGAGAGCGGCAGTCGATAAGCAAGGCATGCTCTTTTTTACCCAGCGCAGAGATCAGCTGGTCCATGATGCCGCAGTTACAGCCCACAAACTGGTTTTCCGCTTCCTGACCATTCAGGGCGATTTTTGCCCCGTCCAGCGGCAGATGATAAAGCTGCTGGAAGACGGTACCCACGGCGACTTCCAGCGACGCGGACGAGCTTAACCCGGCACCCTGAGGCACGTTTCCGCTGATGACCAGATCAGCGCCGCCCACGTTTTTATTACGTTTCTGCAGGTGTTTTACCACGCCGCGCACGTAGTTAGACCATTGCTGGCTGTCGTGGGTAACGATGGGTGCATCGAGGGAAAACTCATCCGTCTCATTGTTGTAATCCGCTGCAATAACGCGGACTTTGCGATCATCGCGCTTAGCGCAGCTAATGACCGTCTGGTAATCAATGGCGCACGGCAGAACGAAACCATCGTTATAGTCGGTATGTTCACCAATCAGGTTCACGCGGCCAGGCGCCTGAATGACATGGGTGGCAGGGTAGCCAAATTTCTCAGCAAACAGGGATTGTGTTTTATCTTTCAGACTCATTTTTTAGACTCCTGATTCGCGATAATGGACGTCACTCACAGCACGCAGGCGTTCTGCAGCCTGTTCTGCCGTCAGGTCACGCTGGGTTTCTGCCAGCATTTCATAGCCCACCATGAATTTACGTACCGTCGCAGAGCGCAGCAGCGGCGGATAGAAATGGGCATGCAACTGCCAGTGTTGATTCTCTTCACCGTTAAACGGAGCGCCATGCCAGCCCATTGAGTAGGGGAAGGAGCACTGGAACAGGTTGTCATAACGGCTGGTCAGTTTCTTCAGTGCCAGGGCGAGGTCATCGCGCTGTGCGTCGCTCAGATCGGTGATGCGCAGAACCTGTGCTTTTGGCAGAAGCAGCGTCTCAAATGGCCATGCTGCCCAGTAAGGTACGACGGCCAGCCAATGCTCGGTTTCCACCACCGTTCGGCTGCCATCGGCCAGTTCACGACGGGTGTAATCCACCAGCATCGGCGATCCGTTTTCCGCGAAATAGGCTTTTTGCAGACGGTCTTCACGCTCGGCTTCGTTTGGCAGGAAACTGTTGGCCCAGATCTGACCGTGCGGGTGCGGGTTAGAGCAGCCCATTGCCGCGCCCTTGTTTTCGAACACTTGTACCCACGGGTAGGTCTGACCCAGCTCAGCAGTTTGCGTCTGCCAGGTGCTGACGACCTCTTTCAGCGCGTCAACACTCAGCTCCGGCAGCGTTTTGCTGTGGTCGGGCGAGAAACAGATAACACGGCTGGTGCCGCGTGCGCTTTCACAGCGCATCAGCGGGTCCTGGCTATCCGGCGCGTCGGGCGTGTCGGTCATCAGGGCGGCAAAATCGTTGGTGAAAACGAAGGTGCCTTTGTAGTCCGGGTTTTTATCGCCCGTCACACGCGTGTTGCCCGGACACAGGAAGCAGTCCGGGTCGTGCTGCGGAAGCGTCTGTTTTGCAGGCGTCTCTTGCGCCCCCTGCCAGGGGCGCTTGGCGCGATGCGGAGAAACCAAAATCCATTGCCCGCTTAGCGGGTTAAAACGACGATGCGGATGATCGACGGGATTGAACGAAGTCATGACGGATCCTTAGTCCGGATAACCTTGTGGATGGCGAGACTGCCAGTGCCAGGTATCCTGTGCCATTTCATCAAGCGTGCGGGTGACACGCCAGTTAAGCTCTTTATCGGCTTTGGAGGCATCGGCCCAGTAAGCCGGGAGGTCGCCTTCACGGCGCGGTGCGAAGTGATAGTTCACAGGCTTACCGCAGGCCTTACTGAAGGCATTCACGACGTCCAGCACGCTGCTGCCGATCCCGGCGCCGAGGTTATAAATATGCACGCCTGGCTTATCGGCCAGCTGCTGCATTGCCGCCACGTGGCCGTCAGCCAGATCCATGACGTGGATATAATCACGCACACCGGTACCGTCTTCGGTTGGATAATCATTACCGAAAATAGCCAGAGACTCACGGCGGCCAACGGCCACCTGGGCGATGTACGGCATCAGGTTATTCGGGATGCCCTGTGGATCTTCACCCATATCGCCTGACGGATGGGCGCCAACCGGGTTGAAGTAGCGCAACAAGGCGATGCTCCATTCAGGCTGTGCTTTTTGCAGATCGGTGAGGATCTGCTCCACCATCAGTTTGCTTTTGCCATACGGGCTTTGCGGCGTACCGGTCGGGAAGCTTTCAACGTAAGGGATTTTTGGCTGATCGCCGTAGACGGTTGCGGAAGAGCTGAAGATAAAGTTTTTGACGTTCGCTGCGCGCATGGCGGAGATCAAACGCAGGGTACCGTTGACGTTGTTGTCGTAATACTCCAGCGGTTTCGCGACGGATTCACCCACCGCTTTCAGACCGGCGAAATGGATCACCGTCTCAATGGCATGGTCGTGAAGGATCTCGGTCATCAACGCTTCATTGCGGATGTCGCCTTCCACGAAGGTCGGTTGTTTACCGCCAAGACGTTCAATCACAGGCAGCACGCTGCGCTTACTATTGCACAGGTTGTCGAGGATGATGACATCATGACCGTTTTGCAGCAGCTGCACGCAGGTATGACTACCAATGTAACCGCTACCACCTGTTACCAGAACTCGCATATTTCGCTCCATTGGGCTTATGGTATGTAATAACCATAGCATAACAGAGACGCGAAAAGTGTGACATGGGATAAAATAGTGGAATCGTTTACACTGCTTTTAAAATCCGTTTTTGGGCGGCAATGCGACATTGTAGATCAAAGGGATAGGGAAGTCTTTGTGCAGGTTATCCGAAAAAACGGAGGGGCAGAGCCCTCCGGGGTTAATCGATTTTACTCAGCAGGTACTGATAGCGTTCACCGTCGGGCACAAACTCGAGGCGGTGCGTAATGCAGGACGGGGCATCTTCGGCATGATGGGAAACGAACAGCAGCTGCGTTTCGCCTTCGCTAATCAGGACATCCACAAAACGGCGGATCAGCTGGCGGTTTAATGGGTCCAGCCCCTGTAGCGGTTCGTCGAGGATCAGAAGGGTCGGGTGTTTCACCAGCGCGCGAACGATCAGCGCCAGACGCTGCTGTCCCCACGAAAGGCTATGAAACGGCGCGTCAGCGACCCGGTTATCCATCCCCAGAATATCCAGCCACTGCTGGGCCAGCTTATGCTGTTTGTCCGAGACCGCCTGATAAATGCCGATGGAATCAAAATACCCGGACAGGATCACATTGCGCACCGTGGTGCTGACCCGGTAATCCAGATGCAGGCTGCTGCTGACATAGCCGATATGCTTTTTGATATCCCAGATCGTTTCACCGCTTCCGCGGCGGCGGCCAAACAGGGTGAGATCGTTACTGTAGCCCTGAGGGTGATCGCCGGTGATCAGGCTCAGCAGCGTTGATTTTCCCGCGCCGTTGGGGCCAACAATTTGCCAGTGTTCACCCGGGTTGACCGTCCAGCTGAGATGATTAAGGATCGGCCGATCGTCATACGCTACCACGCCATCACGCAGCACGATGCGCGGCTGGTGGGGATCTAACGCGTGGCGGGCAGAAGGTGCGTCTGGTTCCGGCAGCGTGATGCCGTCCAGGTTTTCACTGTGCGCCAGTTGGGCAATTAACGCCTGCTTAAGTAACGCCGATTTTTCACCGGTTTCGGTCAGGTTGCAGTCAGCGAGCACGCCGGCGTTCTGAATAAACTCAGGAATTTCATCAAAACGGTTAAGCACCAGTACCAGCGTATAGCCCTGCTGGTTAAGCGAGCCGAGCAGGGTGGCCAGCTGTGCGCGGGACTGCACGTCGAGACCGTCGAACGGTTCATCCAGAATCAACAGTTCCGGCTCGCTCATCAGCGCCTGACACAGCAGCGTTTTCCGGGTCTCACCGGTCGAGAGGTATTTAAAGCGCCGGTTCAGGAGGGGGGTGATGCCAAACTGTTCTGCCAGATACGCACAACGGGCAGGATTGTTGACCTCATCCTGAATAATGTCTGCCGTCGTGCGGCCCGTATCCTCTTCGCCCGGGCTGAGTAAATCGGTGTTATTGCGCTGCCATTCATCGCTCACCAGCTTTTGCAGCTGCTCGAATGACAGGCGCGTCAGGCGCGTAAAGTTACATTGGTATTCACCTTTAAGGTGCGCGAGCTCTCCGCTCAGCGCACGGGCCAGCGCTGATTTCCCGCTTCCGTTTGTACCGACAAACGCCCAGCTTTCCCCGGCGCGTATTGTTAAATCAGAAATCGTCAGCGTTCGGGTGTCGCTAAGACGAAACGTGCCTTGCGAAATATGCAATGATGACATGACTTATCCCATTTTTTGCAGCAACAGATGTCAGGGATACTCACTGTCGACACGCTTGTCAATGTGCTCAGCACAATGTGGCGATAATCACCCGGTCGGCGTTGAAATATGCGGTCACCACAGCACCTTCTTCTAATTCTGCGGCGTCGCTGAGGGGAAGGGTTGCGCAGAGTTCTTGCCCGTCCGGCAGGGTCATCAGAACTTCACACTGCTCTTCACCGCGTTCAACGTGGCGGATGGCACCGCGTAGCTGGTTATCAGCGGCTTTTGCTTTTTCGGCATCGGCAGTGATATTCACCCACGGCGCTTTCAGTAACACCAGCACCTCTTTACCTTCATTCAGCGCCAGTCGGTCTGCGCTTTGTGCGGTAATCGCGGCTTTCAGACGGGTTGTTCCATCGGCAAGCAGGATCTCAATATGACGCTGCACCTGGGCGTTATCGCCCGCCATCACCGTACCAAACCACTGGTTACGGGCGCTGGTTTGCAGCGAAAAGCGGGAAATGGCAGCCAGCAGGCTGTCCAGCGGGAGATTATCGTCGTCACTTAGCACATCAAACGCTTTTTGCTGGATCTGCGCCAGCAGATCATACAGCTGAACCAGGCGCTGGCCGTAACGTGTCAGGATCGCACCTCCACCGCCTTTGCCGCCCGTGGCCCGGTCAACCAATGTTTGCTCGCTCAGGGTGTTCATGTCGTTGATGGCATCCCAGGCGCTTTTATAGCTAATGCCAGCGTTCTTAGCCCCCTGGCTTATTGAACCGGTTTGTTCTATTTGTTTAAGCAGGGCGATACGTCGCGGATCGGCGAAAAGCTTCTGCTGTAGTCGTAGAGTGAGGAGAATTTCGGCCTGCATAACACTGTCCTGGCAAAAAGTGCATTGTGACCCAAATGGCGAAGGTCGCAAAGGGCACCGCACAAAAGGGGATGTTTTTCTCACTTTTCAGGGTAGAATAAGCCATTCACAATATCTGGAGAAAACCATGTTGGAATTGTTGAAAAGTCTGGTATTCGCCGTGATCATGGTACCAGTAGTGATGGCCGTTATCCTCGGTGCCATCTACGGCCTGGGTGAAGTGTTCAACGTATTTTCGAACATTGGTCACAGAGACCAGGCTAAAAAGCAGCATTAATTTCCCCCCGAAACGCCCGGCTTGCCCGGGCGTTTTGCTCTCAAGTATTTCCCTTTCTCGCCGATATGATTTAAAGCATCAGCTTGCTGTACCCCTTGAGCGGTACGATTTAACGCTGGGATCTCCCCGGAGTTACCGTTATATTACTGTGTATATAACGATACTCACAGGAGCTACAAATGGCACGTACATGGGTACGCCTTTTCGCAGGGGCAACGCTGACACTTTCGCTGAGCGGGCACGCGCTGGCTGATGAGGGTAAAATTACCGTCTTTGCGGCGGCGTCGTTGACCAACGCGATGCAGGATATCGCGACAGCGTATAAAAAAGAGAAGAACGTCGAGGTGGTCTCCTCTTTTGCTTCTTCATCGACGCTGGCACGTCAGATTGAAGCGGGAGCGCCGGCCGATCTGTTCATCTCTGCAGACCAGAAGTGGATGGATTACGCGGCTGAAAAGAAATCGATTGATGCGACAACCCGCGAAACATTGCTGGGGAATAGCCTTGTCGTGGTGGCGCCGAAAGCCAGCCAGCAAGGCGAAATCAGTATCAACAAAGAGACCCCCTGGACCCGGTTGCTGAACGGAGGACGCCTGGCCGTTGGCGATCCGGAGCATGTACCGGCGGGGATCTACGCCAAAGAAGCATTGCAAAAACTGGGTGCCTGGGAGACGTTATCGCCCACACTGGCTCCGGCTGAAGATGTGCGCGGTGCTCTGGCGCTGGTTGAACGTAATGAAGCGCCGCTGGGGATAGTCTACGGGTCGGACGCCGTCGCCAGTAAAGGGGTGAAAGTGGTTGGTACGTTCCCGGAAGACTCCCACAAGAAAGTGGAATATCCTGTTGCGATTGTTGATGGACATAAAAATGCGACCGTGACGGCCTTCAGCGAATACCTGAAGGGACCCGAAGCGTCCGCAATCTTTAAACGTTACGGATTTACGACTCACTAATGATATTGACCGATCCTGAATGGCAGGCTGTCCTGCTGAGCCTGAAAGTCTCTTCCCTGGCGGTTGCGCTGAGTTTGCCCTTTGGGATCTTCTTTGCCTGGTTACTGGTTCGCTGTAAGTTTCCCGGCAAAGCCCTGCTGGATAGCGTTCTTCATCTTCCCCTCGTGTTGCCACCGGTGGTGGTTGGCTACCTGCTGCTGGTGTCGATGGGGCGGCGCGGTTTTATTGGCGAATGGTTATATGACTGGTTTGGGCTGACGTTTGCGTTTAGCTGGCGAGGGGCGGTACTGGCGGCAGCGGTGATGTCATTCCCGCTGATGGTGAGGGCCATTCGCCTGGCGCTGGAAGGGGTTGATATCAAACTGGAACAGGCTGCCCGCACGCTGGGTGCCGGGCGCTGGCGCGTCTTTTTCACCATCACGCTCCCGCTTACGCTGCCGGGCATTATTGTCGGCACGGTACTGGCGTTCGCCCGCTCGCTGGGTGAGTTTGGTGCCACGATTACCTTTGTGTCAAATATCCCCG
This sequence comes from Enterobacter sp. 198, assembly GCF_009025585.1. Classification (NCBI taxonomy): domain Bacteria; kingdom Pseudomonadati; phylum Pseudomonadota; class Gammaproteobacteria; order Enterobacterales; family Enterobacteriaceae; genus Enterobacter; species Enterobacter sp. 198. The sequence continues at coordinate 185,425 of NZ_WCIM01000022.1, read as the reverse complement.
GTGAGACGCGAACGATCCCGTCAGCAATGTATACCCTGATCCAGACGCCGGGTGGAGAAGGTGCCGCGGCGCGGCTGTGCATTATCTCAATTGTGCTGGCGCTGGTCTCGCTGCTGGTTTCGGAATGGCTGGCGCGACTCAGTCGCGAGCGGATGGGGAAATAGTCATGCTCGAACTTCAGTTCACCCAGACGCTGGGAAATCATACCCTGACCCTTAACGAGACGCTGCCTGCGAGCGGCATTACCGCCATCTTTGGTGTATCTGGTGCAGGGAAAACCTCATTGATCAATGCCATCAGCGGACTGACGCGGCCGCAGTCCGGACGGATTGTGCTCAACGATCGCGTCTTAAACGACGTTGAGAACAAAATTTACCTGGCACCGGATAAGCGGCGAATTGGTTATGTTTTTCAGGATGCGCGATTATTTCCGCATTACAGCGTGCGCGGTAATCTTCGCTACGGCATGGCCAAAAGCATGGCCGCGCAATTTGATAAGCTGGTGGCGCTGCTGGGCATTGAGTCACTGCTGGACCGTCTCCCTTCATCGCTTTCTGGTGGTGAAAAACAGCGCGTGGCGATAGGCCGCGCGTTGCTCACCGCGCCAGAACTGCTGTTGCTTGACGAACCGCTGGCCTCGCTGGATATTCCGCGAAAACGTGAACTGCTGCCCTATCTTCAGCGACTGGCGCGTGAAATCAATATCCCGATGCTCTACGTCAGCCATTCGCTGGATGAGATCCTGCATCTGGCCGATAAAGTGCTGGTACTGGAAGAGGGCAGCGTTAAGGCATTCGGTAATCTGGAAGAGGTGTGGGGCAGCAGCGTGATGCACCCGTGGTTACCGAAGGAGCAGCAGAGCAGCATCCTTAAGGTGAGCGTGCTGGAACATCACCCGCATTATGCGATGACCGCACTGGCGCTGGGCGACCAGCATTTGTGGGTCAACAAAATCGACAAACCGCTGCAGTCTGCGTTGCGTATACGTATTCAGGCTTCAGATGTCTCTCTGGTGCTGCAAGCGCCGCTGCAGACCAGTATTCGCAATATCCTGCGCGCGAAAGTGGCGGAGTGTTTTGATGATAACGGACAGGTTGAGGTAAAGCTCGAGGTGGGCAGCAAGACGCTCTGGGCGCGCATCAGTCCGTGGGCCAGAGATGAGTTAGGGATCAAGCCTGGCCTGTGGCTTTACGCGCAAATCAAGAGCGTCTCCATCACCACCTGATTACAGCAGGTGGGTATAAATATACTGCGCGATGCTGTCGGTGGTGTTATCACCAATCACGACGTTAGCACGCGCTTTTACCGCATCGTCGGCGTTGCCCATTGCCACGCCTGTACCGGCGGCCTCCAGCATGCTGATGTCGTTGTAGTTATCGCCAAAGGCAATCACATCCTGCATTGACCCGCCCTGAGACTTCACGAACTGCGTCAGACGCTTGCCTTTGCTGTTGCCTTTGCGGGCGATATCGACCTGGTCGTGCCAGGACCACTCGCACTCCAGACCCAGCGTTTGTTCAACGTGCGTCGCGAAGGCATTCAGTTTGGTGGTATCTTCATCCGTCAGCGCAAATTTCCAGATAGCATCGACATCCTGAGCCGCCTGGCGCAGGGAGGAAACCTGGGTAAAGACCGGACGCTGCGCTTCAGGCAGAGACAGTGCCCAGTTGCTGGTGCGGATCACGTGGCCTGTCGGACGTTCATACACCATTGCGTTATCCACATACATCAGGCCGTGAATGGCATGCTCATCAAGCAGATCAATCAATTGCAGCGCCTGAGGCACGGGCAGCGGATCGGATTCTAAAACCTTTTTTGCCTGATAATCATACAAATAAGTGCCATTACAACAAATTGCAGGTGTATCTAACGCCAGTGCCTGATAAAAAGGATGAATGGCAACGTGATGTCGACCCGTTACGATAAGGAGTTGATATCCCACTTCCTGCGCGCGTTTGAGTGCTTCAAGGGAAGAGGGGAGAAGGGTTTTCTGCGGAGTAAGTAAGGTACCGTCTAAATCCAGAGCTATTACACGCGAGGTCATTTGTTTTTCCGGGTTAATATTGAATTTACGTTCTGAAGGGATGGTACACCGAGAGGCAAAGGCTTCAAAATTCCCGATGACAATTCAGCATTCACCGTCAAAAGTTAACTACTTTCATGCGCAGTGAGGAGTGAATATTCATGAAACAAACCGTTTATACCGCCAGTCCTGAAAGCCAGCAGATCCACGTCTGGCGTTTAAATACCGAGGGTACCCTCACGCTGGTTCAGGTTGTTGATGTGCCAGGTCAGGTGCAGCCGATGGTTATCAGCCCGGATAAACGTTTCTTGTACGTGGGTGTGCGCCCGGAGTTTCGCGTGCTGGCCTACCGCATCTCGCCGGACGACGGCGCGCTGACTTACACTGCGGAAGCACCTTTGCCGGGCAGCCCAACGCATATCTCCACCGATCGCAAAGGCAACTTCATCTTCAGCGGCTCTTACAATGCGGGCTGTGTCAGCGTAACGCGCCTGGAAGCGGGCCTACCGGTTGAAACCGTGGAGGTGGTTGACGGGCTGGAAGGTTGCCACTCGGCGAATATTTCTCCGGATAACCGTACGCTGTGGGTCCCTGCGCTGAAACAGGATCGTATCTGCCTGTTTACCCTGAGCGATGACGGTCACCTGGTGGCGCAGAATCCTGCAGAAGTGACCACCGTTGAGGGCGCGGGCCCGCGCCATCTGGTGTTCCACCCGAACCAGCAGTACGCCTATGTGGTGAACGAGCTGAACAGTTCTGTGGACGTATGGGAACTGAAAGATCCTAACGGCAAGATTGAGTGCGTGCAGACGCTGGATATGATGCCGTCTGACTTCTCTGACACCCGCTGGGCGGCTGATATTCACATCACACCGGATGGGCGTCATCTGTATGCCTGCGACCGTACCTCCAGCCTGATTACGGTATTCAGCGTTTCTGAAGACGGTAGCGTGCTGGCGATTGAAGGTTTCCAGCCTACCGAAACCCAGCCACGCGGGTTTAATATCGATCACAGCGGTAAATACCTGATTGCGGCGGGGCAAAAATCCCACCACATCGCGCTGTACGAAATCAAAGGTGCGCAGGGGCTGCTGGAAGAGAAAGGGCGTTACGCCGTCGGCCAGGGGCCAATGTGGGTGGTGGTAAACGCACACTAAAAGACTTAAAACAAAAAACCTCGCAAATGCGAGGTTTTTTTATGCCCGGTGGGCGCCGGGCGAGTACAGCAAAAGACATCAACGCATTCTTTTATTGCTTAGGCTCAGCAACCACTTTGCTACCCAGACCGCGGTTGTTGTATTCCCACATGCGGTTGAAGTTAGCGTCATTCAGGTTGCGCTGCACGTTACCTTTATCATCCACGCTACCGGTATTGCCGGAGAAAGGACGTTTGGAGATAGCGGCATCGGCCCATGGCTTAGCAATGTTGAAACCTTCGTTGATCACGCTGTCACGAATAACAACCTGACCGTTGGTGGCAGAGTCCACATCCAGCGAGCGGCCCAGCTGCGCGACGCCGTCACCGGACGCGTTAAAGCGGCTGTTAACGGCCAGGAAGCCGTAGAACAGGTTAGATTGCGTGGCAGGGGCAAACACATAACCTTCCTGCTGAGTGCGTGAATTCACCACGCGGAAATCGGTGTTCTCAAACACCACCGCGCCGCGACCGGAGACCAGATCCACGTCACCTTCAACGTAGCTGTTAGTGACCAGCGTACGGGTCAGACGGTTATTCTGCAGCGTGTTCTGAACACCGCTGTTCGTCACGAAGAAGGTGTTCTGACGGCCGAGAATATTCACGTTGTTGATCTGCACTTTATCGCCATCGCTACGCAGTGCAACGGCCTGGTGGTTACCCGCATCAACGCTATCGCCCAGGGTATTCTGAATGGTCAGGTTCTGCAGCTGCAGGCCATTATTCTGCGACCAGACGACCGCCGAACACATCACGCCGATGGTGGCAGCACGCTTGCTCTGGCAGTTGTCAAACATGTACCACGCCGGTTTACCTGGCATGTATTTACCCGCCGGGTTGACCAGGTGACGCCAGGTGTTGCTGTCGATTTCAGAATCAATCGCCAGACCAATTTTCACGTCGACCGCTTTCTCGCCCGTCCCGTAAAGGGTGATGCTGCCCGGTGCTGCCGGAACGTAAACGGTGCCTTCATATTCCCCAGGCAGGATCGCGATGTACTGGCGAGAGGCGCTGTGTTTGGTGATAGCCGCGTCAACCGCAGCCTGAATCGTCGTGTGCGTCACGCCCTGCGTACCTGCCGGACCGACAACGAAGTCAGGTTGTTTCGGCAGGTTAATAGAAGACGGTGTCCACGGCGCAGCGTTAGGGTCCATCGCCGAGAAGTAGTGTGCACGGTCAAAGTTCTTCGCTTCATCAGCGGACAAAATCGGGCGAGAGGCGGTACCCGGTGCAACCTGCTCAGAAGGCTGCTGGTCCGGTGGGGTAGAACTGCATGCGGATAATGTCACGCCAAAGGCGAGCGCTAACGCCAGACGGGAAATCCTGGAAATGTTCAAGGTAAAGCTCCTGGGTATGCAAGTCTTAACGGGATAGACGAAATAGCCTGCTTTTTTATACTAAGTTGAGCGAAACGGGAAGATAAAAAGGGTAAAAGATGCATTTTTTACCCGCGGGAGGCGGGAAAGTCATCACAAATAAATAACATTTTCCGCCAGAGCGGTTGACAGCAGGGGGCAGATGAAAATAAATGTCTATACAACCCATGACAAGTGGAATGCCCATGCAGCAGCTTCATCCCGACGATGTAATATGGCGCAATGCGCGACTGGCGACAATGATCCCGGACGACAGCACGCCTTATGGCCTGAAAGCGCAGCACGCCCTGGTGGTGCGCGGCCAGACGATTCTGGCCGTTATTCCCGAATCTGACATCCCTTCCGGCCACCGTCACTGTGTCGATCTGCACGGTCGTCTGGTCACCCCCGGGCTGATTGACTGCCATACCCACCTGGTGTTCGGTGGCGATCGTGCGGCAGAGTGGGAGCAGCGTCTGAACGGCGTCTCTTATCAAACCATCAGCGCGCAGGGCGGCGGGATTAACGCGACCGTGACGGCGACGCGGAGCAGTTCGCCCGAGACCCTGCTCAGGCTGGCGCAACAGCGTCTGCAGCGGCTGATCGATGAAGGGGTGACCACGGTTGAAATCAAGTCGGGATATGGTCTCAACGCCGAAGCGGAAGAGAAGATGCTGCAGGTCGCCCGCCAGCTGGGCCAGAACAATCCGGTAGAGATCAGCCCAACGCTTCTGGCTGCGCATGCGGTTCCGGCGGAATACCGCCACGACGCGGACGCGTATCTCACCAGGGTGTGCGAGCAGATGATGCCCACGCTGTGGCAAAAAGGCTTATTCGAAGCCGTGGATGTGTTTTGCGAAAACGTCGGCTTCACGCCAGCGCAAACCGAGCGGCTTTTCCGCGCTGCCACTGCCCTGGGGATTCCGGTCAAAGGACACGTGGAACAGCTTTCAAATCTTGGCGGCGCGGCGCTGGTCAGCCGCTTTAAGGGGCTTTCCGCCGATCATATTGAATATCTCGACGACGCCGGTGTTCAGGCGATGGCGCACAACGGCACGGTTGCGGTATTACTGCCGGGGGCGTTCTATTTTCTTCAGGAGCGCCAGCGTCCGCCGGTTGAACAGCTCAGGAAAGAGGGCGTTCCCATGGCTGTCGCCACCGACTATAACCCCGGCACCAGCCCGTTCGCGAGTATTCATCTCGCGATGAATATGGCCTGCGTGCAGTTTGGCCTGACGCCTGAAGAGGCCTGGGCTGGCGTGACGCGACATGCTGCCCAGGCGCTGGGACGCGGGGCCACGCACGGGCAGCTGCAGTCTGGATTCGTGGCTGACTTTGTCGTCTGGGATGCACATCACCCGGTCGAAATGGTCTATGAGCCGGGACGCAATCCGTTGTATCAACGTATTTTCCGTGGGGAGAGCGTATGAGACTTTGGCGGCCGGTTGCCGAGACCGTCTGGCAGGGGCGCGACGACAGCGCCGAGGCCAGCAATGCAAAACGTATTTTTCAGACCCTACGACAGATGCCGGTATTTACCCCTCAGTCATCCGGCATCGCTTTGATAGGGTTTGAATGTGATGAAGGGGTAAAACGCAATCAGGGCAGGCCCGGCGCCGTACAGGCCCCGGAGGTGCTTCGCAAAGCGCTGGCGAACATGGCAAGTCATCATGGACATGACCGGCTGGTGGATATGGGGTCGGTGTATGTCGAGGGCGATAATCTGGAAGCGGCTCAGCGGGGGTTAAGCGATGCCGTGCAGGCCTGCCAGCAGTCCGGCATGCGTACGCTGGTTTTTGGCGGGGGACACGAGACCGCCTGGGCGCATGGCCGCGGGGTTCTGGATGCTTTCCCGAACGCGCGCGTGGTGGTGATAAATCTGGATGCACACCTTGACCTGCGCAAGGCGGACCACGCGACCTCCGGCACGCCGTTTCGTCAGCTGGCACACTACTGTGCGGATCAGGCGCGCGGTTTTCAGTATGCCTGCCTGGGCGTCAGCCGGGCGGCGAATACGCAGGCGCTGTGGGATGAAGCTGAGCGATTAAACGTCACGCTGGTGGAAGACCTTCATTTCAGGCGAGATGCGTTATCGGCTCTGGACAAGGTCCTGGCCCAGGCCGACCGCGTTTACCTCACCATTGACCTCGATGTTTTGCCTGCTGGCGAAATGCCAGCCGTCTCAGCGCCCGCGGCGTTAGGGGTACCCGCACTGGATCTTCTGCCGGTGATTGAACATATCTGCCGCAGTGGAAAACTGCAGGCTGCCGATCTGGTAGAATTTAACCCGCAGTACGATCGGGACGGACAGGGGGCAAAGCTTGCCGCTCGTCTGGCCTGGCAAATTGCTCACTGGTGGGCATAACAACGTTTAAGGAGTCAGGATGTTTTCACGCTCACCGCTGCCGCAGTCCAGCCCTCCCGCGCCTTTCTACGAAAAGGTAAAGCAGGCTATCAGCGAAAAAATCGCAACCGGCGTCTGGCGGCCGCACGATCGCATTCCGTCCGAGGCCGAACTGGTCGCACAGTTTGGTTTTAGCCGAATGACCATCAACCGGGCGCTGCGCGAGCTGACCGATGAGGGCCTTCTGGTGCGTCTGCAAGGCGTCGGGACCTTCGTCGCGGAGCCGAAAGGGCAATCGGCACTGTTTGAGATCAGAAGTATTGCCGATGAGATAGCCTCGCGAAACCATCAGCACCACTGTGAAGTGCTGGTGCTCGAAGAGACACAGGCCAGCGCCGAGCAGGCCGTGGAGCTGAATGTCAAAGAGGGAAGCCGCATCTTTCATTCCGTGATGGTGCATTATGAAAACGACATCCCGGTGCAGATTGAAGATCGCTGCGTGAACGCCGGTCGGGTGCCCGAGTACCTGGATCAGGATTACACCCAGACCACGCCGCATGCCTATCTTTCGCTCATCGCGCCGCTGACGGAAGGGGAGCACATCGTGGAAGCGGTTCGCGCTACGCCGCAGGAGTGCGAACTGTTGCGGATCAAAGAGCACGATCCTTGCCTGCTCATTCGTCGCCGTACCTGGTCTTCGTCGCATATTGTGTCGCATGCCAGACTGCTGTTCCCGGGAAATCGATACCGGCTGCAGGGCCATTTCATGTCGTAAGGGTCATACGTTTTAAAAGCGTGATAGCTAACGCAATATAACAAAATTGTATCTTTTTTGTTAAATCCAACCTTGTGTGTGCTTGTCTATACAAGTATATCTGAATACATCATCTGTCCCGTATGAGGAGCACACAATGTCGTCAGGTAAATACCGCCAGCAGGATGTCCGCGCCGCGCGCGGCACCACACTTACCGCCAAAAGCTGGCTCACCGAAGCCCCGCTGCGCATGTTGATGAATAACCTCGATCCTGAGGTCGCGGAGAACCCACACGAGCTGGTGGTGTATGGCGGCATAGGCCGCGCCGCGCGCAACTGGGAGTGCTATGACGCGATTGTTGAATCCCTGACTCATCTGGAACATGACGAAACCCTGCTGGTGCAATCCGGCAAACCGGTCGGCGTGTTCAAAACCCACAAGAATGCACCGCGCGTGCTGATCGCCAACTCTAACCTTGTCCCGCACTGGGCGACCTGGGAACACTTTAACGAGCTGGACGCCAAAGGGCTGGCGATGTATGGCCAGATGACGGCGGGAAGCTGGATCTACATCGGCAGTCAGGGGATTGTGCAGGGCACCTACGAAACCTTCGTGGAAGCCGGTCGTCAGCACTATAACGGTTCGCTGAAAGGTCGCTGGGTACTGACTGCCGGTCTGGGGGGAATGGGGGGCGCACAGCCGCTGGCCGCGACCCTTGCCGGTGCCTGCTCCCTGAACATCGAATGTCAGCAGAGCCGCATTGATTTCCGTCTGCGTACCCGTTACGTCGATGAACAGGCTGAAAACCTGGATGACGCGCTGGCACGCATCAAAAAATACACGTCAGAAGGCAAAGCGATGTCGATTGCGCTCTGCGGCAACGCGGCTGACATTCTCCCTGAACTGGTGGCCCGTGGTGTACGCCCGGATCTCGTCACCGACCAGACCAGCGCGCACGACCCCCTTCACGGCTATCTGCCATCGGGCTGGACGTGGGAAGCGTATCAGCAAAACGCCGAAAGTGACCCGGAAGGCACGGTGCTCGCCGCTAAACGTTCCATGGCGGAGCACGTGAACGCCATGCTGGCCTTTAGCCAGATGGGCATTCCGACATTTGATTACGGCAACAATATTCGCCAGATGGCGAAAGAGATGGGCGTGAGTAACGCCTTCGACTTCCCGGGGTTTGTGCCTGCCTATATTCGCCCGCTGTTCTGTCGCGGTATTGGTCCGTTCCGCTGGGTGGCCCTGTCCGGCGACCCGGAAGATATCTACAAAACCGACGCCAAAGTGAAGGAGATCGTCGCCGACGACGAACATCTGCACCACTGGCTGGATATGGCTCGCGAGCGCATTAACTTCCAGGGCTTGCCGGCGCGGATCTGCTGGGTCGGGCTGGAGTGGCGACAAAAACTGGGTCTGGCCTTTAACGAAATGGTGCGCAGCGGTGAAGTCTCCGCGCCGATTGTTATCGGACGCGACCATCTCGACTCGGGCTCTGTTGCCAGCCCGAACCGTGAAACCGAAGCCATGCGCGACGGCTCCGATGCCGTGTCCGACTGGCCACTGCTGAATGCCTTACTGAATACCGCCAGCGGGGCGACCTGGGTGTCGCTGCATCACGGCGGTGGCGTAGGAATGGGCTTCTCCCAGCACTCGGGAATGGTCATCGTGTGTGATGGTACGGATGAAGCGGCAGCGCGTATCGCTCGCGTGCTGCATAACGACCCGGCAACCGGCGTAATGCGCCACGCGGATGCCGGTTACGAGATTGCGATTGAATGTGCCAAAGAGCAGGGCCTGAACCTGCCGATGATCCCTGCCACACAAGGAAAGCATTAATGAACGCCTTAACCCTCACTCCCGGTTCACTGACGCTCAAACAGCTGCGTAACATCTGGCGTCAACCGGTTACGCTCTCACTTGATGAAAGCGCCCACGCCGCGATTAACGACAGCGTTGCCTGCGTTGAAGCCATTATTGCCGAAGGACGTACCGCCTACGGCATCAACACCGGATTTGGTCTGCTGGCGCAGACGCGTATCGCCACGCACGATCTGGAAAATTTACAGCGCTCGCTGGTGCTTTCGCATGCGGCGGGTGTCGGTCAACCGCTGGATGATGACATTGTCCGCCTGATGATGGTGCTCAAAATCAACAGTCTGGCGCGTGGGTTCTCCGGAATTCGCCTCAGCGTGATCGAGGCGCTGATGGCGCTGGTGAATGCGGAAGTCTATCCGTGGATCCCGGCAAAAGGTTCCGTCGGTGCATCCGGCGATCTTGCGCCGCTGGCCCATATGTCGCTGCTGCTGCTCGGTGAAGGTCAGGCTCGCTGGAAGGGCGAGTGGCTCCCCGCGAAAGAGGCGCTGAAAAAAGCCGGATTAACCCCGATAACGCTGGCGGCGAAAGAGGGGCTGGCGCTGCTTAACGGAACCCAGGCCTCGACGGCGTTTGCGTTGCGTGGTCTGTTTGAAGCCGAGGATCTTTTCGCCTCCGCGGTCGTGTGCGGTGCGCTGACCACCGAGGCGGTGCTTGGCTCACGTCGTCCGTTTGACGCCCGTATCCACGAGGTGCGCGGCCAGCGCGGGCAGATTGACGCCGCGGCGATGTACCGTCACCTGCTGACCGAGACCAGCGATATTGCAGACTCTCACCATAACTGTGACAAGGTACAGGATCCCTATTCGCTTCGCTGTCAGCCCCAGGTGATGGGAGCCTGTCTGACGCAGCTGCGCCACGCGGCAGAAGTGCTGCTGGTGGAGGCGAATGCGGTGTCTGATAACCCGCTGGTGTTCGCTCAGGAAAACGAAGTGGTCTCCGGGGGGAATTTCCACGCCGAGCCTGTGGCGATGGTGGCGGATAATATCGCGCTGGCGATTGCGGAAGTGGGGGCCTTATCCGAACGTCGCATCGCGCTGATGATGGATAAACATATGTCCCAGCTGCCGCCGTTCCTGGTCCGCAACGGCGGGGTTAACTCCGGTTTTATGATTGCCCAGGTGACGGCCGCAGCGCTGGCGAGCGAGAACAAGGCCCTGTCGCATCCGCACAGCGTGGACAGTCTGCCAACGTCAGCGAACCAGGAAGATCATGTTTCTATGGCCCCGGCCGCTGGGCGTCGTCTGTGGGAGATGGCCGCCAACACCCGCGGCGTGCTGGCGGTGGAATGGCTGGCCGCATGTCAGGGCGTTGATCTGCGTGAAGGTCTGACATCCAGCCCGCTGCTGGAACAGGCGCGTCATCTGCTGCGTCAACAGGTCGCGCATTACGATGATGACCGTTTCTTTGCGCCGGATATTGATAAAGCGATCGCGCTGCTGGAGAAGGGAAGCCTGGTGGGCTTACTGCCTTCGGTGCTCTAAGATTTGCCCGGTGGCCCGGACACGTTCAGGCCACCGGTTTTTTTACGAATACATTGCCGTGATCGATGCGCTACCCAGCGAATGAAAATGGACGTTAAAGCCGACCATTGCGCCACTCGCACCCTCATCCACCTCAATCTTGTCCACATCCAGCGCGTGAACCGTGAAGATATAGCGGTGCGTTTCCCCTTTTGGCGGCGCGGCGCCACCGTAACCCGCTTTGCCAAAATCGGTTCGGGTCTGGATAGCGCCTTCAGGCAGCGCCACCAGGTCAGAGCCGGAACCTTGCGGCAGAACGCGCGTATCCGCAGGCAGGTTCGCCACTATCCAGTGCCACCACCCTGAGCCTGTAGGGGCATCCGGGTCATAGCAGGTGACAACAAAGCTTTTGGTTCCCGCCGGAACATCGTCCCACGCCAGATGCGGAGAGATATTATCCCCCTGATAACCCATGCCGTTAAAAACGTGGCGTTCAGGCAGTTTTTCCCCGTCGCGCAGATCTTTACTGATGATTTTCATACGATTTACCTCGGTACCCGATTATGCAAAAAGTGTAATGCATAAACAGAGTACCGACGTTAACGCTCAGGGTTAAATCGCAAAATGTGCGGGAATGTTAACGGCGTCAACTACCGCAGCCGTTAACTGACGTAGCTGAGCCGGCGAGATAACATAAGGCGGCATCAGATAGATAAGCTTGCCGAAAGGACGCACCCACACTCCCCGTTCCACGAAGAAACGCTGCAGCGCCGCCATGTTAACCGGATGGGTGGTCTCAATCACGCCGATGGCACCCAGCACGCGCACATCCGCCACGAATTCAGCCGCTGACGCTGCGCTCAGCTCCTGGCGAAGCTGCGCTTCAATCGTCGCGACCTGCGTTTGCCACTCGCCGCTCTCGAGAATGGCCAGACTTTCGCTCGCCACCGCGCAGGCCAGCGGGTTGCCCATAAACGTTGGGCCGTGCATAAAGCAGCCCGCGTCGCCGTCGCTGATGGTGTCGGCAACGTGGCGCGTTGTCAGCGTGGCGGACAACGTCATGGTGCCGCCGGTCAGCGCTTTACCCAGACACAGAATATCCGGTGCGATCCCCGCATGCTCGCAGGCGAACAGCTTGCCGGTGCGGCCAAAGCCGGTGGCGATCTCATCGGCAATCAGCAGAATGCCTTCGCGATCGCACATCTTACGAATGCGTGTCAGCCACGCCGGGTGGTACATCCGCATTCCGCCTGCACCCTGCACAACCGGCTCAAGAATAACGGCGGCAATCTCATGGCGGTGGGCAGCCATCAGCCGCGCAAAACCGACCATGTCCATTTCATCCCACTCCCCGTCAAAACGGCTTTGCGGTGCCGGGGCAAAGAGGTTCTCTGGCAGATAGCCCTTCCACAGGCTGTGCATGGAGTTATCCGGATCGCACACCGACATCGCGCCGAACGTGTCGCCGTGATAGCCGTTGCGGAAGGTGAGGAACCGCTGGCGGGTCTCACCTCTGGCGTGCCAGTACTGCAGCGCCATTTTCATCGCCACTTCCACGGCAACAGAGCCGGAATCTGCAAGGAAAACGCACTCCAGCGGGGCCGGGGTCATCGCGACCAGACGCCGGCACAGGTCAACCGCAGGCTGATGGGTGATACCGCCAAACATCACGTGCGACATCTGGTCAATCTGCGCTTTCATCGCCGCATTCAGACGCGGGTGGTTATACCCGTGAATAGCCGCCCACCAGGATGACATGCCGTCCACAAGCGACTCACCGCTGCTCAGGGTCAGTTCGCACCCGTGAGCCGAGGCGACCGGGTAAACGGGGAGGGGGCGGGTAGTGGAAGTGTAAGGGTGCCAGATATGCTGCTTGTCGAAGGCGAGATCGTCCTGGGTCATAATCGACTTGTAAACCATTTTGAAAAGTTTTAGGTTTACGAGTATAAACCGATCTGAAAATTAACAAAACCCTTTGGAGAAGCCCCATGGCTCACCACGCACGCTGGACGATGTCGCAAGTTACTGAATTATTCAATAAACCTTTCCTTGAGCTGATGTTTGAAGCCCAACAGGTGCATCGTCAGCACTTCGATCCACGCCATGTGCAGGTCAGTACGCTGCTGTCGATCAAGACCGGCGCATGCCCAGAAGATTGCAAATACTGCCCGCAGAGTGCGCGCTATAAAACCGGGCTTGAATCTGAACGTCTGATGGAAGTGGAGCAGGTGCTCGACTCCGCCCGTAAGGCGAAAAATGCAGGCTCAACCCGATTCTGTATGGGCGCGGCATGGAAAAACCCGCACGATCGCGACATGCCGTATCTGGAGCAGATGGTGAAAGGGGTGAAAGAGATGGGGCTGGAAGCCTGCATGACCCTTGGCACGCTGAACGAAGAGCAGGCGCAACGCCTTTCCGCGGCAGGGCTGGATTACTACAACCACAACCTCGACACCTCCCCTGAATTTTACGGCAATATCATCACCACGCGGACCTATCAGGAGCGTCTCGATACGCTGGATAAAGTGCGTGACGCCGGCATCAAAGTCTGTTCAGGCGGGATTGTGGGACTGGGCGAAACGGTGAAAGACCGTGCGGGTCTTCTGCTGCAGCTGGCGAACCTGCCCACGCCGCCGGAAAGCGTGCCGATCAACATGCTGGTGAAAGTTAAAGGTACGCCACTGGCGGATAACGAAGACGTGGATGCATTTGATTTTATCCGCACCATTGCGGTGGCGCGTATCATGATGCCGACCTCCTACGTGCGCCTCTCGGCGGGTCGTGAGCAGATGAGCGAGCAGACGCAGGCGATGTGCTTTATGGCCGGGGCCAACTCCATCTTCTACGGCTGCAAACTGCTGACCACCCCGAACCCGGAAGAGGATAAAGACGTCCAGTTGTTCCGCAAGCTGGGGCTGAACCCGCATCAGACAGACGTCCTGACGGGGGATAACGAGCAACAGCAGCAGCTGGAGCAGCAGATTTTCAACGCCGATACTGACCAGTTCTACAACGCGGCAACCGTATGACCTGGCAGGCACGTATCCATTCCGCGCTTGAAGAACGGCGGGCGGCAGATGCCTTTCGCGTTCGCAACGTGGTAGAAAACGGCGCAGGCCGTTTTCTCACCCGCGAGGGTCGGCAGTTTTGCAATTTCTCCAGCAATGATTATCTCGGGCTGAGCCAGCACCCGGCAATCGTCCGCGCCTGGCAGCAGGGGGCGGAGCGGTTTGGCGTCGGCAGCGGCGGTTCGGGGCATGTCAGCGGCTACACCACGGCGCATCAGGCGCTGGAGGAGGCCCTTGCCGACTGGCTGGGGTATCCGCGTGCGTTGCTGTTCATTTCAGGTTTTGCCGCCAACCAGGCGGTCATCACCGCGCTAATGGGCAAGGACGACCGCATTGTTGCCGACCGCTTAAGTCACGCCTCGCTGCTGGAAGCGGCAAGTTTAAGCCCTGCGCAGCTCCGCCGCTTTGCCCATAACGATGCGGCTCAGCTTGCTGGCCTGCTCGATAAGCCCTGCACCGGACAGCAGCTGGTGGTCACAGAAGGGGTGTTCAGCATGGACGGCGACAGTGCACCGCTGCGTCCGCTGCATGAGACGGCGCAGCGACAAAACGCCTGGCTGCTGGTTGATGATGCGCATGGTATTGGCGTGATGGGTGAGGAAGGGCGCGGTAGCATCCATCAGCAAAACGTGAAGCCGGAACTGCTGGTGGTGACTTTCGGGAAAGGTTTTGGCGTGAGCGGGGCGGCTGTGTTGTGCAGCGAGTCTGTCGCCGACTATCTGCTGCAGTTCGCCCGTCATCTCATTTACAGCACCAGTATGCCGCCCGCACAGGCCGTGGCGCTGTCTGCATCACTGGCGGTGATCCGCAGCGCTGAAGGCGCGGAACGACGGGCGCGTCTGGCGGAACATATCCGGCGTTTTCGCCAGGGGTTACGCCATCTCCCGTTCCAGAGCACCGATTCGCAGAGCGCAATCCAGCCGGTGATGGTGGGGGAAAACGGTCTGGCTCTCACGCTGGCGCAGACGCTTCGCGAGCGGGGGATATGGGTGACGGCTATTCGTCCACCAACCGTACCGCCAGGCACTGCCCGGCTGCGTCTGACGCTCACGGCGGCGCACGAAGCAGAGGATATCGAGGCACTTCTGGAGGCGCTGCATGACACCCGTGAATAAACAGGCGATCGCGGCGGCATTTGGCCGGGCCGCACGCAGCTATTCGCAGCACGATGAACTCCAGCGTCAGAGCGCGCAGGGTCTGCTTGCTTTACTCAACGAGACCCGGTTCCCTCTGGTGCTGGACGCCGGGTGTGGGCCGGGTGCCAATAGCCGACACTGGCGTGCGGCCGGCAGCGAGGTGACGGCTATCGATCTGTCGCCCGATATGCTCGAGGAGGCCCGTCAGCAGCAGGCCGCGCACCACTATCTGGTTGCCGATATTGAGTCCATTCCGCTGCCGGATGCGCGGTTTGATCTGGTCTGGAGCCATCTGGCGGTACAGTGGTGCAGTAGTCTCCCGCAGGCATTAAACGAGCTTTATCGCGTGGCGCGCCCGGGTGGATGCGTGGCCTTCACCACGCTGCTGGAAAGCTCTTTACCGGAGCTCAATCAGGCGTGGAAAGCGGTGGATGAACAACCTCACGCTAACCGTTTTTTGTCGCACGAGCAGGTCATCCACGCGCTGGCGGGATGGCGCTATCGCTGTGCTGAGCAGACCATTACGCTGAATTTCGACGATGCCTTCAGCGCCATGCGCTCCCTGAAGGGCATTGGCGCGACCCATCTGCATGCGGGGCGTGAAAAGAAGCCTCTTACCCGCGGCCAGTTGCAGCGTCTGGAGCTGGCGTGGCCGCAGCAGCGGGGGCAGTTCCCGCTCTCATATCAACTTTTTCATGGGATTATTGAACGTGACTGAACGTTATTTTGTCACCGGAACAGATACCGAAGTGGGCAAGACGGTTGCCAGCTCAGCGCTGCTGCAGGCGGCGCGCATGCAGGGAAAAACCACCGCCGGATATAAACCTGTCGCCTCCGGCAGCGAGATGACGGCGCACGGGTTGCGCAATACCGACGCGCTGGCGCTCCAGCGCAACAGCACGCTTGAACTTGCCTATTCAGCGGTGAATCCGTACACCTTTGCCGAGCCCACCTCACCGCATATTATCAGCGCCGATGAAGGTCGCCCGATTGATTTTGCCGTGCTTTCTGCCGGGTTACGCGCCCTTGAACGCCAGGCTGACTGGGTACTGGTGGAGGGCGCCGGTGGCTGGTTTACGCCACTTTCGGCGGACCAGACCTTTGCTGACTGGGTGCAAATCGAGCAGCTGTCGGTAATTCTGGTGGTAGGGGTCAAACTCGGCTGTATCAACCATGCGATGCTGACTGCCCAGGCCGTTCAGCAGGCCGGGCTGCGCCTGGCCGGCTGGATAGCCAACGACGTGGTTGCGCCGGGCAGGCGACATCAGGAGTATCTGGCAACGCTGAAGCGGGTGATTCCTGCGCCGTTTCTTGGGGAGATCCCGTGGCTGGCTGACACTGCCGGGTGCGCTGAAACCGGGCATTACCTCGATCTCAGCGTCTTGCCTCCAGCGACATCCAGTGTGCGATAAGCTCGTCGTCCAGCTCGTTAACGTGGCCCTGGGCCACGTTACGCCCGCGATACAGCATGCAAAAGCGCTCCGCGACCCGGCGGATAAACGACAGCTGCTGCTCAGCTAACAACACCGTCATTCCCAGTTCCCGGTTTAACCGTACCAGCAGCTGGCTCAGCTTCTGGGCGAAGCTGTGGCCCGCGCCATGCATCGGTTCATCCAGAATCAACATCCGCGGACGGATGACCAGCGCATTGGCCAGCGCCAGCTGATACTGGTCGTCTGGCGAAAGCGTGTTGGCCCGGGTTTGTCGCAGCGCATAGAGTTCCGGAAAGAGGTCGTAAACGTCACTTTTCGCTTCAGGGTCTGGTTTCCCTGTCGCGCGCATGGCGATATGCAGATTTTCATCAATGGTTAACTGGGAGAAAATCCGCCTGTCCTGCGGGACATAGCCTATTCCCGGGCCAGCGAAGGGTTCTGGCGTCTGGCTAAGCAAATCTCGCGGCGGTGCACCGGCTTCGTGCCAGATGATGGTGCCGCTGTCGACAGGCACTTTCCCGGCGATGCAATTCATCAGGGTCGTTTTGCCCATCCCCGGCAGGCCAACAACGCCTGTACACATGCCTTTGGGAAAATCTAAATCCACGTTCCATAGCGTATGTTGGCTTCCGTAAAACTGGTTAACTGCACGCAGACTCAACATCTTTCTCTCCTTAAAAATCTGTGTGGATGAGGCTCATTGTGGGATGTGCAAAACTCCTGCCAGAAACCCTAAATTGATTAAAAAAGAGGCTTTTTTAGGAATTTGTCCTGGATAAGCGGTGTGTGATTACCCCCTTTGCACATCCGCGGTGCCGGACGTGATGAGTTGTGGTGCAGGGTTAAAATGGTGGAAATGTGAGCAAGATCGCATCGGTTGGTTATGAATGACACAACTGTTTATCAGCAAAAAATAGCTATAAAAAATTTTTGCTGCCGTTTCGTGGGAAAAGTCGGGAATTTGCTGAGCGGCGGTCTGCACGGGCTGGAAGCAGTTATCCACTATTCCTGTGGATAACCATGTGCATTAGAGTTAGAAAACACGCGATAAGCGAGAGAAGACGCGGGTTACAACCAAATTGGCGCGAAACGCGGCTTTAGAAAATATCGCTTAATATTTAATTGGTTAGATAAAAGCAATTGCCGTAATGAAAGTGTCACCTGTTGCCATAAAACTATCATTACCTGGCTTGACAAATGTTAAAAAAGAAAAAGTTCTGGGGATAACCCGTCCTGACTGGTGTTTTATGTTGTCACGGTCCAAATTTTGACCGCTATCGCGCTAATCACCCTGCCGGTACTCTAAATATCCTGACATGCTACTGGTTTTTCATCCAGTGTTTTTTACTGGCATTCCTGGCAGCAACGAGTAAAATTACTCACCTGCCGCTTATAACGTCATCAGGTTGTCGCCCATGAGTAAACCGTTCAAATTGAATTCTGCATTCCGTCCTTCCGGCGATCAGCCTGAGGCGATCCGACGTCTCGAAGAGGGGCTGGAAGATGGGCTGGCGCACCAGACGCTGCTGGGGGTAACCGGTTCGGGCAAAACGTTTACCATTGCCAACGTTATCGCCGATCTGCAGCGCCCCACGATGGTGCTGGCCCCAAACAAAACCCTGGCCGCTCAGCTTTACGGCGAGATGAAAGAGTTCTTCCCGGATAACGCCGTGGAATATTTTGTCTCCTACTACGATTACTACCAGCCTGAAGCGTATGTCCCGAGCTCTGACACCTTCATCGAGAAAGATGCCTCGGTAAACGAACACATTGAGCAGATGCGTTTGTCGGCGACGAAGGCGCTCCTTGAGCGTCGCGATGTAGTGGTGGTGGCGTCAGTGTCGGCTATCTACGGTCTGGGCGATCCGGATCTCTATCTCAAGATGATGCTGCACCTGACCCAGGGGATGATCATCGATCAGCGCGCTATTTTACGCCGTCTGACAGAGCTGCAGTACACCCGTAACGATCAGGCGTTCCAGCGCGGTACCTTCCGCGTGCGCGGCGAGGTGATTGATATCTTCCCGGCAGAGTCGGACGATATCGCCCTGCGCGTTGAGCTGTTTGACGAAGAAGTTGAACGCCTGTCGCTGTTTGACCCGCTGACCGGCCACGTCGAGTCGGTTGTTCAGCGCTATACCATCTACCCGAAAACGCACTACGTGACGCCACGCGAGCGTATCGTGCAGGCGATGGAAGAGATCAAAGTTGAACTGGCAGACCGCCGTAAGGTGCTTCTGGCGAATAATAAGCTGCTGGAAGAGCAACGCCTGAGCCAGCGCACCCAGTTTGACCTGGAGATGATGAACGAGCTGGGCTACTGCTCCGGTATCGAAAACTACTCACGTTTCCTCTCCGGGCGTGGTCCGGGCGAGCCACCGCCGACGCTGTTTGACTATCTGCCGGCAGACGGTCTGCTGGTGATCGACGAATCTCACGTGACTATCCCGCAAATTGGCGGGATGTATCGCGGTGACCGGGCGCGTAAAGAGACGCTGGTGGAGTATGGTTTCCGTCTGCCATCGGCGCTGGATAACCGTCCCATGAAGTTTGAAGAATTTGAGGCGCTGGCACCGCAAACCATCTACGTCTCGGCTACGCCGGGCAACTACGAGCTTGAAAAATCGGGCGATGAGGTGGTTGACCAGGTGGTGCGTCCGACCGGGCTGCTGGATCCGATTATCGAGGTGCGTCCGGTCGCCACTCAGGTTGACGATCTGCTGTCAGAAATCCGTATCCGCGCGGCCATCAACGAGCGTGTGCTGGTAACGACGTTGACCAAGCGTATGGCGGAAGATCTCACCGAGTATCTTGAGGAGCACGGTGAGCGGGTGCGTTATCTGCACTCGGATATCGATACCGTCGAGCGTATGGAGATCATCCGCGACCTGCGTCTGGGCGAGTTTGACGTGCTGGTGGGTATCAACCTGCTGCGAGAAGGCCTGGATATGCCAGAAGTCTCGCTCGTGGCGATTCTGGATGCCGACAAAGAGGGCTTCCTGCGTTCTGAACGCTCCCTGATCCAGACCATTGGCCGTGCCGCGCGTAACGTTAACGGTAAAGCGATCCTTTACGGCGATAAAATTACCCCGTCAATGGCGAAAGCAATTGGCGAAACGGAGCGTCGTCGTGAGAAACAGCAGCGTTACAACGAAGAGCACGGTATTACGCCGCAGGGTCTGAACAAGAAAGTGGTGGATATTCTGGCGCTGGGTCAGAACATTGCGAAGACCAAAGCGAAAGGGCGCGGGAAAGCGCGTTCAGTGGTTGAGCCGGATACCGTCGAGTTGACCCCAAAAGCGCTGCAGCAGAAAATCCACGAACTGGAAGGGCAGATGATGCAGCATGCGCAGAACCTCGAATTCGAAGAGGCCGCGCAAATCCGCGACCAGCTGCATCAGCTGCGCGATCTGTTTATCGCCGCCTCCTAGGTAAAAGCAAAATGACAGCCGCAGGCTGTCATTTTTTTAGTGGTTGCTCTCTCCCGTGGGAGAGAGGTTGGGTGAAGGCATAATCTCTATCCCAGGTCCTGAATCGCCTTCTCCAGCGCTTCACGCAGCAGGTGACGGTCGTGGCGATATTTGATATCGCTCGCTTCCAGCGGCTCCTGCACCACCACGCGATCGCCAATTCCTGATACATCAACTTTCGGGCCGACCACCACGCCATCGATGATTTTCTTCCCGACGTACTGCTCCATCAGATTCAGTTTGTCCGCCAGCGACAGGCTGGCCGCCGCCGGGCTCAGCTCACGGCCTAAATTGCCGATGTAAACCATGGGGGCGGGCGTTCTGCGCAGAGCCTGTGCCAGCTCTTTGACCAGTAAAATGGGCATCAGGCTGGTGTAAAAACTGCCCGGCCCAATCAAAATCAAATCCGCTTCGCCGATGGCCTCAATGGCTTCACGCGTGGCGGGCACGCTTGGGTAGGTCATCAGCTCTTTTGGCGGCACGGTAAGCTGGTCGATGTTCACTTCGCCATAAACCTCGTGCCCTTCCGCATCGATCGCCATTAAATCGACCGGTTGTTCGGACATTGGGATCAGGAACGCGTCAACCTTGAGCAGGTTTCGGATCAAATTGATGGCTTCCAGCGGGCGCACTGACAGGTGATCCAACGCTTTAAGCATCAAATTTCCAAGGTTATGCCCGGAAAGTTCGCCGTTACCGCCAAAACGGTACTCAAACATCGCCGAAGCGACGCTCGGCTCGGTAATTAACTGGTTCAGACAATTACGCATATCGCCCCAGGCGATACCCCCTTCCGCGCGTCGAATACGCCCGGTGGAGCCGCCATTATCCGTGGTTGTCACTATCCCTGTCAGCCTTGAGCCAAGTGAAGACAGAGAAGACATCACTCGCCCCAGACCATGGCCTCCGCCAAGAGCGACAACACGGTCAAGATCCGCAAAAGTGCGATTGCGCATACACATTCCTTATCACGTTCGATCTGCGTAACACTACCCTAACTACCCCTAAAAGACGATGCCTCACCCGGCGCAAAATGACGTATATCAATGTGAATATGCTGTTTTTAGGTATTCTGTAGCGAAAATACACGATTATGTCGTTATGTATATGGTTATATAGCGTTAAGTGATAATGGCGAAGGGAAGATTTCCGCGCTACTATCGCCATAACCACGTTTTCAAATTTGAAAACATACACTCGAGCCCTGGCGCCTGTGTCGAAAGATATGGCGTCCTGGCCGTGGCGAATATGCCACCAGGGTACAGAAAGAAATGACTGTGCCTCCCGTCTCTGGAAAGGTGTACATGGCTTCACAACTTACTGATGCATTCGCGCGTAAGTTTTTTTACTTACGTCTGTCGATTACCGATGTGTGCAACTTCCGTTGCACCTACTGCCTGCCCGATGGCTACAAACCGGGCAGCGTCACCAATAACGGCTTTCTCTCCGTGGACGAAGTGCGCCGCGTCACGCGCGCATTCTCTGAACTCGGCACGGAAAAGGTCCGCCTGACCGGAGGGGAACCCTCTCTGCGTCGTGATTTCCCCGATATCATTGCTGCGGTGCGTGAGAACGATCGTATCCGTCAGATTGCGGTCACCACCAACGGGTACCGCATGGCTCGCGACGTTGCGGCCTGGCGCGACGCGGGCTTAACCGCCATCAACGTCAGCGTGGACAGCCTCGATGCCCGCCAGTTTCATGCCATTACCGGCCAGGATAAATTCCGCCAGGTGATGGATGGAATTGACGCGGCGTTCAGTGCCGGGTTCCAGAAGGTCAAAGTCAATACGGTGCTGATGCGTGACGTCAACCATCACCAGCTTGATACCTTCCTGGCGTGGATCAAATCCCGCCCCATCCAGTTGCGTTTTATCGAGCTGATGGAAACTGGCGAGGGCAGTGAGCTGTTCCGTCGGCATCACATCTCCGGGATGGTGTTGCGAGATGAGCTGCTGAAACGCGGCTGGATCCACCAGATCCGTCAGCGCAGCGACGGCCCGGCGCAGGTTTTTTGTCACCCGGATTACGAAGGGGAAATCGGGCTTATCATGCCGTATGAGAAAGACTTCTGTGCCAGCTGTAACCGTCTTCGCGTCTCCTCCGTTGGTAAGCTGCATCTGTGCCTGTTCGGGGATGGCGGTGTCGACCTTCGCGATCTGCTGGCGGAAGACGCCCAACAGGCCGCGCTTGAAGCGCGGATTTCTGAAGCTCTGACGCACAAAAAACAGACCCACTTCCTGCATCAGGGCAACACCGGCATTACTCAGAACCTGTCCTACATTGGCGGGTAATCAGGCTTAAGAAGGAACCAGAAGATGAGTCAGGTCAGCGCGGAATTTATCCCGACACGCATTGCTATTCTTACCGTTTCCGACCGCCGCGGTGAAGAGGATGACACCTCCGGCCACTGGCTGCGCGATGCGGCACATGATGCCGGGCACAGTATTGTTGATAAGGCGATCGTGAAAGAGAACCGTTACGCCATTCGTGCCCGGGTCTCTCAGTGGATTGCCAGCGATGAGGTGCAGGTGGTGCTGATCACCGGTGGCACCGGCTTTACCACAGGCGACCAGGCTCCCGAGGCACTCGTCCCGCTGTTTGACCGGGAAGTGGAAGGCTTTGGTGAAGTGTTCCGCATGCTCTCGTTTGAAGAGATTGGCACCTCCACGCTGCAGTCACGTGCGGTGGCCGGTGTGGCGAACGGCACGTTGATTTTTGCCATGCCCGGCTCGACAAAAGCGTGTCGCACCGCGTGGGAAAATATTATTGCGCCGCAGCTGGATGCCCGTACCCGTCCGTGTAATTTCCATCCCCATTTAAAGAAATAAGTTATGTCGCAACTGACCCACATTAACGCCGCTGGCGAAGCACATATGGTGGATGTCTCCGCCAAAGCCGAAACGGTGCGTGATGCGCGTGCTGAAGCCTTCGTGACCATGTTGCCAGAGACCCTGGCGATGATTATTGACGGCAGCCATCACAAAGGCGACGTCTTTGCCACCGCCCGCATCGCCGGGATCCAGGCTGCGAAACGCACCTGGGACTTAATTCCGCTCTGCCACCCGCTGATGCTGAGCAAGGTGGAAGTCAACCTGCAGGCGCAGCCGGAGCACAACCGCGTGCGCATCGAGTCGCTCTGCCGCTTAACCGGGAAAACCGGGGTTGAGATGGAAGCCCTGACGGCGGCCTCTGTCGCCGCGTTAACTATCTATGACATGTGCAAAGCGGTGCAGAAAGATATGGTGATTGGCCCGGTTCGTTTGCTGGCGAAAAGCGGTGGTAAATCCGGTGATTTTAAGGTGGACAGCCATGATTAAGGTGCTCTTTTTTGCTCAGGTCCGCGAGCTGGTGGGCACCGACAGCCTGACGCTTGATGCCCCGTTTGACACCGTTGCCGACCTGCGTGCGCATCTTGCCGCGCAAAGCGACCGCTGGGCGCTGGCGCTGGATGAAGGTAAGCTGCTGGCCGCGGTTAACCAGACGCTGGTGGAGCTGACCCATCCGCTGACGGCCGGGGATGAAGTGGCCTTCTTCCCGCCGGTGACAGGGGGCTAAGATGGCTGAAACCCGAATTCTGGTAGGTCATGATCGTTTCAGCGTTGGTACAGAATATGACTGGCTGGCAGAGCGTGACGAAGACGGTGCGGTTGTCACCTTCACCGGCAAAGTGCGTAACCATAATCTCGGCGACAGCGTAAAGGCGCTGACGCTGGAACACTATCCGGGCATGACGGAGAAATCCCTCGCGGAGATCGTTGAACAGGCGCGTGGCCGCTGGCCGCTCGGGCGAGTGACGGTTATCCACCGTATTGGTGAAATGTGGCCTGGCGAGGAAATCGTTTTTGTCGGCGTGACCAGTGCCCATCGTAGTAGCGCGTTTGCAGCAGGGGAGTTCATTATGGATTACCTCAAAACCAAAGCGCCATTCTGGAAACGTGAAGCGACGCCGGAAGGCGACAGGTGGGTTGAGTCGCGTGACAGCGACAAAGAAGCCGCCAGTCGTTGGTAGTCGGTTTGCGTGAATGTGTTAGTCTTAACGTGTGTGTCTACTTAATCAGGAGTGAATCATGGACCGATTTCCGCGTTCCGATTCAATAGTACAGCAGACCCGTACCGGGCTGCAGACGTATATGGCTCAGGTTTATGGCTGGATGACGGTCGGTTTACTGCTGACCGCCTTTATCGCATGGTATGCAGCCAACACGCCTGAGCTGATGATGTTTATCTTCTCGAGCAAAATCACCTTCTTTGGGCTGATCATCGCGCAACTGGCGCTGGTCTTTGTTCTCTCCGGCCTGGTGCAGAAGCTGAGCGCCGGAATGGCGACCACGCTGTTTATGCTCTATTCGGCACTGACGGGGCTAACGCTCTCCAGCATCTTCATCGTGTATACCTATTCCTCCATCGCCAGCACGTTTGTGGTCGCTGGCGGGATGTTTGGTGCGATGAGCCTCTACGGCTACACCACGAAGCGTGACCTGAGCGGTTTCGGCAGCATGCTGTTTATGGGGCTGATTGGGATTGTGCTGGCGTCGCTGGTGAACCTGTGGCTGAAGAGTGAAGCGCTGATGTGGGCGGTGACCTATATCGGGGTGGTGATCTTCGTCGGTTTGACGGCCTACGACACTCAGAAGCTGAAAAATATTGGCGAACAGATTGACGTACGCGACAGCTCAAACCTGCGCAAATACGCGATTCTGGGCGCCCTGACGCTGTATCTGGACTTTATCAACCTGTTCCTGATGTTGCTGCGTATTTTAGGCAACCGTCGTTAAGTGTATTTCCCTTACCCGACCTGCGTTGCGCAGGCCGGGTAAGTTCCCCCGCCAGACCTCACTTCGCTAACGCTTTCTCATTCTTCGCCCGCAGTTGCTTCGCCCGACTCTCCAGCACCAGATAACATACCGTTGCCAGCGCCAGCGGCAGGAAGTAATAGAGCATACGGTAGGCCAGCAGGGCGGCAATAATCGTACCCTGTGAAACATGCTCTCCGGCGAGCAGGGCGATAAATACCGCCTCCAGCACCCCAATCCCCGCCGGAATATGCACGATCACGCCGGCAATGCTGCTGACCAGCAGCACGCCCAGCACAAAGAAGTAATTCACATCTTCACCAATGAGCATCCAGATAATCGCCCCCATCGCCATCCAGTTGGCGCTGGACACGGCCATCTGCAGGACCGCGAATTTCCACGAAGGCAGCACCAGTTTTTGCCCCTTGATGGTCATGTGTCGGCGTTTGGCAAAGGCGCAGGCCCAAAGATAGAGCGCAATGATGAGCAGTAATGCAAAGCCTAAAATCCGCAGCGTGGTTTCATCGATGTACCAGTGCGCAGGCAATTGCACCACGCCGATGGTGAAAATCACT
This sequence comes from Enterobacter sp. 198, assembly GCF_009025585.1. NCBI lineage: Bacteria > Pseudomonadati > Pseudomonadota > Gammaproteobacteria > Enterobacterales > Enterobacteriaceae > Enterobacter > Enterobacter sp. 198. The sequence goes on along the minus strand of NZ_WCIM01000022.1, from coordinate 159,934 downwards.
CCGCCGAGCAGAATGTAACCCAGCCAGTTGGTGGTGATGCTGAGGGAAAAAATGCGCGTAATGGTCCCACCCGGCAGGCCGAGGCGCGAGTAAAGGCGATAGCGCATGCCGATCCCGCCCACCCAGGTACTCAATGTCAGGTTAAAGGCGTAACAGATAAACGACACCAGCATGACCTGGCGCTTCGCAAGCTTATGGCCGCAGTAGGCGCGGCCCAGCAGGTCATAGCAGCCGTACATGAGGTAGCTCACAATCACCAGCCCCACCGCGCCCAGCAGCACCAGCCGGTTGTAGTTGCGGATAACTTTCCACACCTCTTCCCAGTCAACTTTCTGGGCGTAAACCACCAGCAGAACCGCGACGGCGATGAAAAACAGCCAGGTGAGGATCTTTTTAGCCAGCCGCCAGCGTGGATGTGATTTCGACATCAGGTTTTCCCTCCATCTTCCGCTTCAACGCGGTCCTGGGTTTCCATTTCGGGCTGGACAGGCGGATCCACCAGCGCAAGTTTTGGCGTGTGCGCCGGCAGCCAGCCCACCATCGCCGGGAAATGACGCAGGAAGTGGAACACCACCACGCTAATGCCCAGATTCCACCAGGTGCGTTTGGGCACCATGGATTCGTCCACGCGCACGCAGTCGTTCACGATCAACGCCTGCAGGTTATCCCTGAGAGTCTGGTTGAACTGGCGATCGTGGATGATCAGGTTAGCTTCAAGATTCAGTGACAAACTCAGCGGGTCGAGATTGCTGGAGCCCACGGTGGCCCAGTGATCGTCCATCAGGGCAACTTTGCCGTGCAGCGGCCGGCGGCGATATTCGTAAATTTGTACGCCACCTTTCACCAGATAGTTGTACAGCAACCGGGCACCGATTTTGACAATCTGCATGTCCGGCTCGCCCTGAACGATGAGCTTCACCCGCACGCCGCGTCGGGCCGCATTGCGCATGGCATGCAGCAGGCGATAGCCCGGAAAAAAGTAGGCGTTGGCGATAATCACTTCGCGCTTCGCATTCGCCAGCATCTTCAGGTAATGCCGCTCAATGTCGTCCCGGTGCTCACCGTTATCCCGCCAGACAAACAGCGCCTGCGCTTCACCGGGGTGACGGTTCTCTTCCGGGCGATGATGGCGGCGCTGCCACCAGCGCCGGGCAGCCTCTTTACCGGGCAGGTTTTCCAGCTCAAAGAGCAGGATATCCTGCACCACCGGTCCTTCAATGCGAATCGCGTAATCCTGCTTGGCTTCCGGGCCGTAATCGGACATATGTTCAGCGGAGTAGTTAATGCCGCCAACAAACGCTACCGTCTCATCCACCACCACAATTTTGCGGTGCATCCGGCGGAAAAGATTGGTACGCATGCCGAAAAGGCGAGGGCCAGGATCGTAATAACGGAACACGACGCCTGCCGAGGTGAGCTCATTGACGAACGCATCACTGAGGTCCGGTGAGCCATAGCCATCCAGCAGTACTTCGATTTTGACGCCACGCAGGGCGGCACGCAGCAGCACGCTGTGCAACTGCTTACCGACGTCGTCTTCGAACCAGATAAACGTTTCAAGGATCACTTTCTGCTTTGCGTGGTCAATCGCGTCAAACACCGCGGGGTAATATTCATCCCCGTTGACCAGCAGCGTGATCCGGTTGCCTTCCTGCCATGAACATTTCATAAGTGGATCTCCGCGCTGAGCGGCGCATGGTCGGAAAGATGTCGCCAGTTAAGTAACGCCAGTGCAGTCGGGCTGCTGGCATGGGCGTTTTTCACGTAGATTCTGTCGAGTCGCAAAAACGGGAACCGTACCGGAAAGGTGCGTGCAGGCCTGCCGTTTGCACGGGTGAAAATCTCCTCAAGCCCCGCATCAACCTTCAACGGATGGTTAGCCCGCTGCCGCCAGTCGTTGAAATCACCGGCCACGACCACGGGTTCACCTTCGGGCAGGGCATTGGTCCATTCGGCCAGCATCTTTAGCTGTGCCTGGCGATGGGCTTCGCGCAGGTCCAGATGAACACAGCCCACGTGCACCGGGAACGCCAGATCCGGCGGGGCGATACGGCAGTAAAGCAGTCCGCGTTTTTCACTTTCACCGACAGAGACGTCGCGGTTCTCGTAATGTTCGATGGGAAAACGTGACAGCACCGCATTACCGTGATGCCCTTCCGGGTACACCGCGTTGCGCCCGTAGGCGTAATCACTCCACATGGTGTCGGCCAGGAATTCGTAGTGCGGGGTGTCTGGCCAGTTTTCAAAGTGAAGCGGATGCACTTCGTGCGCGCCCATGACTTCCTGAAGGCAGACAATGTCCGCGCTGACGGTGCGTACCGCGTCGCGCAGCTCCGGTAAAATGAAGCGGCGGTTAAATGCTGTGAAGCCTTTATGAATGTTTATCGTCAGCACTTTAAGCGAGAAATGCTGCATTTTTTTGGTCATACGTTCCTTCCAGGGTGACTATCCCGATGAAAATAAAGTGTAGTAGGCGTCACAAAAAGATGCGGTGTTACGGAATTTTCCGTAAAGTGCGGTAGTCTGATTAAGCAGAGAAAAATCCTTCAGGAGAGAAGCCATGAAGTGGCAACAACGCGTTCGTGTCGCAACTGGCCTGAGTTGCTGGCAGATAATGTTGCATTTACTGGTCGTGGCCGTACTGGTGATGGGCTGGATGAGCGGCACGCTGGTGCGGGTCGGCTTAGGGCTATGCGTCCTCTATGGCGTCACCGTACTGTCGATGCTGTTTTTACAGCGCCACCACGAAGCACGCTGGCGTGAGGTGGGTGATGTGCTCGAAGAGCTCACCACCACCTGGTACTTTGGTGCGGCGATGATTGTGCTTTGGTTGCTGTCGCGTGTGCTGCAAAACAACCTGCTGCTGGCCCTGGCCGGTCTGGCAATCCTCGCAGGGCCTGCCGTGGTCTCGTTACTGACCAAAGAGAAAAAGCTACGCGATGTTTCGTCTAAACATCACGTACGCCACTGAGCCCGTCGTGGCCGCTATGATCAGTAGCGGCCACAAACTTCCCCAGACAATGTCCAGACTCGCATCCTTCAGATAGATCTGCTTGGTGATATCCGTGAAGTGCCGAATCGGGTTTATCCACGTCAAATCCTGTAACCATACCGGCATGTTCTCGACGGGTGAGACGTAGCCCGAAAGCAAAATCGCCGGCATCATAAAGACGAACACGCCAATAAATGCCTGCTGCTGGGTAGAGCAGAGCGCGGAAATCAGCAGTCCAAACCCGACCAGCGACAGCCCGTAAATCACCATCGTGAAGTAGAACAGCGCCAGCGAACCGGCGAACGGGATCTGATAGGCCCATATTCCCACGCCCAGCACGATGGTGGCCTGGAAGGTCGCGACAATCAGCGCCGGAACCGCTTTGCCGACGAAAATTTGCCATGTTGCGAGCGGGGAAACCAGCAGCTGATCGAGCGTCCCCTGTTCGCGCTCACGGGCGACGGAGAGCGATGTTACGATCATCACTCCGATGGTGGTGATCATGGCGATCAGCGATGGCACCACGAACCATTTGTAATCCAGATTCGGGTTATACCAGTTGCGCACCACCAGCTCGCTGTTGTTGGGTTTCGGTTTCCCGTCCATCAACTCCTGTTGGTAATCTTTCACCACCTGCTGAAGATAGTTGGCTGCAATCTGGGCGCTGTTGGAGTTGCGCCCGTCGAGGATTAACTGCATTGGTGCCGTCTGGAAGGTATCCAGGTTGCGGGAAAAATCGGCCGGGAAACGCACCAGCAATAACGCTTTTTGCGTATCGATGGTGGGCTGGATCTCCTGCGGGCTTTTCAGCAGCAGGATGTGGGTAAAAGCCTTCGCGCGGGCGAAACGCTGCGTCAATTCGACGGAATGTTTGCCGTTATCTTCGTTATAGATAGCAATGGTGGCGTTAGTCACCTCCAGCGTGGCGGCAAACGGGAAGAGCAACACCTGAAGCAACACCGGTAATACCAGAATGGCGCGCGTCTGCGGCTCGCGCAGCAGCGACTGCAGCTCTTTGCGTATCAATGTCCATAAACGGTGAAACATGTTTGCTCCTTAATCCAGACGCCGTTTGGTCTTTATCCACGTCAGCCCAATAAACATCGTTGCCGATGCCAGCAAAAACAGCGTGTTGATGATCAGCACCACCGGAATATTCCCCGCCAGGAACAGGCTTTGCAGCGTACTCACGAAGTAGCGCGCCGGAATAATGTAGGTCACGGCACGGATCACGGCGGGCATGCTGTCTATCTGGAAAATAAACCCGGACAGCATAATCGACGGTAAAAAGGCGGCGTTCAGGGCCACCTGCGCGGCGTTGAACTGGTTACGGGTGATGGTGGAGATAAGCAGCCCCATCCCGAGGGTGCTCAGTAAAAACAGACTGGTGATAAAGAAGAGCACCACCAGCGATCCGCGGTACGGCACGCCGAGGATAAACACCGAGACCAGCATGCAGAGCAGCATCGCCAGCATGCCGAGGAAGTAGTAGGGGATAAGCTTACAGAGCAGCAGTTCAACCCGTGTGACCTCGGTAGACAGCAGCGCTTCCATGGTGCCGCGTTCCCACTCGCGGGCAATCACCAGCGAGGTCAAAATGGCGCCAATAACCGTCATGATGATGGTCACCGCACCCGGGATAATAAAATGCTGGCTAATGGCCGCAGGGTTAAACCAGTAGCGCGTCTGCACGTCGATCAGCGGTTCGAAGGTTTCCCCGCGATCTTCGGCGCGCTGCATTTGCCACAGCTGCCAGATGCCCTCCACATAGCCTTGTACAAAGTTCGCGGTGTTTGGCTCGCTGCCGTCAGTGATCACCTGCACCGGCGCACTGGCATCGGTGCGCGCCATGTTGGCGGCAAAATCCACCGGGATCACCACCATCCCGCGTATTTTCCCGGCCTGCATCATCTGGATTAGCGCCTGCCGGTTGTCACTGATGGTGGCGTCGATGTAAGGGGAGCCGGTCATGGTGTGGGTGAAATCAAGCGCCTCTTCGCTCTGCTGCTCCAGCAAAATCCCGACCCGCAGTTTGCTGGAGTCGAGGTTGATCCCGTAGCCAAAGATAAAGAGCAGCAGCAGGGGGATCACCACAGCGATCAGCCAGCTGCTGGGGTCACGCACGATCTGGCGCGTCTCTTTGATACACAACGCACGCACCCTGCGCCATGAAATGGCGTTATTGCGCATGGGCATTCTCCTTATCCCAGTCGTGGATGAGGGTAATAAACGCCTGTTCCATGGTCGGGTCCGGGACCTCGTCATCGGCGGCCTGTTCTTTCAGGTCGTCCGGCGTACCGTGGGCAATCAGCTTGCCGCGATACACCAGCCCGATGCGGTCGCAGTATTCCGCCTCATCCATAAAGTGGGTGGTTACCATGACCGTGACCCCTTTCTCCACCATGCTGTTAATATGCAGCCAGAACTCGCGGCGGGTGAGGGGGTCAACGCCGGAGGTCGGCTCATCGAGAAACAGGATATCGGGCTCATGCATTAATGAGCAGGCCAGCGCCAGCCGCTGCTTGAAGCCGAGCGGCAGTTCGTCGGTGGCATGGGAAGCAATGCCCGTCAGGCCAAAGGCCTCGCTCATGCGGTGGATTTTCTCGTTCTGCGCGCGTCCCCGCAGGCCGTACACGCCGGAGAAAAAGCGCAGGTTCTGCTCGACCGTCAGGTTGCCATACAGCGAGAATTTCTGCGCCATATAGCCCAGATGCTGACGCGCCTTGCCGGAGCTGACCTTCAGGTCCATGTCGAGCACCAGCGCTTTCCCCGAGGTCGGTACCAGCAGGCCGCACATCATCTTAAAAGTGGTCGATTTCCCGGCGCCGTTTGGCCCGAGCAGGCCAAAAATCTCACCGCGTTTCACCGCGAAATTGACGTTATCGGTGGCGGCGAAATCCCCAAACTTTTTGGTGAGGGATTTGGCTTCAATCACCGTTTCACCCGGCGTACCTTCAACCGTGTGCAGGATCGCGGCGAGGGGGGATTCTGATGTCCCTGCGCCGCCGAGCAGATCGATAAACGCATCTTCAAAGCGTGGCGCGGTCTCCTCCATCTCAATTTCAGGCATACCCGGTGCACGGCGTATATCGTCCGCGGTCGCCTCTTTCGTGAGGATCACGCGCACCGAACGGCCCTGAATCATTCCATCGCTGACCTGAGGTAGCTTTAGCACCCGCTGCAGCAGCTGACGGTTGGAGGCCTGGGCGCTGTGCAGCAGGAAGCTGCGTCCAGCCATGCTCTGCGTCAGCGTGGTCGGCTCTCCCTGATAAAGCAGTTCACCTTCGTTCATCAGCACAACGTCACGGCACTGTTCCGCTTCATCAAGGTACGAGGTGCTCCAGAGGATCAGCATCCCATCGCCGGCTAACTCATGCACCATCTGCCACAGCTCGCGGCGCGAAATCGGGTCGACGCCCACGCCAGGTTCATCGAGCAAGAGAACCTTCGGCTCGCCCACCAGCGTACAGGCCAGCCCCAGCTTCTGTTTCATCCCGCCGGAGAGCTTGCCCGCCAGCCGGTCGGTGAAGGGGCCAAGCGAGGTAAATTCCAGCAAACGGGCAAAGGTCTTCTGACGGGCTTCGCCAGTGACGCTGCGCAGGTCAGCATACAGATTAAGGTTTTCCATCACCGTCAGGTCTTCATACAGACCAAACTTCTGCGGCATATAGCCCAGCATGGCATGGAGCGCGCCATCGTCTTTAATCGGGTCGAGTCCGAGCACGCTGGCGGTTCCTTCATCGGGCTTTAACAAACCCGCCAGCATCCGCATCAGCGTTGTTTTGCCTGCGCCGTCCGGGCCAACCAGCCCGGTCACATAGCCTTTCTGAATGGTACAGTTCAGCGGGGCGACGGCAGGTTTTTCCATCCCCGCGAAGCGTTTGACCAGATTGTTGAGCTGAATAATCGCGTCATTCATGTCGTTCCCCGTCGCTGACTTTTACGGTGACAGGCATGCCCTGACGCAGCGCGTCGTCGGCATCGGTCACGATGATGCGCAGGCGATAAACCAGGTCGGTACGCAGATCCGGCGTTTCAACCGTTTTGGGGGTGAATTCAGCCGTCGGTGACACAAAGCCAACTTTGCCATGATACGGTTTATCCGGCCGACTGTCGGTGTAGAGCAGCAGCTCGCGTCCCGGCTGCATCTGGCCGAGATTAGGTTCATCAATGTAGGCGCGCACCCATACCGGACGCGTCAGAGAAAGCGTCAGGACGGTGCTCCCCGCGCTTAACATGCTGCCCGGCTCCACGGCGCGGGTCATCAGCGTGCCGTCAGACGGGGCAATGAGCGTGGTGTCGTGCAGATCCAGTTCCGCCTGCGCCAGCTGCGCCTGCGCCTGTTCCAGGCTGGCTTTTGCCTGCGCGATGTCCTGCGGGCGGTTACCGGTGTGGTACTGGCTTAATTTATCCTGGGCGGATTTCAGCGTCGCCTGGGCCTGGTCGCGGGAGGAGCGGGCGTTTTCCAGGTCGTTGGCGGAAATGGTGCGGCTTTTCCACAGTCCCTGCTGACGGGCATAGAAGTTTTGCGCGTAGTCATAGGCGGCCTGCGCCTGTTTTACCGCGGCGGCGGCCTGAGCAATCTCTTCGTCACGGTAGCCGGCCAGCATCAGGTCATATTGCGCCTGCGCCACGGAAACGCCTGCTTTCGCCTGCATCAGCGCGTTCTCGTACGGGGCCTTGTCGAGCATCCCCAGCATCTGACCGGTTTTGATGGTATCGCCCTCATCAACGGTGAGGGAGGCCAGGCGCCCCCCGACGCGGAAACTCATATTCACGGTGCGAATATCGACGTTACCGTACAGCGTCAGGCCTCTGTCCTGGTGACTTTGATACCACAGCCAGCCGCCGATACCTGCGGCAAGCAGAACAACGACCACCAGAATGATGGCGACAGGTTTTTTCATGACTTCAGGCTCCTTTGCGTTAAGCCTTGCAGGATCAGATCGAGATGACAGGTGATGACCTGGCTAATCTGCGCGGCTTTATCCTCATCAAATTGTGTCCAGCCGGTGCGTAACAGGATCGTTTCGCGCCCAAGACGGAAGGCGAGAATTTCACCCAGCAGGGCGTGGGTATGCAAAATAGTCTCGGTATCGTCGGCGTCTCGTCCGGTATAGGCCGCGATCAGCCGGGTCAGGTGCGTATGCATCGGGGCAATCACCTGATCGTGCACTCGCTGGTAAGCCGCCGTAGGGGAGAGCTGCTCACGGGAGATGAACTTACTCAGGCTCAGCGTCTCGTCGTGGGTCAGCAGGCGAATCATATTGTCGCAGGCGCTGATAATCAGCTGCCTGATGGCGGCGCGATCCGGCGACGGCTGGCTCAATAGCCCGCTGGCCTCTTCAACGTGTGGCCGAAAATGGTTACCGATAAAGTCGGCGATCCACTGGGCACAGGCGAGGTACAAATCCTCTTTTGAGCCAAAATAGTAGGTAATGGCCGCAATGTTTTGCCCGGCCTGCGCTGCGATGTCCCGCGTGGTGGCATGCAGACCATATTCGCCAAACTGCGCCAGCGCGGCGGCAATAAGCTGGTTTTTGGCCTGTTCACCTTTCGATGTCGTTGGGGTCGTATTCATGGCGGTTTTAAAAATTAATCAATCGATTGATTAACATTATGCCCGGTTGCCCTTTTTGTCCAGTGACCACACGGCGGGAAATCTTTCGTCAACGCAGCGCCGCGGGATATTTTATGCGCCACGTCACAAAACCTGCTACACTCCGCTGCTTCACGACATTGTGGTTTTTGTCCTTCCCTATTCGTTATATCTCCCTGAAAACTACACCTGTGATGGTCGGGGCGGTTCGGAGTTTTTATGTCTTTTGATTCCCTTGGCCTGAACCCTGAAATTTTGCGCGCTATCGCAGAGCAGGGCTACGTCGAGCCAACCCCAATCCAGCAGCAGGCTATTCCGGCCGTTCTGCAGGGCCGCGACCTGATGGCCAGCGCCCAGACCGGTACCGGTAAGACCGCGGGTTTTACCCTGCCGCTGTTAGAGTTGCTGGTAAAAAATCAGCCGCACGCCAAAGGACGTCGTCCGGTGCGTGCCCTGATCCTCACCCCAACGCGTGAGCTGGCGGCCCAGATTGGTGAGAACGTGCGTGAGTACAGCCGCTATCTCAACATTCGCTCGCTGGTGGTTTTCGGTGGAGTAAGCATTAACCCGCAGATGATGAAGCTGCGCGGTGGCGTGGACGTGCTGGTGGCAACGCCGGGTCGTCTGTTGGATCTTGAGCACCAGAATGCCCTGAAGCTTGATAGCATCGAAATCCTGGTGCTGGACGAAGCTGACCGCATGCTGGATATGGGCTTTATCCACGACATTCGTCGCGTGCTGGCTAAGCTGCCGCCGCGTCGTCAGAACCTGCTGTTCTCTGCCACCTTCTCTGATGAGATCAAGGCGCTGGCGGAAAAACTGCTGCATAACCCGCTGGAAGTGGAAGTGGCGCGCCGTAACACCGCCTCTGAGCAAATTACCCAGCACGTGCACTTCGTTGATAAAAAGCGTAAGCGGGAACTGCTCTCCCATATGATTGGTCAGGGCAACTGGCAGCAGGTGCTGGTCTTTACCCGTACCAAGCACGGCGCTAACCATCTGGCGGAACAGCTGAATAAAGACGGTATCCGCAGCGCGGCGATCCACGGCAACAAAAGCCAGGGGGCACGTACCCGCGCGCTGGCTGAATTTAAATCCGGTGACATTCGCGTCCTGGTTGCCACCGACATTGCTGCCCGTGGTCTGGATATTGAAGAGCTGCCGCACGTCGTAAACTACGAGCTGCCAAACGTACCGGAAGACTATGTTCACCGTATCGGTCGTACCGGTCGTGCGGCGGCAACCGGTGAAGCGCTTTCGCTGGTGTGTGTGGATGAACACAAACTGCTGCGTGATATCGAACGTCTGCTGAGAAAAGAGATCCCGCGCATCGAAACCCCGGGCTATGACGTGGACCCGTCCATCAAGGCGGAGCCTATTCAGAATGGCCGTCAGGGCGGCGGCGGTGGTCGTGGTCAGGGTGGCGGGGGGCGCAGTCAGCAGCCGCGTCGTTCTGAAGGCGGTGCACCGAAAGCCGCGGGCAAACCTCCGCGTCGTAATACAGAGGCTAAGCCAGGCGGTGAAAGCCCATGGCGTAGCGGCGAGGGGAAACCGGCAGGGGAAGGGCAGCGCCGACGCCGCCCGCGTAAACCTGCTAACCCGCAGTAATCTGGAAGCCCGGTCGTAAAGCCGGGCTTTTCTTTTGCGGCAGCGGAAAGAAAGTGCCACAATAGTGGCTGTTTATACAGTATTTCAGGTCCTCCGATGGCTTTAACCGCGGCGCTCAAAGCGCAAATTGGCGCCTGGTATAAGGCGCTACAACAGCAGATCCCCGATTTTATCCCCCGAGCGCCTCAGCGGCAGATGATTGCTGATGTGGCAAAAACGCTCTCCGGGGACGACGGACGACATCTGGCGATTGAAGCCCCGACGGGTGTCGGGAAAACCCTTTCGTATTTAATCCCGGGCATTGCCATTGCGCGGGAAGAGCAAAAAACGCTGGTGGTCAGCACCGCTAACGTGGCCCTGCAGGATCAAATCTTCAGCAAAGACCTGCCGCTGCTGCGCAAAATCATCCCTGAACTGCGATTTACAGCCGCCTTTGGCCGTGGGCGTTATGTGTGTCCGCGCAATCTCGCGGCTCTCGCCAGCAGTGAGCCCTCTCAGCAGGATCTGCTGGCCTTCCTGGATGATGAACTGACGCCGAACAACAAAGCGGAACAGGAGCAGTGCGCGAAGCTAAAAACCGAGCTCGACAGCTACAAGTGGGACGGCCTTCGCGATCACACCAGCCATGCCATCAGCGATGATTTGTGGCGCAGGCTCAGCACCGATAAAGCCAGTTGCCTTAACCGCAACTGCCACTACTACCGCGAGTGCCCGTTCTTTGTCGCACGGCGGGAGATTCAGGAAGCGGAGGTGGTTGTCGCTAACCACGCGCTGGTCATGGCCGCGCTGGAGAGTGAGGCCGTCCTGCCGGAGCCCAAAAACCTGCTGCTGGTGCTCGATGAAGGCCACCATTTGCCGGATGTGGCGCGGGATGCGCTGGAGATGAGCGCCGAAATCACCGCGCCGTGGTTCCGCCTGCAGCTGGATCTGTTCTGCAAGCTGGTGGCGACCTGCATGGAGCAGTTCCGCCCGAAAACCACGCCGCCGCTGGCGGTGCCCGAGCGGCTGAGCGAACATTGCGAAGCGGTCTACAGCCTTATTGCTTCCCTGAATAACATCCTCAATCTTTATCTCCCGGCGACCCAGGAAGCAGAGCATCGCTTTGCGATGGGAGAGCTGCCCGACGAGGTGATGGAGATCTGCCAGCAGCTGGCGAAGCACCTTGAAAAGCTGCGCGGGCTGGCGGAGATGTTCTTAAACGATCTCAGTGAGAAAACCGGTACCCACGACGTGGTGCGTTTGCACCGCATTCTGCTGCAGATGAACCGTGCGTTGGGCATGTTCGAAGCCCAGAGCAAGCTCTGGCGTCTGGCCTCGATGGCGCAGGCGTCCGGAGCGCCGGTCACCAAATGGGCAACCCGTGACGTGAAAGACGGACAGGCGCACCTGTTTTTCCACTGCGTGGGGATTCGTGTTGCCGATCAGCTGGAAAAGCTTATCTGGCGCAGCGTGCCGCACGTGGTAGTGACTTCCGCGACGTTGCGTTCCCTGAACAGTTTCTCCCGTTTACAGGAGATGAGCGGGCTGAAAGAGAAAGCCGGCGACCGTTTTGTGGCGCTGGATTCGCCGTTTAACCACTGTGAACAGGGCAAGCTGGTCATTCCGCGCATGAAGTATGAGCCGCTTATCGACAACGAAGAACAGCACATTGCCGAAATGGCAGCGTATTTCCGCGAGCAGCTGGAGAGTGAAAAATATCCCGGCATGCTGGTCCTGTTTGCCAGTGGAAGGGCGATGCAGCGTTTTCTGGAGCACGTTACCAACCTGCGATTGCTGTTGCTGGTGCAGGGCGATCAGCCCCGCTACCGGCTGGTAGAGCTGCACCGCAAACGCATTGATAACGGGGAACGTAGCGTACTGATCGGGCTGCAGTCATTCGCGGAGGGGCTGGATCTGAAGGGGGATTACCTGACGCAGGTGCATATCCATAAAATCGCCTTCCCGCCCATCGACAGCCCGGTCGTCATCACCGAAGGTGAATGGCTCAAAAGCCTCAATCGCTATCCGTTCGAGGTCCAAAGCTTACCCGCGGCATCGTTTAATCTGATTCAGCAGGTGGGGCGTCTCATCCGTAGCCACAGCTGCTGGGGAGAGGTGGTGATTTATGACAAACGTCTGCTCACCAAAAACTACGGCCAGCGGTTACTCAACGCTCTGCCTGTTTTTCCGATTGAACAGCCGGACGTGCCCGACGTTAAAAAACGTCCGGCAAAACCTGCCGCCGGGCGGCGTAAAAGCATCCGTACGAAGGGGCGCGGGCCTACTGGTAAGTAAAGGTCACCTGGACCACGCTGTTAAACGTTCCGGCGGTGACGGGCAATGCGCTGGCATAATAGCGGGCAGCCAGAGGAAACGTTGCCGTGTGGTCCACTGAGTTAACCGGAACGTTAAAGGCTGCCTGCGGGGCAATGAGTATATTGTCCTGGCGGTCTGCCAGTTCCAGAGCCAACCCTTTCGCACTGCCGATATTGGCGAATTTTGTCGGGTGCGTACTGTCGGCCTGACCATAGAAAAAGGCGGTCGCCAGCGCAAGTGTGGGAGGGCAATGTGAGACCGAGAGCGTAAAGTCTTTCCACGCGCCGGTATCGCCCACATTTTTAAAATCCCCTGTTACCGCCTGGCCTAAATCCACCGTCAGGTTGCGGCTGGCGCTGTCAATAATGCAGGTGTTGGCGTAAATATTGCCTGTCATCTGGATCTGAATATCGTCCGCCTGTGCCCGGACAATCAAGCCGAGAATCAGGATCGCAAGTGTCTTTTTCATGTTGGTCACTTATAAGCCAGAGTGATCGTCGCCACGGTATTGGCCGGCCCCGGTGTCACCACGTTGCTGACCTGTTCGTAACGAACCTCGAACGGTATTCGCAGGGTTTCGTTGGCGATGGCCTGGCTTCGGGTGCTGACATAGGTGTCAAAGGTGGCGAGATGGTCATCAAAGAGCATTCTCACGCCCACGCCGGTTGCCATGCCGTTCTGCTGAGTCAATTTGATCACCCCTTCGAATGCCGTTTCGTAGCCGTTTGCGCTGGTCACCTTTAGCTCAGGCTGGACGGTGCTGTCGCAATTAATCGTGACGTCAAAGTTTTGTGCAGGGCTGGATAGCAACCCAATACTGATAAAATCACTGACGGGAAAATCGCCCAGGTTCACGGTGAGATTTTTGGGCAGGACAGAGCAGGTAACCGTTTCGAGGTTCACATTGCCCGCATAGGAAATCGTATTGGGATCGCTGATGCCTTCATGCTGATAAACCCCGACGCCAAATTTAGACTCCGCCTGAGAAAGCGAACCTGATTTGACCGTATTGCTCGTTTTCACCAGTTCCAGCGTGACATTAAAGTTAAAGGACTCAGAAATGTCGTTGGAGACATAGCCCAGCGGCGTGCCGCTTGAGTTACAGTAAATTCCCCCGGCGCCGGTAATTCGCTGGCCTTTGTCATTCATCAGCGCTACGCCAATTCCTTCCAGCCCTGATTCATACACCCCAGAAAGACCGGGGATCTCCAGACCTGCGCCGTAATAGCACGCAACAATCGGAAGCCCGAAGTCAGAAGGGTTATAGCAGTTGCCCGCCACGTGAACGGTCTGCTCGGTACCCGGAATGGTGGCACCTACCGGCAACGTGCTCGAGACGGATACGGAGGCCACATTAATCTGTTTTGGTAGGTCGGATGAGGTACAGAGCGCGTTAGCATGTGGCATAAATAACGCGGCGGTTCCCAGGACCAGGAAGAAAAAGCACTGTTTAATCATTTGCATAATGGTTTGCCTGAACGGTGAATCAGTGGCACTGCGCAGCAGCGTTAAGGATGTTGGTTTTCTCTGTCTCATCCGTAAGGACGTAGTCGGCCTCGCAGTGCTCGCTCGCATCCTGTCCCCAGGTGACGGCGAGATGCCCTTGCTTTGGCAGGCCGGAGAGATAGGTCTGGCCGTCATTGGCGACAATAAATTCGCTGTCCTTATCCTCCGTTGTTACCGTCGCACCGAAGGGCAGCGGTTTACCGTTGTGCGTCAGCGTCATCAGGACCCGGCTGCCCACGCGGGTATTAAAGCTGGCGCGCACCACGGCCCCGCGTGTCGGGGTAACAACGTACGCTGCGTGCGTCACGTCGGCCTCGTCGGGCAGGGTTTCGGTATCCAGCGCAATGGTATTGTGGCGATAAGGGGTAACAAACGGCACGACGGTATAGCCGCGGAAGTCGGTCTCAACGCCCGTCTGATTGGCGATATGCGTACCGTGTGTTCCCGGTGCTTTCACCAGCGCAATGGTCTCTCCGAGCGGCTGGCTCAGGGTTATCCCGTTGGCGTGCACGATCGCGCCACCCTGCAGCCCGACGTTTACGGTTTGCTGATATTTATCCTGGCTTACCCCGCCGCTCACTTCGCCATAGGTCGCTTTATAATCGGCGTTCATGCTGGTGGAGTTTCCGCTACCGGTGCTGCTCAGCCCCTCCTGAATATTCCAGTTCAGGTTGTCTCCCTTCAGCGCGGTACCGTTAAGGCCGATGTTCTGCGTCGTACCGTATTTGGTGTTGTTGAGGTTGTAGGTGGACCAGGTGTTATGCATCCAGCGATCCAGTGGAACGGAGACGTTTAACGAGAACTGGTTGTCGTTCATCACATCCTCACCGTTCGTATCGCTGTCCTGGGTGTTTTTGTTCATGCTGTAGCTCAGGCTGTAGCTGACGCCGTGCCAGCTGTTGTTGTAGCTGACGCTCATGGAGGTCATATCCTGGCTCTGGCTCCAGTAGGTCTCTTTGACCAGGCTCAGGGTGACAGAGCCCCAGCCCGCGGGCAGCGTCTGGTCGACGGTGGCTTCCGTTCGGGCACGTCGCTGCTGCGGCGCAGACCCGTTGTCTGAACGGGTGTAAGACTCCATCGTGTCTTCCAGGGTGTAAAACCCTTTGCTGTTGTAGCGATAGCCCGCCAGGGAGAAGTGAGTGCCCGAGGCGACAAAATCTTTGCTGTAGCGAACGCGCCAAGAGCGGCCTTTGCTGGCCTGCTGCTTTTTCAGCAGCGCTTTGGCGCGGGTGACATCAAGGGAGAAAGCACCCAAATCGCCCAGGTTTTTCCCGACGCCCAGCGCCCGGGACTGATAATGGCGACTCTGCTGCGCACCACCGTAGGCGGTGAAACCCAATGGCATGCCGTAGATGGCGCTGCCCTCGGCAAACGGGGTTTGTTCGACGTCCTTGTCGTAAGACCGGTAACGCCCGGCGGTCACGCTGTAGCGGAAATTCTTTTCACGCTGCAGGACCGGGACCGAGGCGTAAGGCACGACAAAGTGACTTTCGCTGCCGTCGGTCTCTTTCACGGTGACCTGCAGATCGCCGCTGCTGCCGGTGGGATAGAGATCGTTAATTTCAAACGCACCGGGTGCGACCGTGTTCTGATAAATGACGTAACCGTTCTGACGAACCATCACCAGCGCATTGCTGTGGGCAGTGCCGCGAATAATCGGCGCATAGCCTTTTTCACTGTCCGGGAGCATGTCGGTATCGGATTTCAGCTCAACCCCGGTATAGGGCACGCTGTCGAAAACGTCCGACGGGGAGGTGCTTTGCCCGACGGTCATATCGCTTTTCATCGCCACGATATCGCGTTGAGCATAGGTGTAGACGGAGGAGAACCTGTGCTCTTCGTCGTTGCCCGTTGTGCTGCGATTCCACGTGGAATAATTGCGTATGCGCCAGGCGCCCACATTGAGGCCCGGGCGCAGGTTAACGTACTGGCTGCTGTTATCCTGCTCTCCCTGTACACGGGCATGGCTCTGGCTGGCGGTGGCGCTGTAGTTCAGCAGACCTGCGGTGATCCCTTCGTCGAACGTTTTCGGGTCGATATACCCGCGTGGGACCTGGCCCAGTGCCGTTTGTGGAATACTGAGCAACAGTTGCTGATGACGAACCTGAAACGTTGCGAATGCCGCGGGAATGGCGTTTATATCGGCGCACTGGCCTTTAGCCATCAGCGCGGGATACTGCCGGGTTTTGATCCCAAGGTTTTTTAGCTCATCCAGGCTAAAGCAGGGTTGAAGAGAATGATTGCCCTGAGCGTCTTTTATTAATTTGAACGTGACATCACGGGTATCAATTTTATTATTGTTGATGAAAATATTGACCTGATATTTCCCGGGGGCTTGTCCCGGTCCTTTTTCATAAACAGACAGGTCGGTTTTCCCCTGTTGAGGATTATCAATATCCAGTAATGCCGGGTTGAAATAATCATCAGCCATAACCTGCTGCGCAAAGATCGCCAGTGCCAGGCCACATAAAATGACCAGCATTGAAGAAAGGCGATGGATGAACGGCTTTTTATGGCTGTACATGATGATATTAATAGCCTGAGTGGGTGTTAATGAACGGATGCCGACCAGGTCTGACTGATGCTGCCGTAATCAGTAATAATGGAGTAAGTGACGGTCGACCCGCTGGCATTATCGGGTAAGGCAAAGTGCGTTTCCGTTTTGGGGACTGCCCAGGTGGCTTTATCCACTTTATGGCCGTTAAACATCACCGTCTGGAAATTCATATAGAAAGGCGTCGGGTTATTCACAACCAGGTCGTGACCTTCACGATGCCACTGAAGCTTGTCCGCCACAGCCTCGGGTTTGCCAGTTATTGCTGACGGGCGATACAACAATTTAATGCGTGTATTAATGGCAATCTGCAGGGTATTTACCCCTTCGACGTGCTTTGACGAGGGAATAGCTTTGATATTAAGCCAGTAGAGAGACTCACGATCCTCGGGCAAATTTCCGCCGGTGCGCACGACACGCAGGACATTATCCTCTTTTGCATCGAGACGAAACAGCGGTGGGGTGATCAGGAAGGGGGCTTTAGCCGGGTTTTTACCGCCAGAATCAACCCAGGACTGTACCAGATAATCCGTGGCATCTGGGTTTGAAAGACCCAGAGACGACTCCTTTTTGTCGCCCTGATAGACCAGGCGTGTGCCATTAATAACGACACCGGCATGGGAAGTGGCGGCTACCAGTAAAAGAGCACTCAGTAAATAACCGTGGCGCATAAAGGTATCTCAATAAAAGAAGAGATATTAACTCTCAGAACAGAGCTAATATCTCAGGATGGATAATATCAGTTATAAATAACGGTGAAGGTCGACACGGCGTTTGCCAGGCCTGCGGTGATTGCAGCCTGGGTCTGAATATAACGGGCTCCAAATTCCAGGTTATTGACCGCCGTACCGGAGGCTAACGGATATTGCTGAGAGGGCGTATACAGACTCACCGGTTGCTCAGATGCGTCCACCAGTTGAATAGCGACACCTGTTGCAGCATCTACATCCGGCGTTAATGCAAGCGTAGTGTTGTTATCCGGATCCGGCGTGCCGCCGAAGTTAATGGCGGCAGATGTCACGGTCTCCGGGCAATTCTTTAATTGAATATCAAACTTGGTTAATGTGCTGGTAGATCCAGCCCCGGTAAATACCGTTTTAGACACTTTGCCTAACTGAACATTTAATGGATTACTTAACCCGTTCACTACCTGACAAGCAGAATCAATAATTTCACCGGTGAAGTTAATCTGACCTTCACCGTTTGTTGCCGCAAATGCGGATGCAGAACATCCTGCCGTTGCGGCGATAAATAAACCTATAGCAACCTTGTTCATAACAAATCCTGGTATGTTTCTGGTGAGAACGTTGCCTGGACGTTTTCACCGTTGACCTTAAATGATTTTCCGTTGGTTATTTAATCAGAAACGGGTGGGGTAAGAATCTTCAACGGCAATCACAAATAATTGAAATAGTGCTTGAGTTTCTTTTTTCATCATAAAAACAGAAGGATGATCCGGTTCAAAAACACTAACGGCCAGACGTTCTTCAGGGCTATATTGTTAACAAGATGAAGCTGTCAGGAGAGATGTCGTGGATTATCGCAAAATTATCAAAGAGGTAGGACGAGGGAAAAATCATGCCCGCGATCTGGACCATGAAACCGCTCGTGCGCTCTATACGCATATGCTCAACGGTGACGTACCCGACCTTGAAATGGGCGGTATCCTGATAGCGCTGCGTATCAAAGGAGAAGGCGAAGCGGAGATGCGTGGCTTCTACGAAGCAATGCAGGCGCAGACCCTGCGCTTAAACGCGCCAGTGGCAAAACCGATGCCGATTGTGATCCCGAGCTACAACGGGGCACGCAAGCAGGCCAACCTGACGCCGCTGCTCGCTATTTTATTGCACAAGCTGGGCTTCCCGGTGGTGGTGCATGGCGTAAGCGAAGATCCAACCCGCGTGCTGACCGAAACGATTTTCGGCATGCTGGGTATCGAACCCACACGGCATGCCGGCCAGGCACAGGCGAAGCTTGATGGCCATCAGCCGGTTTATATCCCTGTCGGAGCACTCTGCCCCCCGCTGGAGAAGCAGCTTGATATGCGCTGGCGCATGGGCGTGCGTAACAGCGCGCATACGCTGGCGAAACTGGCTACGCCGTTTGGCGAAGACGCGGCGCTGCGTCTTTCCAGCGTCTCTCACCCGGAGTACGTGACGCGCGTGGGGAAATTCTTTGAAGACATAGGCGGCAGGGCCTTGTTGATGCACGGCACGGAAGGCGAGGTGTATGCTAACCCGCAGCGCTGCCCACAGATGATGCTGATTGATTTCGCTGGCACGCGCGCCATTCTCGAGCGAGGGGAAGAGCGTTCCGACGCGATCCTGCCTGACGCAAAAGATCCGCATACCACCGCCCACTGGATTGAGCAGTGCCTGGCCGGAAAGGTTCCGGTACCGCACGCGATCAAATTGCAGATGGCCTGTTGCCTGCTGGCGACCGGTGAAGTTGAATCCGTGGAGGCAGGGATGGAACGCGTCGGGAAGACGTTTTAAGCCCAAAAAAAAGCCCGTCCAGTGGCGGACGGGCAAGCAAGGGTAACAACAACAGGGTCAATGAGGGTTGGAGCAGCTCACCAGAGGGTATGGCGAGGGTGGAGCATTCAGTCAATTACTTATAGATAACCGCAGTACCGCTCAGTTTGTTATTGGTGTTCGCGGAGGTGATGGTGTATCCGCTTGCACCGGCAGCAGCAGCTTTCTCAGCCAGTTTCGCTTCCAGACCGTCCAGAGTGGTCGCGCCTTCAGCACTTACCACACCGAGTTTGTTCATGCTCTGCGCCTGAGATGGAGACACAGGTTCTGCAGCAAAAGCGCCGAAAGACAGAGCGGACAGGGCAACAGCAGCAACAGCATATTTGATGGTTTTCATAATTAATCTCTCGCAGGTGATTCTGTTAAGGGGACGATGTTCCGTCGATGTGATAAGTATCACGTTTTTTTATGCGAGAGAAAATCGAAGAGAATTGACGTGGTTGCTCAAAAAAATTGAATGACAAATAACTTATTGAATATTAATAAATTCAGAGGACGACTTTACACTTCTTGTAGCTGCGCTTTACAGACGCGACGAGAAGGGCACATTTTGCTACGCGGTTCGCAAAAAACCGTGAGCGTAAAGGTAACCGCTTGCGCCGTTAACTTCGGTAAAGGAAAGTCAACGTAGCTGGCTGTCTTTCGATCCTCTGCGATTATATCCTGAGTGCGCGCTATTTTTCGAATCTTTCTCCTGCTGACAGGCGATGCATAACCGTACGCCCGGTATGGCTTTGCGCCGCGCTTCTGGGATCACTTCTCCACACTCTTCACATTCATAGAGACTTTCACCGCGCGGAATTTCACCGCGAGCGCGCGCTACCGCATCTTCAATTGTACTGTTGATTTGTTCGTTAACGGCGTCATCATTCGCCCAACCTGAAGCCATGGTTTACTCCTGGGATCTGTTAAGCCCTGTTTTTACTATGGGGTGAAAAAACGTGCAGTCAAGGCAGAGAGGAACTGCATCTGTCAGGCAGATGCAGTTTGTTTATAGAAAGAGACCTTATTTATAAATGGTCGCCGTGCCATACATATGGTTATCCCCGCCCGCGGCGTTAACCACGAAACCTTTAGCCCCTTCCTGGCGGGCTTTTTCGGCGAGTTTATTCTGGAGATCGTCAAGGTTACTTGCACGGCTTACCGAGACGGTGCCCGCAGGCTTAAGCTGGCTGGTATCTGTATTGTCGGTCAATGACTGTACCGCCATGGCAGAGAATGACGCGGTAGCCAGTGCACCCGCGAGAACAACAAGGGTCAGGTATTTTTTCATAATCACATCCTCATGAGGAAACAACAGGTGATTCCCTTTAAGTTTAGAAGCCTGGCGAGTGTGATTTAGCGCAAAAATTTGATGATGATCTGCTTATTTTTTGAACGATAAAATTGACGTTTTACTGACAGATCATAGACATAAAGGTGTTTGATTTATGACGGGTTTTTGAGCGTCGCAGAGAAATATTTACCGTTGAGCCTGCAAAGGGTATCTTACGCCGCTGTTTAAAGGAGAAAGCCATGACTTCCCAAAAGCCGGGATTGCACCCACGAAATCGCCATCGTAACCGCTATGACATGAATGCGTTGTGTCAGAGCTGTCCTTCGCTGCAGGACTACATTGTGCAGACACCTGCCGGTGAACCTTCGGTCAACTTTGCCGATCCGCAGGCGGTTAAAATGCTCAATAAAGCCCTGCTGGCACACTATTACGGTGTGGCGCACTGGGATATTCCGGAAGGCTTTCTCTGCCCACCCGTGCCGGGGCGGGCCGATTATCTCCACCATCTTGCCGATCTTCTCGCTGACGATCGCAACGGTGTCATCCCTGAGCAAGCATCCGTGCTTGATATCGGTACCGGGGCGAACCTGATTTATCCGTTGATTGGCGTTTATGAATATCACTGGCGCTTTACCGGCAGTGAAATCGGTAATGAGGCGTTTTCCAGCGCACAGGCGATTATCAACGCCAACCCTGGGTTAAGCCGGTCTGTCCGCTTGCGTCGGCAGAAAGATGCCGCATCGATCTTCAACGGGATTATCCACAAGAACGAAAGCTACGATGCCACCCTGTGTAACCCACCGTTCCATGACTCCGCGGCCACCGCCCGTGCGGGCAGTGAGCGCAAACGCCGCAATCTCGGTCAGGCGGAAGATGCCGCGCTGAACTTTGGGGGGCAGCAACAGGAACTGTGGTGCGAGGGGGGAGAAGTGGCATTCATCCTGCGAATGATTGAGGAAAGTAAAGTATTTGGCCGTCAGGTTAAATGGTTCACGACGCTGGTATCCCGTGGGGATAACCTGCCACCCCTCTACCGTGCACTGACCGATGTGGGTGCCGTTAACGTGGTGAAAAAAGAGATGGCGCAAGGCCAGAAGCAGAGCCGCTTTATCGCCTGGTCATTTATGGACGCTAACAAGCGCAGTAAATAACCCACAGGCAGGCCGGGTAAGGCGACGCCGTTACCCGGTCCCCACGCTATAAGGTGGGCTCCTGTGGCGGTGTGGGGGACGCCGGTGAGGGTAATACCTGATAGGTCTGCACCGGCATCCGCACCGCGGCCAGGTCAAAGTGTTTTTTCACCATACTGTCGAGCGCAAAGCGCACCGTCCACTGCTTCAGTGGCTGCGTGGTGAACGACACGCGCAGGGTAAATGCCGTGTTCGTCAGGCCGACAATACCGGCAAACGACGGCTCTCCAATCACCAGCCCGCGAATATCCTCCATCGCCATCATCTCTTCCACGGCGTCCCGTAGCGCCTGTTTCGCTTTATCTGCATCTTCATGACGGTCAACGTCGTAGTTGGCCACAACCGAGCCAATGCCTCGGACAAAGTTAGCGAAGGTGGTTATCGATGACCATGGAATTATGTGGTACGCCCCGGTGTCCTGGCGCACGCCGACGGAACGAATGGACATGCGCTCTACCGTGCCGGTTAACGGCCCAATCGTGACCAGATCCCCGGTGTTCATCCCGTTCTCAAACTGGATAAAGACGCCGGTGATTATATCCTTCACCAGGGTTTGTGAACCAAAGGAGATAGCCAGCCCCAGCGCGCCAGCACCTGCCAGCAGCGGCGCGATGTTCACGCCGATTTCCGAGAGCACAATCATGATGGTAATGGTGCTGATAATAACCGCCAGCGCATTGCGAAACAGCGTCAGCAGGGTGCGGGCACGGGCGCTGGGCAGGGGGCGGCCGTGAATGTCGGAGACCAGACGGTTCTCGATAAGGCTCGCCAGCAACGTCCAGCCAACCGCAGAGAAGAAGAGGATCAGCGCGATGCGAATTAAAATATCGACGGTCTTTTCGCCCGCGCCGTTGTGCAGCCAGTTCCAGAAGTCAAACAATCCCCATGCGTTAAGCAACAGCATAATCGCCACGCAGACGGTGAGAATGCGCGCCACTTTCAGTGATACCGAGATCCAGCCGTTGACCCTTTTTTGCAGTTCCGGATAACTGCGCTGCACCTGTGGCGAGAGGGTGAAGGTTTTCGATAGCCAGCGCGACAGCAGGCCAGAGACAAATGCCGCAATGCCAATGATGGCCAGGCTCTTGAACGTCGCCCCCATCATAAATTTCAGGCTGTTACCCGGGTCGAACAGCGAGAAGAAGCACAACACGATAAAGTAGGCGCTCGCCAGCCAGTGCCACACCAGCGCGAAGGCGCGGATAAAGAGACTGAAAAACGACAGGGAACGATCGGCCAGATGCAGCAAGCTTTGGGTAATGGTCTTTTTGTTATGGAAGATAAGGTACAACGCCCAGACGGTAATGCAGATCATAATCAGCACATTCGCCAGGGCGCCAAACTGCACGTTGACCTGGTTGGAGATGATCGGCACGGCAACCAGCAGACCGTAACCAATCAATCCACTGAGCACGCTGAGGCGCAGCGCCCAGTATCTGGCACTCTCATCCCGAATTGAGAAGGGACGAAGATCCGGTACGTGCGGACAAAATATCAAACGCAGCAGCGCCTTAAAGAACTCAATCAGCGCAAAGGCGTTAAGGAAGAGCGCCTGCTGGAAAGCGATGGTTTTATTGCCGGCGTTAAGCCTGTCGGCCAGGACCTGGCCCATAAACAGCGTCAGCGCCAGCAGCAGTAAATCGATGATAAACGCCGACGCTATCATCAGCGGCAGGTGTAACCAGCTGCTTTTCTGCTGGTTCTTCTTGCGCCCCCATTGCCCCATCTTACGGTAGAGCGGCCATGCGCACAGGCGTACCAGCCAGTAAAACAGAAATACAGCGCCCGCCAGCATCAAAAACTGCGTGGCGGCTGTCGTAAACGTATGGGGATTAAACGGTTTATTGGGCGAACCAATCAGGTTGCGATAGAGCTGGGCAAAGCGCGAGGAGAGCTCGCTTCCATAGTGACGGCTCACGTCGGTGACATTTTCCAGCACCGTTTTTTGTTCTTCCACTTGCGGAGGGGTAATTGTCGGCACCGGCTCCTGCGGCGGCGTGGCGGCGACTTTTCGCAACTGTCCGATTAACTCCTGCCGGGAAGTATCGTTTTCAAGCACATCGGCAAGGGCACTGTAGGCGGCTTTTTTCTGTTCAACATCCGGCTCTGGGGGCGGTGTCGTTTGCTGTGTGGCGGTCGTGCCGGTGGTGACGCCGGGGATGGAAACGGCGAACGATGGCGCACAAAACAGGCTAAGCAACAGCAAGATCCACGGCACGGCATCCTCCGGTGAAAATAATGAACAAAAAGATAAGTATAGAGGGCGAGGCGCGCGGGAGGATTTTTGGGAACAATCTGGCGTAAAAAAGCCGGGCATGCCCGGCTCAGAATGGCGTAGCTGAAGCGCTATCAGGAGACGTGCTGCAGGAACTCCTGCAGACGCTGGCTCGGTGGATTGGCGATCAGTGCTTGTGGGTTACCGTCTTCAGCGATACGGCCCTTATCAATAAAGATCAGGCGGGAAGCCACTTTCTCAGCAAAGCCGATTTCGTGGGTCACGATAACCATCGTCATCCCTTCTTCAGCCAGATCCTGCATGACTTTCAGCACTTCGTGACGCAGTTCCGGGTCAAGCGCCGAGGTTGGCTCATCGAACAGCATCATCTTCGGTTTTACCGCCAGTGCGCGGGCGATAGCCACACGCTGCTGCTGTCCACCGGACAACTCAGATGGGTAGTGATGAGCACGTTCCGCGAGGCCGACTTTAGCCAGCAGATCTTTAGCCAGCGTTTCCGCCGCCGCTTTGCTGGCGCCACGTACGCGCAGTGGACCAAACATTACGTTTTCCAGCGCCGTCAGGTGCGGGAACAGGTAGAACTGCTGGAACACCATACCGGCTTCCTGACGAATCAGACGGTCGTCGACTTTCGGGTCATTCACCTTCAGGCCATCGACAATCAGATCGCCGCTGGTGATCTCTTCCAGCTTGTTGATGCAGCGCAGCAGGGTCGATTTACCGGAACCGGATGGCCCGATAATGACCACCACTTCACCCTGTTTGATGTTCAGATCGATATTGTGCAGCACCTGGGTTGGGCCAAAGTGCTTGGAAACGTTTTTAAATTCAATCACAGGATTTTCATCCTTCTTTCAAGACGACGCAGAACGAAACTCAGAACCAGAGTGATGATCAGGTAGACAACGGCTACCGCACTCCAGATTTCCAGCGCACGGAAGTTGCCCGCAATGATCTCCTGGCCCTGACGGGTCAGCTCAGCAACGCCGATAACGATGAACAGCGACGTATCCTTAATACTGATGATCCACTGGTTCCCGAGCGGTGGCAGCATGCGGCGCAGGGCCAACGGCAGAATGACGTGGCGGATCGTTTCGCGACGAGAAAGGCCTAACGCCAGACCCGCTTCACTGAAACCTTTATGAATCGACAGGACCGCACCACGGGTAATTTCCGCGATATAGGCACCTGAGTTGATCATAATGGTCACGACAGCGGCGCTGAACGGGTCAATGCGCAGGTCGGTGAAAGCCATTGGCAGGGCGAAGTAGATGAACATGACCTGAACGACAATTGGGGTGCCGCGGATCACTTCGATGAAAACCAGTGCGATGTGGTTTGCAATCCAGCCGCCGTAGGTGCGGGCGAAACCGGCGACAAGACCGATAATCAACCCACCAACCAGACCGAGGACCGAAATCCACAGGGTCATTTTAGCGCCTTCAAGCAAGATAGGAATGGCAGGCCAGATGGCGCTCCAGTCAAACTGCATGATAGTTTCCTGTTACTGTTACCGTGTTTCTAAAATAGCAGGGGCGAAAGGTCGCCCCCGAGTGAACGTCATTTTTAAGAATTATTATTTAGGCTCGGTACCGAACCATTTTTTATAGATTTCGTTGTAGGTGCCGTTCTCTTTCAGGGTTTTCAGCGCGCCGTTAACTTTCGTACGCAGGTCGTCGCTGCCTTTCGGGAACGCAATACCGTACTGCTGAGCTTCCAGAGAATCACCGACGGCTTTGAACTTGCCGTTGCCCGCCGTTTTGATGAAGTACAGGATGTTAGGGGTATCGTGCAGCACCGCGTCAGCACGGTTGGTACCCAGCTCCATGTAGGCGTTATCGATGTTCGGGAACTGACGCAGGTCTTTGGTTTTGATGTTTGCTTTCGCGTAATCAACAGAACCGGTACCGCCTTTCACCGCGACGACTTTACCGTCGAGGTCTTTCACGCTTTTTACGTCGTTATTATCGGCTTTCACCATCACCAGCAGGCCGCTTTTGTAGTAGCCGTCAGAGAAGTCGATCGCTTTTTTACGTTCTTCAGTAATGGTGATACCGGCCAGGGCCAGATCAACGTTTTTCGTTTGCAGTGCCGGGATGATGCCGCTGAAGTCCATTGGCTTCAGGGTGTAATCCAGTTTGAGTTCTTTTGCGATAGCAGCCCACAGATCAACATCAAAGCCAACGTACTTATCACCCTGTTTGAATTCAAACGGAACGAACGCCGTGTCGGTCGCCACAACCAGTTTGTCGGCAGCCTGGGAAGAGACCGCAAAAGCCAGGGTAAGTGCAGCCAGTGAAACTTTTAATACAGACTTCATAGCATTTCCTTTTATATCCACGGGGCGATCCCCTGCGAGAACGAGTGGCACAATGAAAAAATCGTGCCAACTTTACAAGCTGTTGTTTTACAAAGGGGATGATGTCATGCATTGCACAGAAAACGGGGCAATGAACTTTTATTGCACCAAAGTGGAGCACCGTTTTGGTGCGCGTCATTTGGCTCAACAGACGAAGCGTTATTTAGCGTAAATTCTGACGAAAAAACAATCTTCCGTTAACGGTTGTGTGAGGTGATTATTACAATTTTTTCACTTTTGCAGCGTCTCAGGCCAAAAACGTGCACCATAGATGTGCAAAACCCTCACCGGAGGGCGAGGGTTGTATAGGAAATTCTTATGAATTATTCGATGTTGGACTCAATGAACCACAGGAACTGGTCCAGGTCGCGGGAAGCGGCGGTGAAGATATCGGCTGTATCTTCGTCTTTCGCTTCGCCGATAGCTTTACGCACATCATTAGCCACTATCGCGTAGCGGTCTGCCAGCTCTTTCAGGTGATCCTGAACGGTATGGATATCCAGCGGATAACTTTTCAGTGGCGTCTTGCTGTTAATCACCTGCGTGGTACCCAGTGCCACACCGCCTAACTGTACGGCACGTTCGGCCATGGTATCGAGGTGGGTAACCAGTGCTGTGCGGAAGCCATCCAGCATTTCATGAACGGCAATAAAGTTTGCACCGCGCATATTCCAGTGGGCCTGTTTGGTGATCAGCGAAAGATCGATGAACTGGATCACCTGGCGATTCAGCAACTCAATGGTCGCTTTTTTGTCGCTATCCGATACATCGTTACGGGTATAAAGCAGATTAGACGCTTTCGTTTTCACCAGTTTAGCGGTACTCATAATCTCATATCCTCTTGATGTTTGTGTCCCAGGTAATTGCGGGATTAAGTATAGCACCGGATTTTTTCCCTGCGGGGAGGCTCTGCCTATCAGTTTAATAGCGAGAAGGACGTTGTGTTTTCAATGGTATGAAATTAAAGGGATTATTTAAAATTGATGCAGATCAATCCTAATTCAGGAAAACGTTATCGACAGCGGGGAAATATTTCACGAAGAGTGCAAAGTATGTAAAAAAATATTTTAAACGGGAAACTGGCCTTTATTCTGCATGGCTATAAAGCCACGCAGAATATAGAGCGCTAATTGAGGTCAATTTTCTCAACTTTAGGTTCCGGGCGCATCGTCAGCGTTGAGCCCATTGAGGCGGCGATAATCGAACACAGGGCCAGCGTCTGGGTGAAGGTCAGGGTTTCCCCGAGGAAAACCATCCCTGACAGGGCGGCGAGCGCGGGCTCCATGCTCATCAGCGTGCCGAAAATGCGCGTCGGCAGGCGCGTAAGGGCTATCATCTCTAAAGAGTAGGGGAGTGCTGTGGAAAGAATGGCGACCGCCAGCCCGATGGGCATGACTGACCATTGCCAGATGGACTCGGTGGCCTGAGCCATACCCACCGGCACAAAGATGATAGCGGCAATCAATGAACCGATTGCCACCGTCGCCGGGCCATGCTCTTCCCCGGCGCGCTGTCCGGTCAATATATAGATAGCCCAGCAGGCACCCGCCCCCAAAGCCAGCGCCGCGCCCGTAAGATCGATCTCTGAGACGCTCTGGCCCAGCGGCAGCAGGAACCACAGGCCAAGAACGGCTAGAATTACCCAGATAAAGTCAACGGGACGACGGGACGAGAAAAGCGCTACCGCCAGCGGGCCAGTAAACTCCAGTGCCACGGCAATCCCCAACGGAATTGTCTGGATGGAGAGATAGAACATGTAGTTCATCGCTCCCAGGGACAGCCCGTAAAAAAGCAGCGGTAAGCGTTGTTCTTTTTTAAAGCGTAAACGCCAGGGTTTGAAAATCACCACCAGGATCGCGGTTCCGAGGGCAATACGCAGGGCCGTGACCCCAGGCGCACCGACCAGCGGAAAGAGGGATTTGGCCAGCGAGGCACCGCTTTGAATGGACAACATGGCGATGAGTATGACGACAACCGGCAACCAGACCGACGACGAGCGGGATAACCCAGGCATCCTTTCTCCTGTCAACTTATGTCAAATGAAGTAAAGGTTGCAGTGTAAAGGAAATAAGCTGCAACGGTTGAGAGACCGTTGAAAAAAAAACGTGTAAATTCCGTAAAATGGTTAAGCGCTGGTGGATTTATCGCCTGTCAGATTAGGAATAATCTGGATGAATGTAACGGCGCAGGCGCGCAGTATGAGCGTTTTATAGCGAAAATTGTATGTGATTTGAATGAGATAGCTGACGCTGGAAACGTTCTGTTACAGGAAAGGTTCAGTTAGACATCACGAATCACAAAGAGTTTCGCAAATTTTTTTGATATATTTAAAACTTACGGACTTACTTGAAGCACATTTGAGGTGGTTATGAAAAAAATTGCATGTCTTTCAGCACTGGCCGCTGTACTGGCTGTTTCCGCAGGTACCGCTGTAGCTGCTACTTCTACTGTAACTGGTGGTTACGCTCAGAGCGATATGCAGGGCGTGATGAACAAAGCTAACGGTTTCAACCTGAAGTATCGTTACGAGCAGGATAACAACCCACTGGGCGTGATCGGTTCTTTCACCTACACCGAGAAAGATCGTTCTGAAAACGGCGCATACAACAAAGGCCAGTACTACGGCATCACCGCTGGTCCAGCTTACCGTCTGAACGACTGGGCAAGCATCTACGGTGTTGTAGGTGTTGGCTACGGTAAATTCCAGCAGACCGAAAACCAGGGTCTGAACCGCACTGCAAGCAACAGCGACTACGGCTTCTCCTATGGCGCGGGTCTGCAGTTCAACCCAATCCAGGACGTCGCTCTGGACTTCTCTTATGAGCAGAGCCGTATCCGCAACGTTGACGTTGGCACCTGGATCGCGGGCGTAGGTTACCGCTTCTAATCACTTCGGTGAGCCAGTAAAAAATCCGCCCAATGTGGCGGATTTTTTTTTACGTTAATCCCTCGCCTTGCAGGAGAGGGTAGCAGATTGCCCGTATTATTTACTCTTAATATCGAAGATATCGGTTCCCAGATGGTTATAGTCAACTTTCTGTAACTTGAAGTTGGTAATGTAAACTGGGGGAGCCTTCTTGTTAGAGACAAACGGGTACGCATTTTTTATCTGCTGTGCCGAAATCCCCGTCCACTGCGAGAAGAAGGTCAGGAAATCATTGGCCGAACGCCGCGCTTTAATAATGCGATGCGTTTTATCATCACTCGACACAACCATAAACGGTACCTGGAAGTTCTGCTGGAACTTGTCGTCGTGCGCCAGATACTGCACCTCTTTTCCGCGCTCTTTAAACGCCAGCCCGTGATCCGAGAAGTAGACCATCGAGAAACTGTCACCCGTATTGCGTAACTGATCGTACAGTTTGCTCAGCAGGTCGTCGGTTTGCGTCATGGTGTAGAGATAGCATGAGGTCTCCTTGGACTGCACAAACTCTGCGTATTTACCGCCGGTCCGATCGCAGGCCTGCGGGTGAGACCCCATCAGGTGCAGAACAATCAGCTGCGGCTGGGTACGCGGAGAGGCAAAGACCTGCGCCGTCATTTTCAGCAACGCTTCATCTTTCGTATTCTTGTCCGCTTCAAAATCACCGTTCTTCAGGAACTGCACTTCGTCGGCGCGTCTGGCGATACTGGCAATGGCCGTATCGTATTCGCCAATTTGCCCCTGATTAGAGAACCACCAGGTCTGGAAACCTGCGCGGTTCGCCAGGGTAACAAAGTTATCCTGAAACTGGGGTTTGTCATCGACCACCCGGTTCAGCGTCAGGCCGAGAGATTTCTGCGTTGAGCCGCTGGCCGCAACATAATCGGTAAACAGGGTGCCTTTGACCGAACTGGCGAACGGCGTGTTGTCCCAGTGTCCGCCAAAGGCTCCCATGGCGTCGCGACGTGCACTTTCACCAATCACCACCACATAGGTGTGATATTTGGGCTTCACGGCCAGCACGTTCCAGGTGTCTTTCATATTTGAAAGCTCAGCCATACGTGCCTGTTCGTCGAGCACCTCTTTATTATTAACGACGACGTCTTTCACAAAACGGAACACCGGATAGCCGGTATCCTTCAGCTTGAAAACCCCACCCCAGGCCAGGTTTTGTACTGGTGCGACAAAGAATGCCACCACGCTGAACGCCAGGCACAGGTGCTCAATTTTTCCCCACGTTTTTTTCTCTTCCGCTTTACGGCGAACCGCTATCACGCCAAGGGCAAAGATAAAGAGGCCGACCACGTAGCTGTACCAGGGGAAGATCGTCAGGATCTCTGTCGACTCTTCCATATTGGTCGAGTGCAGCGCCAGCAGGGTATTAAAGTTCGGCGAGCCGTAAGCCTGACCAAACGGGAAATAGAGTGCAGCGACCAGAGAACAGATTCCGACTAACGTTTTTTGCGCGCGCGGAGCCGTTCGCCACAGCACATGCAATATGCAGGTAAAGGCCACGGCATAGAGCAGGCTAAAGGGATAGCCAAGCGCAAAGTTAATCAGTAATGACTGCAAAAAGTAAAATCCCGTCCACGGGCTTAAGGCCCGGCTACGGGTAACAACGGTGTCTATCAGGGTTAAATTCATAGGTCACTATCATGGATAAAAACGCCATGTGCTCACCCTGGCGTCAAGGGTCATAACCTGCCTGACAGTGCGTGGAGAGGGAATGAGGGTCCGCTTCAGCGAGCCGCAAATTGTGCAGGGCTGCAAGAAGATAGTGCGAGCGCTAAATAATAGCAACAGTTGCTAAGCAGATGTTTTGCGAAGGGGATTGCAAATCCGTAAAAAAGATCGGGAATAGGGCGGCTGAAAGCCAGTGTACAGAGAGTTTGTGACGGAAAAATGAAGCGGCGTACCGCAACGCCGCTTAGTGGGAAGGTTTGTCGTCCTGATGCGGGGGGTTGTTGTTAAACATATCGCACAGCATGTTCAACAGCATCAGGCGTACTTTAAAGGGAGAGTGGGTAAACACGTTCATACACCTCTTGAATTCGTTCATGAGACCTCCTGATTTTTGATCCCTTCGATCCGTGAAGGGTGACTGCATTACATACAGATATAGCACAGGCTATATTGTATAGCTATGGCTATTTCGTTAATTTTTTGTGCTTGTAGAGGGATGGTTTACAATGTGCGCTCTCGATACCGGGCGCTGGAAGCGTCACCCCACTGAGGAAGTACAATGAACCGTCGCGCAGGTAAGCCAACAATCAGAAAAACGACGCAACTGGTGAATGTTGAAGAACATGTCGAAGGTTTTCGCCAGGTACGTGAAGCGCACCGTCGTGAGCTGATTGATGACTATGTTGAACTGATTTCCGATTTGATTCGCGAGGTCGGGGAGGCGCGCCAGGTGGATATGGCTGCACGGCTGGGCGTTTCCCAACCAACAGTGGCAAAAATGTTAAAACGTCTGGCCTCCGTGGGCCTGATTGAAATGATCCCCTGGCGCGGCGTCTTTCTGACGCCGGAAGGGGAGAAACTCGCCCAGGAGAGTCGCGAGCGCCACCAGCTCGTCGAAAACTTCTTACTGGTGCTGGGCGTAAGCCCGGAAATTGCCCGCCGGGACGCGGAAGGAATGGAACACCACGTCAGCGAAGAGACGCTGGTTAAGTTTCGCGAATTTACCCTTAAATATGGTCCCTCCGCTGAATGAACATCCCCGGACTGCAGGCCCTGGCACGCGATCGTTTCTTCCATCTCTTATTCATCATTGGCGCTGTACTGAGCATCTTTGTGCCGTTTGCGCCACACACCTGGCCTGCGGTGATTGACTGGCGCACCATCATTACCCTCAGTGGCCTGATGATGCTCACCAAAGGGGTAGAGTTGAGTGGCTATTTTGACGTCCTGGGACGTAAAATGGTGCGCCGCTTTGCCACTGAACGCCGCCTGGCGCTGTTTATGGTGTTCTCTGCTGCGGTGCTGTCGACGTTTCTGACCAACGACGTGGCGCTGTTTATCATCGTGCCACTCACGCTCACGTTGCGTAAGCTCTGCGAGATCCCGGTTAGCCGGCTGATCATCTTCGAGGCACTGGCCGTTAACGCCGGTTCGCTTCTGACCCCTATCGGCAACCCACAAAATATTCTCCTGTGGGGACGCTCCGGGCTGTCGTTTGCCGCTTTTACCTGGCAGATGGCTCCGCTGGCGCTGATGATGATGGTGTCGCTGCTGGCGGTCTGCTGGTTCGCGTTCCCGGTCAAAAAACTGCAGTACCACAGCGGTACCACGGGCCCGCAGTGGCAGCCGCGTCTGGTGTGGAGTTGTCTGGCGCTGTACATCGTTTTCCTGTTCGCGCTGGAACTGAAGTATGAACTGGCGGGCGTACTGCTCGTCGCCGCCGGTTTTTTATTCCTGGCGCGGCGCGTGCTGGTCAGCGTGGACTGGACGTTATTGCTGGTCTTTATGGTGATGTTTATTGATGTGCATCTGCTTATCCAGCTTCCGGTACTGCAACACGTTTTGCACAGCGTCAGTGGCCTGTCGCAGCCGGGATTGTGGCTCACGGCGATTGGTCTGTCACAGTTCATCAGCAACGTGCCTTCCACCATTTTACTCCTCAACTACGTTCCCCCTGACACGCTGCTGGCGTGGGCGGTGAATATCGGCGGGTTTGGGCTGCTGCCCGGTTCGCTTGCTAACCTGATTGCCCTGCGTATGGCTAACGATCGTCGTATCTGGTGGCGTTTCCATGTCTGGTCGATCCCGATGCTGATTTGGGCCGCGGCGATCGGTTTCGGAATTTTCCTTCTCATATAGTGCGCAATTTGTCAGTTTTTCCTGGCAAACGTATAGCAACGTCCTAGCTTTAGTGAACGGCATAGTGTGATGCCGCTCACTGACAGGACTGTTGCTGACCTATGGCTGAAGATCAAAACCTGCCTGCTGACGAGCAGGAAAACAACACTAAACAGCGTAAGCGCCCGGGCAAAAAACCGTTAATCATCCTTGGCATTGTCGTGGTGGTGATGGTTATCGTGGCGCTGGTCTGGTGGTTTTTAACCCGTAACGAAGAGACCACTGACGACGCCTTTACCGACGGTGATGTGGTGACGATTGCCCCGAAAACGGCAGGCTATGTCACCGAGCTGCGCGTGCGCGATAACCAGC
The DNA here is from genome assembly GCF_009025585.1 of Enterobacter sp. 198. Lineage (NCBI taxonomy): Bacteria > Pseudomonadati > Pseudomonadota > Gammaproteobacteria > Enterobacterales > Enterobacteriaceae > Enterobacter > Enterobacter sp. 198. The sequence continues at coordinate 126,689 of NZ_WCIM01000022.1, read as the reverse complement.
GGGTGAAAAAGGGCGACCTGCTGGTGGTTATCGATCCGCGTGATACCACCGCCCAGCGCGATCAGGCGCAGGCCCAGCTTGGGCTGGCGATAGCCCAGCTGCATCAGGCTCAGGCGCAGCTGGCGCTGTCAAAAGTCCAGTATCCCGCTCAGCGTGATGAAGCCAAAGCGCAGGTGATTAAAGCGCAGGCCGATCTGGCCAATGCGCAGGCGGAGTATCGCCGCCAGCGAGGCGTTGATCCGCGAGCGACCACCCAGCAAAGTATTGATACCGCCAATGCCCAGCTGCGCAGTGCCCAGGCGGGCCTGGCAAGTGCGCAGGCGCAGCTTGAAGTGGCGGAGCAGGTACAGCTGCAGATCCGCCAGCAGGAAACCAATGTGGAAGCGCGTCAGCGCCAGGTCGATCAGGCCAAAGCGCAGCTGGAAACCGCGACGCTGAACCTCTCTTACACCGAAGTCCGCGCCCCGTTTGACGGTTTTGTCACTAAACGCAACGTCCAGCCCGGCACCCTGGTGCAGGCGGGTACCGCGCTGTTTTCACTGGTCTCGCCGAATGTATGGGTGGTGGCGAACTTTAAAGAGTCGCAGCTCGAACGCATGAAGCCGGGCGATAAGGTCGAGGTGTCCGTAGATGCCTGGCCGGATATGGCGCTCGAAGGCCATGTTGACAGTATTCAACAGGGCAGCGGCTCGCGCTTCTCCGCCTTCCCGTCGGAAAACGCTACCGGTAACTTTGTCAAAATCGTTCAGCGCGTGCCGGTGAAGATCGTGATTGATAAAGGGCTGGATCCCAACAAACCGCTGCCGCTTGGGCTGTCGGTTGCACCGAAGGTGACAGTGGAATGACGGATCACAGCCACGACAACTGGCGACCCGCCAGTAATCCGTGGGCGGTGGCGATTGTGGTCACGCTGGCGGTGTTTATGGAGATCCTCGACACCACTATCGTTAACGTGGCACTCCCGCATGTGGCCGGGTCGCTCTCGTCCAGCTACGACGAATCCACCTGGGTATTGACCAGCTACCTGGTGGCAAACGGCATAGTGCTGCCGATATCGGCTTTCCTGAGCCGGGTTTTTGGCCGCAAGCAGTTCTTCCTCATCTGCATCGTGATGTTCACCGTCTGTTCGTTCCTGTGCGGGATCGCCACCGAGCTGTGGCAAATCATTCTCTTTCGCGTAATGCAGGGCTTTTTCGGCGGGGGGCTGCAGCCCACGCAGCAGTCGGTGCTGCTCGACTACTTTAAACCCGAGGACCGAGGTAAAGCGTTTGGCCTGTCGTCAATCGCCATTATCGTTGCGCCGGTACTTGGCCCGACGCTGGGCGGCTGGATCACCGATAACTACTCCTGGCGCTGGGTTTTCTTCATCAACATTCCGGTGGGGATTGTAACGGTGCTGGCGATCTACCAGCTGCTGGAAGACCCGCCATGGGAAAGCAAATCGAAAGAGAAGCTGTCTATCGACTGGACGGGGATTGGCCTGATCGCGCTGGGGCTGGGCTGCCTGCAGGTGATGCTCGACCGGGGAGAAGATGAGGACTGGTTTTATTCGAACTTTATTCGCACCTTCGCCGTGCTGACGCTCATCGGCATTATTGGAGCGATTTACTGGCTGGTGTATGCCAAAAAACCGGTGGTAGATCTGCACTGCATGAAAGATCGCAACTTCGCCATCTCCAGCCTGTTGATGGCGGGCATGGCGATGATTCTGTACGGCAGTTCGGTGGTGATTCCGCAGCTTGCACAGCAGGATCTGGGCTACACCGCCACCTGGTCCGGGCTGGTGCTTTCGCCGGGCGCCGTGTTGATCGTATTGACTATCCCGCTGGTGCTGAAGCTGATGCCGGTGGTGCAGACGCGCTGGATTATCGCTTTCGGTTTTACCTGCCTGGCGGTGTCGTTCTTCTGGTCATGTACGCTGACCCCGGATATCGATTTCGAAACGCTGGTGTTGTTCCGCAGCGCCCAGTCGATAGGGCTTGGGTTCCTGTTTGTGCCTCTCACCACCATTGCTTTTATTTCGATACCGAGGCGGCTGAACGCCGATGCGGCGGCGCTGTTTACCATGTTCCGCAACGTGGCGGGCTCAATTGGCATCTCGCTTTCTACGGCGGCCATTACCGAACGTTCCCAGGCGCACAGCGCGCATCTGGCCTATCACGCGTCACCGTTTAATGAACAGTTCCAGCTGGCGATACGCGAAAGCGCACAGGCAATCCAGAACTTCACCACTCAGGTCGGGGACCCTACCGGTATCGCCACCGGGCGCATGTACCAGACCATGATCGAGCAGTCGCGCTTCCTGGCGTATATCGACGTGTTCACCATTCTGAGTGTGGTAGCCATGTTACTGATTCCGTTTTGTTTGTTGCTCTCGCCGGTTAAGAGCGAGGGGAGTGCAGGAGCACATTGATGATACACAGACGTTTAACCCCCCTGATGATCATGCTGCTGGCAGGCTGTGCCGTGGGGCCGGATTACCAGCCGCCGGCGTCGCAGACCCCGACACACTGGAACGATCCGGGTGACAGCGGCGTGAAGTCAAAAACGGCCTCGACGGCAACCAACCCACGCTGGTGGAAAACCTTCGGTTCATCGCAGCTGGACAGCCTGATTGAACGCGCGATCGCGGGAAATTTATCCCTGCAGCAGACGGTATTGCGTATTGCCGGGGCGCGCGAACAGATTAACCAGGCGGGTGGGGCGTTTTACCCTTCCGTAAACGGTAATCTGCAGGCCACGCGCCAGCAGCTTGGGCTGGAGGGAGAGCTGAAATCCCACGGCGTGTACGACCAGCTTGATAACGTGGATCCTGAACTCAGGGGCGCGCTAGGACCGCTGACGCAGCCGATCAATCTTTACCAGGGGAGTTTCGACGCACAGTGGGAAATCGACCTGTGGGGCAAGGTGCGCCGACAGGTAGAGGCTGCCGAAGCGCAGCAGAAAGCGGCGATAGAGCAGCGTAACGACGCGCTGGTGTCGCTGGAGGCGGAAGTGGCGCGCGCATGGCTGCAGCTGCGGGGTGCGCAGAGCATCATTGCCACGCTGAACACCCAGATTAAGAGCGCGCAACAAACCCTGGAACTCACCGAAAGCCGCCAGCGGGGCGGGCTGTCACCGCAGATGGACGTTGAAAACGCGCGTGCCCAGTTGGGGAACCTCGAAGCGCAGCTTCCTCAGTATCAGGCCCAGGCACGGCAGGCAATGAATGGCCTCGCGATTTTACTCGGCAAGCCGCCGGGGGCGCTGGATGCGGAGCTGCAGTCGGCGCAGCCGATGCCCGCCCTGCCGGATATCGTACAAACGGGTATCCCCTCTACGCTGGCCCGTCGTCGTCCTGACGTGCGCGAGGCGGAAGCCAACCTCCACGCCGCCACGGCGCAAATTGGCGTTTCCGTGGCGCAGCTGTTCCCGAGCTTTACCCTCTCCGGGCAGTTTGGTCTGCGAAACAGCGAAACCAACTGGCTGACGGACTGGAGCAGCCACTTCTACAGCTTCGGCCCGCAGGTCTCGATACCGATTTTCCAGGGCGGAAGACTGGTCTCGAGCGTGAAGGTGGCGCGTGCGCAGCAGGGCGCGGCAGTGCTCGACTACCGCCAGACGGTGCTCACCGCGCTCGGGGACGTAGAGAATGCGCTGGTGAGCTACCGCACCGATCAGCAGCGTGAAGCCGGCCTTGCTAAAACCATCGATGCGTTGCAAAACGCGTTCGATTTGGCAAGCGACAGCTACCGGCAGGGGATCGCCAGCTTTATTGACGTGCTGGATGCCCAGCGGCAGCTGGCGCAGGCGCAGCAGCAACGCGCGCAGGCGCAGGTGCAGAGCGCTCTCGATCTGGTTGCGCTCTACAAAGCGCTGGGCGGCGGCTGGGAGCCGTATCAGCAGGTGCAATTACCGGATTACAAGGTCTTTGGTGAGGCTCCGCGCGGATAAGATTCAGAGGATTGGGCAAGAAACGGACAGGAACACCACATTCGCGATGGCTATGGGGCGGGTATAACTATCGGGTACCCATCGAACGACATGCGAGGATTATCTTATGCGTTATCAAAAACTGGGCAATACCGGTCTGTTTGTGTCTGAACTGTGCCTTGGCACCATGACCTTCGGCGGAGAAGGCGGCATGTGGGGCAAGATTGGTCAGCTGCAGCAAAGTGAAGCCGAGCAGCTGGTGGGCCGTGCACTGGATGCCGGAATTAATTTCATCGATACCGCGGATGTGTATTCGGAAGGGCGCTCGGAGGAGATCACCGGCCAGGCGCTGAAAAACCTGAAAATTCCGCGCGAAAATGTGGTGGTTGCCACCAAAGTGTTTGGCGAAACGGGCACGGCCGGGGTGAACTCCCGCGGCAGTTCGCGCTATCACATCATCAGTAGCGTCAAAGAGAGCCTGCGCCGTCTGCAGCTCGATCATATCGATCTGTATCAGATCCACGGTTTTGACCCGGCAACCCCTGTCGAAGAGATGCTCTACGCGCTGGATAACCTGGTGCAGCATGGGCACGTGCGTTATATCGGCGTCTCTAACTGGGCGGCGTGGCAGATTGCCAAAGCGCTGGGCATTTCCGAACGCCTTGGACTGGCGCGTTTTGCTTCGCTGCAGGCGTATTACACCATCGCCGGGCGCGATCTTGAGCGTGAACTGATACCGATGATGCAGAGTGAAGGCGTCGGGTTGATGGTCTGGAGCCCACTGGCAGGTGGTCTGCTTAGCGGAAAATATGGCCGTGACGGGCAGAGTGAATCTGGCGGTCGCCGCCTGGAATTTGACTTCCCGCCGGTGAATAAAGAGCGTGCTTTCGATTGCGTGGATGTGATGCGCACTCTGGCCGAGCGCAAGGGTGTCTCTGTGGCGCAAATTGCGCTGGCGTGGTTGCTGCATCAGAAGGCCGTAACCAGCGTCATTATTGGTGCCAAACGTGTCGACCAGCTGGACGACAACATTGCCGCCACCGGGATCCGTTTAAGCGAAGACGAGCTTAAACAGCTTGATGCCGTCAGCGCGCTGCCGCGCGAGTACCCGGGCTGGATGCTGGAGCGGCAGGGTGAATATCGCCGTCATCAGCTCGCACAACAATAACCGTCCTTCCCCCGGTCTCGCTTCGCTGACCGGGTTTTTTTCCCGCCTTGCTCACAAAAAACGATCCTCCTCTTTGATTGATTTTTCGTCTTCGCCTATATGACTAGTCATGAAATTTTAAATGACTAGTCATATAGGGAGCGATCATGAATCAATTTCTGCCAGCCAATTTTTTATGGGGCAATTCCGTATCCAGTATGCAGACGGAAGGGGCCTGGAATGAGGGAGGAAAGGGAATGTCGGTATATGACATTCGCGAAGCCGGGGAGAACGTTTCTGACTGGAAAGTCGCGACCGATTCCTACCACCGCTATCGGGAAGATTTCGACCTGATGCAGGATCTGGGCATGAACTGCTACCGCTTTCAGATCGCCTGGAGCCGCGTATGTCCACAGGGCGACGGTGACTTCAACGACGAAGGTATCGCCTTTTATGACCGCTTTATTAACGATTTAATTGCCCGCGGCATTGAGCCGATGATCTGCCTCTACCACTTCGATATGCCGCTGGCGCTGGCGCAGGAGTACAACGGCTTTAACGATCGCCGTGTGATGGACGCGTTTATCCGCTACGGCAAAAAGATGATCGACTGTTACGGCGACCGGGTGAAGTACTGGCTGACGTTTAACGAGCAGAACATCTTCCACATGCCGGAAGCCTTCCGGATCTCGGGCTATATGAAAGGCGAGAAAACCCTGCGCGAGCTGTATGAACTGCAGCACCACACCATGGTCGCGCATATGACCCTGACCGAATACCTGCACCAGACCCGTCCGGGCCAGCTGATGGGCGGTATGCTGGCGCACCAGCTGGTCTATCCGGCGACCTGTAAACCGCGTGATATCTTCTGCGCCCAGCAGTATGACGAATTCCTCAACCAGAACCTGCTGCGCGTCTTTGCCGGCCAGGGTTACAGCCCGGCGGTGATGGCCGTCGTGGAACAGCAAGGTTTTGCGGATATCTACCGCGCTGAGGATCTTGCGCTGCTGGCGCGTACCAAAAACGACTATATGGCCTTCAGCTACTACGCCAGTAAAACCCTCGACAGCGATGCGATCCCAGAAGGAACGCCGGTCAACGATTACCTTCTGCACGGTGATAAAAATAACCCGTACCTGAAAGCGACCGAATGGAACTGGCAGATTGATCCGCTGGGCTTTCGCACCATCATCACCCGCTATTACAACGACTGGCGTATGCCGGTATTCCCGATTGAAAACGGTATTGGGGTGATCGAGTCCTGGGACGGTGTGAATCCGATTGAAGATACCTACCGTATTGACTACCACCGGGCGCATATCGAGGCGATGAAACAAGCCATGTTTGAGGATGGCGCAGAGGTGATCGGATACCTCGGCTGGGGCTTAATCGACATTCTGAGTTCACAGGGAGACATGCGTAAGCGTTACGGCGTGGTCTATGTGAACCGTGAAAACCACGACCTGAAAGACTTAAAGCGCGTACCGAAGAAGAGCTACGCATGGTTGAAACAGGTTATCCATACCAACGGACGCGAGATGTAAGCCGTACGCTGCCGGGCCGTTTTTGTGACTGATTGAAGGAAAATATCCGCTATGTCTGAAACAAAAATAACACCGCATATGCAGTCTTTTGTCGACAGATTTGTTGAGTTCTCGGCGCGCCTGGCAAACCAGGTGCACCTGCGTTCCCTGCGCGATGCCTTCGCCACGGTCATGCCCATTTTCATCCTTGCCGGGCTGGCGGTGCTGGTGAATAACGTGGTATTCCCATGGATTTTTGAAGGCGACACGCTGGCGCATTTTAAGGTGTGGGGCGAGGCGATTATTAACGGTACGCTGAATATCGCCGCGCTGTTGCTGGCACCGATGATTGCCTGGTCGCTGGCACGCAACAAAGACTTCGACAACCCGGTCTCGGCAGTGGTTATCGCCATCAGCAGTTTTATCATTATGATGCCGATGCGCTTACAGCTCACGCCCGTCGGCAGCGACGCCACGGTGAACGTCACGCAGGTGCTGACGTTCTCCAATATTGGCTCAACCGGCATTTTTGCCGGGGTGCTGATTGGTCTGCTCTCAACGGAACTGTTTATCGCCATTTCTCGTCTGAAAGCGCTGCACATTTCTTTAGGTGAAAATGTACCGCCGGCGGTCAGTAAATCGTTTACCGCGCTGATCCCGACGATCCTGACGCTTTCCCTGTTTGCCATACTGGCCGCGCTTCTGGCAAACGTGTTGCACACGGATCTCATCCATCTGATCACCACTTTTATTCAGCAGCCGCTGCGCCTGATCAACACCAGCCTGCCGGGCACGATTTTTATCTATAGCTTTGGTAACTTCCTGTTCACGCTTGGGATCCATCAGTCGGTGGTTAACAGCGTGGTGCTGGAGCCGTTTCTGCTGATCAACACCAACGAGAATATGCTGGCCTTTGCCAACGGTCAGCCTGTCCCACATATCATCAATAATATCTTTGTACCGACCTTTGGTATGGTGGGGGGCACCGGCAGCACGATTTCCCTGTTGATTGCCATTTTCGTCTTCTCACGGCAAAAATCGGCGAAACAGGTGGCCCGTTTGTCGCTGGCGCCGGGTCTGTTTAACATCAACGAGCCGGTCATTTTTGGCCTGCCGATTGTGTTCAACCTGCCGCTGATGATCCCCTTTGTGCTGCTACCTGCCATAGGTATCTGGTTTGCGTGGTTCTGTACTACCCTGGGGTTAATGTCGCGCTGTGTGGTTATGATCCCGTGGACAACTCCGCCCATTCTGAGCGCCTGGCTGGCAACGGCAGGGGACTGGCGCGCCGTGGTCGTGCAGTTGGCAATCATTGTATTTGGTGTATTCTTCTACCTGCCTTTCCTCAAAATTGCCGAGAGAGTGGCATTAAAAAACAGCGGGACAGAAAACTAACAGAAAGGAAGGACGATGGCGGCGAAGTACATCACCATAGCGCGGGAAATTAAGAAACGCATTATTAGCTCGCAATACGCCGCCAACGAACCGCTCCCGGACCAGTTTGCCCTGGCGGCGGAGTTCAGCACCAGCCGGATGACCATACAGCAGGCCATACGCCAGTTAATCGTGGAAGGGCTGATCTATACCCGTCAGGGGCAGGGGACGTTTATCCGCAAAAATTTCCTGCAACTCTCGCAGTGGGATCTTTCCGGCAGCGACTACTTCGGCGCAACAAAAACCTGGGAGCATCTGGGCACCGTTTCCAGCGTCGTGGTCCATTTCGAGTTGCGCTTTCCGAACGAGAAGGAGCAGGCCTCGCTGATGATTAACGCCGATGCGCCTGTCTATGACTTTGTTCGTCTGCGTCTGCTCAACGGTGAGCCGATGTCGCTGGACTCCACCGTAATGCCGCTTAATCTGGTGCCCGGTCTGAATAAAAGCCATCTTGAAGGCTCCGTGTTCCGCTACGTGCAGGAGACGCTGGGGCTGAAAATTATGGGGTCGTACCGGGTGGTGCGGGCGCTAAAACCGAACGCGCTGGATATGCAACACCTTATCTGCGAGCAGACCGATCCGGTGCTGGAGGTGGAGCAGGTTATCTATCTGGAGGATGGCACACCGCTTGAGTATGCCCACTGTCATTACCGTTACGACCACGGTGGGATAGTTATCGTCAATAACGGATAAAAAAAGCGGGCATCAGAGCCCGCTTTTTTATTCTCAGACCCGGTCAGCAAAGCGCCACCGGGCAGAGGGTCAGTTCAGACGCACTGGCATACCAGAACGGTTCTGAACGGCCTGGTCAACAATCGCAGTCTCTACATCCGGCTGAGAGGTCACGGACTGCACCGCGCTGTTCAGCGTAACCGGAACGACTTCGTTGTTGTTGATCTGGTCTTCGCTGGTGGACAGCGGGTTATGTACTTCAATGTAACGGCTGCCATCCGGCTCAGACGTCGCTTTAACCGGTTCGTTGATGAACTGGACGCGGGTACCGACCGGCACATTTTCGAACAGGAATTTGATGTCTTCGTTACGCAGTCGTACGCAGCCGTGGCTTACGCGCAGGCCGATACCGAAGTTGGCATTGGTCCCGTGAATCGCGTACAGACGGCCAATGTACAGCGCGTACAGACCCATTGGGTTATCCGGGCCTGCCGGTACAACAGCTGGCAGGGGTTCACCCGCAGCGATGTACTCTGCGTGCATTTTGGCGGTTGGCGTCCAGGTTGGGCCTGCTTTCTTACGCTCAACTTTGGTCGTCCAGTTCATTGGGGTGTCTTTACCCAGCTGGCCGATACCGATTGGCAGCACGATAACCGTGTTGGTGCCTTTCGGGTAGTAATACAGACGCATTTCCGCGCTGTTGATGACGATACCTTCATGGACGGTATCCGGCAGGATCAGCTGCTGAGGAATGTTCAGCACGGTACCGGCTTTAGGCAGATACGGGTCAACACCCGGATTCGCTTCCAGCATGTTAGACAGGCCCAACTGGTACTGCGCCGCGAAATATTCCAGTGGCTGAGCGTTACCTTCAGGCACCGTGACCACCTGGTTTTGACCAACCAGACGGCTACCGTCTGTCGGCAGCGGATAAGTCACCGCAGAAGCGGTTTTGCAAAAACCTACTACGGCTAACGCCGCCGCAAAAAGCGTTGTTAATTTCATGTTCATGTTGTGCGAGGTATCTAAGCCATTCCGGCGATGAGTTGATAAGTCTGAATCTTGATGGGAGCGCATTATATGTGCATTCCCGCTAACAGGGAATTCAGATGTGTACGAAATCACATTTTTTTCGATTTTGTTAAAGTTTAGCGGATTGCCGCAACGCGGGATCTCAATTCGGAATTGTGGCATAATGCCGTGTTTATCACACTTTTCGCAGGAATCTCCCCGTGTTAGTTACCAGCAACGTCACTATGCAGTTTGGCAGTAAGCCGCTGTTCGAAAACATTTCCGTCAAATTTGGCGGCGGCAACCGTTACGGCCTGATTGGCGCCAACGGTAGCGGTAAATCTACTTTTATGAAAATCCTCGGCGGTGATTTAGAGCCGACGCTGGGCAACGTTTCGCTCGATCCAAACGAGCGCATCGGTAAGCTGCGTCAGGATCAGTTCGCCTTTGAAGAGTTCACCGTGCTTGACACCGTTATCATGGGACACGCGGAGCTGTGGGAAGTGAAGCAGGAGCGCGATCGCATCTACGCTCTGGCGGAGATGAGCGAAGAAGATGGCTACAAAGTGGCCGATCTCGAAGTGCTGTACGGCGAAATGGATGGCTACTCTGCGGAAGCGCGTGCGGGCGAGCTGCTGCTGGGTGTGGGTATTCCGGTAGAACAACATTACGGCCCGATGAGCGAAGTCGCGCCAGGCTGGAAACTGCGTGTTCTGCTGGCGCAGGCACTGTTCTCCAATCCGGATATCCTGCTGCTCGACGAACCAACGAACAACCTGGATATCGACACCATCCGCTGGCTGGAGCAGACGCTGAACGATCGCGACAGCACCATGATCATCATCTCGCACGACCGTCACTTCCTGAACATGGTGTGTACACACATGGCGGACCTGGACTACGGCGAGCTGCGCGTTTATCCGGGCAACTACGACGAGTACATGACGGCAGCCACGCAGGCGCGTGAACGTCTGCTGGCGGATAACGCCAAGAAGAAAGCCCAGATTGCTGATCTGCAGTCTTTCGTCAGCCGCTTCAGCGCGAACGCCTCTAAATCTCGCCAGGCGACCTCTCGTGCGCGTCAGATTGACAAGATCAAGCTTGATGAAGTGAAAGCGTCCAGCCGTCAGAACCCATTCATCCGCTTTGAGCAGGACAAGAAACTGTTCCGTAATGCGCTGGAAGTGGAAGCCCTGGCTAAAGGTTTTGAAAACGGTCCGCTGTTTAAAAACTTTAACCTGCTGCTGGAAGTGGGCGAGAAGATCGCCATTCTAGGTGCCAACGGCGTGGGTAAATCCACCCTGCTGAAAACCCTGGTCGGCGAACTGCAGCCGGATAACGGTACCGTGAAGTGGTCTGAAAACGCGCAGATTGGTTACTACGCACAGGACCATGAATACGAGTTCGAAAACGACCTGACCGTCTTCGACTGGATGAGCCAGTGGAAGCAGGAAGGCGACGACGAGCAGGCAGTGCGCAGCATTCTGGGTCGTCTGCTGTTCAGCCAGGACGACATCAAGAAGCCCGCTAAAGTGCTTTCCGGTGGTGAAAAAGGGCGCATGCTGTTCGGTAAGCTGATGATGGAAAAACCCAATATCCTGGTGATGGATGAACCGACTAACCACCTGGATATGGAATCTATCGAATCGCTGAACATGGCGCTGGAGATGTATCAGGGGACCCTGATCTTCGTCTCTCACGACCGTGAATTCGTCAGCTCGCTGGCGACCCGCGTGATCGAAATTACGCCTGAGCGCGTGGTGGACTTCACCGGTAACTACGAAGATTACCTGCGCAGTAAAGGTATCGAGGGTTAAAAAAAGTCCGGTGGCGCTACGCCTACCGGGCCTGTGTTTGATGCCCTCTCCCTGTGGGAGCGGGCATCAGGCCGTACTAGACCACCCATTCATTCCCTTCAATACCATTCACCAGCAGCGTGCGTTTTTCCCCGGCCGGTAACGATATCTTCAGCGCTTTCCACGCCGGACGATAATCTCCCCGCGCACTGACCTTCAGGTTGATGGTGGCACCGTCGCATGCCATGTCCCATTCCACCCACAGCGCATTGCCGTTCTGATAGCCCCAGCTTTCACCATCGTCTTCAAACAGCAGGCCCGCGGTTGAACCGACGCCTTTCACCGGGAACAGTTTCAGCTCACGGGTAGTGTCTTTTTCCGCGCTGACATGCGTAATGCGTTCGCTGAGCGGCAGACCCGCACCGGCACGTACCAGCAGCGGCAATTTCTCCAGCGGCGCATCACGTACGATCCACTGCCCGCCAGCGAACCACTCGTGGGTGTAAAAATCGTACCAGCCCGTTTCGTTATCCGGCAGCCAGACGCGGCGCTCGCGCTGCCCGGCCTCCACCACGCTGGCCACCAGCAGGTCGCGACCCAGCAGGAAATCATCGTTCTCCTCAAACGTCTGCGCATCATGTTCGTGGTCAAGGAAGGTCGGGCGTAGCATCGGTTCGTCGTCGGCATGCGCCTGCCAGAGCAGGGTATAAAGGTACGGCAGCAGACGATAGCGTAATTCAATGGCACCACGAATAGCCGGCGTCACGCCCGGATACATCCACGGCTCGTTAACGGTGTGGTCATCATTCCATGAGTGAATGGTAAAGCGCGGATGCATCACGCCGTTTTGCACCCAGCGTACGAACAGTTCCGCGTCGGGTTTGTCGCCGGAGAAACCACCGACATCATGCCCCACATTAAACAGCCCGGACAGGCTCATTCCCAGACCCATGCGGGTGTTATAGCGCAGGGTGTCCCAGCTGGTACGGTTATCGCCGCTCCAGGTCTGGACGTAACGCTGCATGCCCGCGCAGCCGGAGCGGGAAATGAGATACGGACGTTTTTCCGGGGCAAAACGCTGCTGCGCTTCCAGCGAGGCACGCATCATCAGCAGCGGCATCACCGGGCGAATGTGCTTGATCGCGATTTCCTTGCCAAAGCCGTGGCAGCGGGCTTCGCCATCCCACACTTCATATTCGTTGTTGTCGTTCCAGGTGGCGTCGATCCCCATCTCAAGCAGCTGCGTGGTTACCCCTTCCTGCCACCATTTCACCGTCTGTGGGTTGGTAAAATCAAGGTGAGAACCTTCGTCATCCCAGAAGCTAGAGCGTTCTGGCGCGTCGGTTTCTGAATCGCGGATGAACAACCCGTTTTCCGCAACTTCGTTATAGCGCGGGTGATCCTGCAGCAGGCATGGCTTGATGTTGGCCGCCAGCTTTAACCCCGCGTCGTGGAAGGCCTGGGTCATCACCTTCGGCTGCGGCACCTTGTCGTGGTTCCAGTTAAAGACGTAGCGCTTGCCGTTGATCGAGGTATAGCCCGAAGAGAGCTGGAACGAGTCGCAGGGAATAGCATGTTCTTCGCACAGACGAATAAAGTTCATCAGCTGGTTCTGCGCATCCGGCGCGTCGGTGTAATGCATGGTCGAACCGCTGTAACCCAGGCTCCATTTCGGCCCGAAGAGCGTTTTCCCGGTCAGACGCACGAAAGCTTTGGTCACGTCCAGCGCCCGTTTGCCCGTGAACAGGTAGTAATCGATGTCGCCCGCTTCCGCCTGCCAGCGACGATAGGCGGTGTGATAGTTGTCAATCTCGTTGCCCAGATCCAGCCAGCAGCTGCTCAGGTTGTCGTAGAACAGGCCGTAGCTCACGTCATCGCGACGGGTGAGGGTGAACGGAATATGTTTGTACAGAGGATCGGTGCTGGCCGCGTTGTAGCCCATTGCATCGAGGTTGCGCATCTCGTAGCGTTTACCGTTACGCTGCAGATCGCCGGCTTTCTCACCCAGACCGTAGAAGCGTTCATCCTTGCGGCGGCTCAGGTAGTGCGCCGCACCGTCGCCATGGGCATTCAGCAGATAGGCACTGGTTGGACGGTCGTTGACCAGCGGCTGCCACTCACCCGCCTCATTGCGGTAGTGCCACTCCAGCCACAGCGGCTGATGCACGGTCACACGCAGCTGTTCGGTAGCAACCGTCAGCACGTCGTCCTGTTGCGTTAGCGTCCAGGCGGGGCAGGTGAAACCACTCAGGTCGTCGCGGCGGCGACCTTCCCACGGCACATCTTGCTGCGGGGCGATGCTCCAGGTGCGATCCAGCGTCAGTTCACCTTTGCGTTTAATCAGCACGCGGAACAGATTTTCTTCCAGCACATACAGGCACAGACGGTGCTGGTTATCGACCAGCAGTTCCAGATGGTGTGCCGACTGCTTATCAACGGTCCAGTTTTTCAGGGTTTTCATATGCAATACATCCACTATCAGGCGCGCTTGGCGCGACGTTCAGCAATAAATGCCACCAGGAAAACAGCGCCAATCAGGTCAAAGAACCCCATGGCAATAAAGAGCGGGTTAAAGCCGATTTTGTCGGCGGTCACCCCAATTAACAGGGAGAACAGGAAGCTGGCGATCCAGGCAGCCGAGCCGCGCATGCCGTTAACGGTCGCCATCTGACCTTTATCAAATGACTCTACGACCAGCGCGCTGAGCATGCAGGAGATGATCTGATGCCCGAAACCGCCGATGGAGATCAGCACGATGGTGATATACGGGTCGCGGGTAATGGCCACGACGGCCAGGGAGATCATCAGGAATGCGCCGGTGACGGAGCTGGCCACCACCGAGTTCACACGGCTGCAGCCGAACAGTCGGGCATACAGACGGGTGAGGTAGCCGCTTGCCACGCTGCCAAGGTCCGCGGCAAGGAACGGCAGCCAGGCAAACATCGCAATCTGCTTCAAATCCATGCCGTGCTCTTTGGCGAGATACAGCGGAACCCAGAAGCTCAGCACGGCCCAGGCCGGTTCGGCCATAAACGCCGGAAGGGCGATACCGTAGAAGCGCTTATTTTTGGAGACATTTTTCAGCGCGGTGAGGAAGGGCAGTTTTACCGCAGGCGGTTCGTTATCCTGCTTGATAAACGCCAGTTCGTCCTTGCTCAGGTTCGGATGCTGTTCCGGGTTGTGGTAAAAAGCCCACCAGAGGATCACCCACAGCAGCGCCAGCACGCCGGTAAACATAAATGCGCCCTGCCAGCCAAACGAGGCGTGCGCGAAATAGATGATGGGCGGTGCCAGCATCGCGCCAATGGAGAACCCTACGCCCGCCCAACCGGCCGCGACAGGACGTTCCGATTTCGGAAACCATTCGCCAATGGTTTTCGCATTCGCCGGCGTGGCGGCCGCTTCAGAAGCACCCATAAAGAAGCGCAAGATAGCCAGGTGCAGCCAGCTGCCCGCCCCGGCGTGGAAAATACACATCAGCGCCCAGATCCCGGCGCAAACCATAAAGCCAATTTTCAGACCAATCACGTCGATCAACCAGCCGCACAGAGGCTGGAAAATGGTGTAGGCAATCTGAAATGCCCCGACGATCCAGGAGTATTGCTCGGTGGTGATCCCAAGGCTCTCTTTCAACTCAGGGGCGAGAATACCCAGCGAGTTTCGGGTGATGTAGTTAACGGTGACGCCCAGTAAGAACAGCACCAGCACATACCAGCGCAGGTTCTTAATGACGCGACGGGTTTTGCTTGTCGCAACGGTGTTATTGATGTCCTGACTCATTTTACTCTCCACAAGACGGACGGTAAGGGGACGGAGGTTCAGGTGTCACACAGATTTTTATGGCTTTGATTTCTATCCGTTTTAATTTAGAAGTTGCTATACAACTAGTATGGAAGTGGTGTGACAAATTCACCTTAAGGGAGAAAATGAGCGGGCAATAGTGGATTTTGTGCAAAATTTCTCATCAATGACATAAATCATCTGGCATGATGCTTTTCATGCCCGTTACTGCCTGATGAGTACGCTATGAAAATTTTTTCATTTCGCAAATGGAGCCAGATCACAAAATGGACAAAAGGCTAAAAATCACCGAAATTGCCGCCCGTACGCAGCTTTCCATCAGCACCGTGTCGCGGGTGCTGGCAGGAAAAGCGAACACCAGTGAAAAAGCGCGCGCCAGAGTACTGGCTTGTGCGCGGGAGCTGGGGGTGATGGACGGTCTGGCGGCGGGGCGTCTGCTGCTCAACAGCCTGGTGGTTTTTGCGCCACAGCGCGCCTTTGACGAGCGGTCCGACATCTTTTACTACCGGGTGATCCAGAGCGTGAGTAAAGGCCTTGCTTCCCACGATGTCCGTCTGCGTTATTGCGCGCTGGAAGAGAATGACAGCGACGCACAGCTTTTTCTGGCACGGATGAACGAGCCGGAGACACAGGCCGCTATTCTTCTCGGTATCGACGATCCGCATATTCACGATCTGGCGGTGGATGTGGGTAAACCCTGCATGCTGATTAACTGCCGCGACCGGCATATGCGCCTGCCTGCAGTGGCACCGGACCACCGCTCGATAGGTGAGCGGGCCGCGGACTATCTGTTTGAAATGGGACACCGTGAGGTGATGAATGTCCTCTGCCTGCGGCGTTACACCATGGAACTGCGTCTGGCCGGGATCCGCGATGCGTGGCAATCTCACAACCTGAAATTCAACGATAAACGCGATCTGCTGGTGGCTCCGAGCTTCAGCGCGCGCGAAACGGAAGAGCTGGTCACCTCCTGGCTCCGTCAAATGCAGGGTAAGGATCTGCCCACCGCATTTTTGGTCGGCGGCGATTTTATGGCGGCGGGCACCATCAGTGCGCTGCAAAAACAGGGCTTGCGCGTGCCGCAGGATATCTCGGTGATGAGCATTGACGGGTTTAATCTGGCGGCCATTCAGGATGTTCCGCTCACGGCGGTGCACGTACCGCGCGATGAACTGGGAACCGAAGCGGTGCATATGCTTCAGCAACGGCTGATGCGCCCGGATGCGCCGGTGGGAACGTTATTGCTTAACGGCACGCTGGCCGTGCGGGGATCTGTCCGGCGGATACGTCAGGGGAAACGACGCACCGCCGTGGAGCGGGAAGGGTTATACGACAGTTAAGCCATGCCCAGTGCACGCTTGCCGTGAATATTCAGATCGTTCACGGTAAAGCGGTCCTGCCAGTTTTTTTCATAATCTTCGCGCGGGAAATCGCCCGGCGATGCACCGGTTTCCAGCGCTGCTTTCACTTTTTTCGCATAGGCGAGGTTTTTCTCGCACATCGGGGCGGCAGGGATATACATTACGTTGCCCCAGCCTTGCTGATTTTCCACCGGTGCAACGGAGTGGATCACGTCACAGTGCCACCACACGGAATCGCCTGCTTCCAGTGCAGGGATGCTGCTCAGCGCTTCGATTAACAGCGGATGCCATTTCTCGGAGACCGGCAGGACACGTCCCGGCGCGACGCCGCAGAGTTCATCTTCCGGGACATCATCCAGCAGCGGACGCAGCAGAATGTAGGCCATCGCTTCCGGAATAGGCACCACATGCAGTAGCCCCTGACCCGGGATCATATCTGACAGCGCCGTCCAGCCCTGGAAGGTGCGGAATACAGAACATTTTGTGGTGTTATCCACGGTGTACTCTTCCACTTCGGTACGGTGTGCGGCGTTCCACGGATCGTATTTATCCACGTTGCCGTCAAAAACGCGGGCAAAGACCTGCTGATAGGCCGGCAGCAGCCAGCGCTCCAGCGCGCCGGAATCGGTATGCGCGCCCAGCCCTTTAGAGGTGGTACCCGGTGGGCGACGACGAATACGGTCCGGATAAATGACGCTGACGTCCGGATCGAACCACTGTTTGCCATTACTCTCGAATGTCCATAAACGGTTCAGGAACGACTGTACCTGCGCCATCTCTTCACTCTGTCGGGCCTGCATTTGCGCCTGCGACCAGTAGATAGGGTAAATTTCCGGACGTGAGGCGGTTAAGGTACCAAAGAAGTTATCGCCCGGACCTTTATAGACCTCATCAAACCGGTTGAGATCGAGGTAGTCGAGCATCGATTGATCCCACGCCAGCGCCTGCTCGCGAGGGAAGTGACCTTTAATCACCGCGCAGCCACGGCGTTTGACCGCGTCACGCTGTGCCTGGGTGATCGTCCCGTTTTTCACATCCGCAAACGGGATAACCGGCCAGACGGTTTCACCTTTGTTCTTCAGGGCATTAATTTCCGCCACGCGGGTCGCGATTTTATCGCTGAGCGTGTCGAATACCGCCTGAACGTCTCCGATCTGCGCACGTAATTCACGCTTCAACTGACGAATCGCTGCTTTATGGTCCGCAGGCAAACTTTCACTGGTAAACGTCATAACTGCCTCGCATCTTTCATTCGAAAGTAAAAATATCTACAAGTGATACTTTAAGTTAAAAATTAGTTAATGCAAGTTTAAATATTTGACGTGTGCCACAGGATGGAAAAAGAGTGAGGTGCCGGAGCAGTGCTCCGGCAAGGGAGAGATTACGCGTCGAACGGGGAGTGGTCGTCAAGCACGGCCTGAATCACATTCAGTGCGCCCTGGTGGTTGTTGTCATCCGTACTGTAGCGGCAGATCGTTTTAATGCTCTGCGCCGCGTTGCCCATGGCAAAATTGTATTTCACCAGCTTCAGCATTTCCGCATCGTTGCCGCTGTCCCCGATTGCCACGCACGCCTGCGGGGAGATTTTCCAGCGCTTCAGCAGACGGCTAATACCGTTGGCTTTGTGCAGGCCCGGGATAATTAAATCGACAAACCCAAAACCGCTGGTGACGGGTTTCATAATCCCGTCGAGGGAGACGTGCAGTTTGTCGACAAGATTCGGGATATCGCTGTCCGGCAAATTCAGGGAGAATTTGAACAGCACGTCGTCAATTTCGCGGTAATCACGGATGCGTTTTAAGCGGTGGTAGTGCTTTGACATGAGCGCCACAAACGCGTCCGGCGCCCGTTCGCTGACGTAGGCGCTCTCCAGCCCACAGGCCACAAAGTTGAGCGCGTTGTCTTTTAGCAACTCGCCAATGACAATTTGCGACTCATGGCGGGTCAGTTCACCGTGAAAAATCTGCTCACCGTGATCGAACACCAGCGCGCCATTTTCCGCCACGAAGGAGATCTGATCTTTCAGTTCCGGGAAGAAGGAGATGAGCTGGTAATACTGGTTGCCGCTGGCGACAACAAATTCAATATCACGGGCTTTAAGCTGCTCAAACTGTGCCTGAAAGCGGTCGCGGTCGTACTGCTTGGCATCATCAAGGAAAGTTCCGTCCATATCGGTGACGATAACTTTTACGGTCATACTGTGCTCCTGAGTCACTGCGTTTGAAACATTCTAATAACAAGGTGACGGAGAGCACAAATTTAATTTCATTCGAAAGTCAAAGCAAAGCGGCAACCGAAATTGCCGCTTAAAGACAGGTTCCCTCTCCTTGATGGGAGAGGGCATAAGTCTGAAGAGAGTTAAAGCGTGTGCTCGGTACGCGCAATAATATCGTCCTGCGCATCCGGCGACAGGGCGGTAAAGAACGCGGAGTACCCTGCGACGCGCACCACCAGATCACGATACTGGTCCGGGTGTTTCTTCGCTTCCAGCAGCGTTTCACGCGAAACGATGTTGTACTGAATATGCCAGCCCTTGTGCACTTCAAAGAAGGTACGCAGAAGCACCATCAGTTTCTGACGGTCACTGTCATTTTCCAGCGTCGACGGATTGAGCTTCTGGTTTAACAGTACCCCGCCGAGGATCGCTTCGGTTGGCAGTTTGCCGACAGAGCCAATTACCGCCGTCGGGCCGAGGTGGTCAGTACCGGAGGCCGGGCTGGCTCCTTCTGCCAGCGGAGTATGCGCCTTACGTCCATCCGGGGTTGCCATCGTTGCCGCGCCAAACGGCACGTTCGCGGAGATAGATGACGTGCCGGCATAGTAGTTACCGCCAATCGGACCACGGCCATAGCGCGGGTTATGGTACTGCTTCAGCTCGGCGATATAAGTTTCGTAGGCACGGGTCAGCAGCATATCCACGCTGTCGTCATCGTTACCGTATTTTGGCGCGCCGTTGATCAGCCGCTGACGCAGCTGCTCGTGGGTCAGCCCGTCGAAATCATCGGCCAGAGCGGCGGCCAGCTGTTGCTGACCTATCGTACCCTGTTCGAAGACCAGTTTTTTCACCGCGGCCAGGCTGTTGCCCAGGTTAGCAATACCCACCTGCAGGCCTGACACCCAGTCATACTTCGCGCCGCCTTGTTTGATGCTTTTCGCGCGTTCTATACAGTCATCTACCAGCGCTGAGCAGAGAATATCGGGGACGTTCTCTTCCAGCATCGTGTCCACCACATACTCAATCTCGATAGATTTGCGGGTGTAGTAGCGGATCTGGGTATCCCACGCCGCCATCACCTCTTCGAAGTTATCGAAGTTACCAGCAGAGAGTGCTTTTTCCTGTGGCAGGAATACCTTACCGCTGGTGGCATCGCGGCCGCCTTCCAGCGCTGCCAGCATCACGCGGGCGAAGTTGATAAAGCTCATGCCGGTGCAGCGATAACCCCATTTGCCACCCACTGCGGTTTCGATGCAGCCAATCGCGGCATAGTCATAGGCATCCTCTTTTTCGACGCCGAGCTTGATAAATTCCGGAATGACAATCTCATCGTTGTTGAACGCGGGCATACCAAAGCCGCAGCGGATCACCTGCACGCAGGCGTCGAGGAAGTCATTGCTCATGCCCGCATGATAACGCACGCTCAGGTTTGGCTGCGTGGAGCGCAGGCGACCGCAGGATTCCAGAATCGCGTAGCTGAGCGGGTTGACCGCGTCCATAGGCTCACCGTTGATCAGCGTCTGTCCACCGATGGTGACGTTCTGATACAGCGGGCTACCCGCTGAAGCTTTGGAGTGCGAACCGGAGCGGATTTTGTTCACTTCCAGCAGCTTCAGCCAGCAGCTGTGCAGCAGCTCGATGGCATGTTCGCGGTCGAGGCTCTGGTTCAGCTCCACGTCGCGGCGGTAGTACGGATAGAGGTACTGGTCCATGCGGGCAAACGAGACGGAGTGGCCGTTGGACTCAATCTGCAGAATCAGCTGAATGAAGTAGCACAGCTGCAGCGCCTGCCAGAAGGTTGTTGGCGGCTGATGGGCGATTACATCACAGTTTTCTGCCATCGCCAGCAGCTCGTCGCGACGGCTTTCACGGGATTCGGTTGCCGCCATTTCACGCGCCAGCGCGGCGAAACGTTCGATGTGCAGGCTGACCGCTTCCAGCACAATATCGATCGCTTTCAGGAACTGTTCCCCGTGAAGGTCGTCGAGCACCGTCAGGTTGATACGCGAACGACGCTCGGCCACTTTGTCGCGCAGACCATCGAGGCCTTTCTCCAGCAGCAGCGGGAAGTTAACCGCCAGGTGTGCGTCGCCGGAGGTCATGTTACCTTCCGCTTTGATAATGCCGGTTTCCAGCAGCCCTTTTTGCTCGTCGGTGAACATGCCGTAGCAGCGATCCTGCACCGTCTGGCCGCGCCACCATGGGCAGATCTCATGCAATACGCGCTTGTTTTCTTCGCTCACCGCAAAGCCTGCGCCCGGACGGTCCGCCAGATCGTCAATCTCTTTTTCAATCCACGAGACGGTGTATTCCGGGAAAATTGGCGCGGCGCGGACTTCACTGGCCTGGTTACCGATGATCAGCTCATCATGTTTTATCCAGATGGTGCGCTGCGCGAGGTGATGCGCCAGCGCCAGCGCGCGACGCACCGGGATCGGCTTGTCCATATGCTGCTGGTACATCTCGGTGTAATGCAGGGCGCGCTCGGTACAGACCGGCGGCTTCACGATATGCACGAGGGCCGTTTTGTGTGCTTTTATGCGCTCGCTAAGGGTGCTGAGATTCAGGGTCGTCATAAGTTTATCCTCGTAAGGTCGCGGTTAACCCTTTCTGGCAGGCGTACTGCTGTGCGAAGTCCAGAAGCGCAGGATCATCCAGCGGTTTATCAGGGGCAGAGTAGGGTTGGCCGAGCAGGGTATATTTGTTCATGCCCAGCGTGTGGTACGGCAGAAAATGGATTTCGCGGACGTTGAGTTCGTCTGCGGCAAAGTTAGTGATGGCGGTAATCGACGCTTCATCGGCGTTGAAGCCCTGAATCAGCGGTACGCGGATGGTGACCTGTTTACCGGCGGCGGCCAGGCGTTTCAGGTTATCAAGGATCCGTTTGGCTGAACCGTCGGTCCACTGTTTGAACGTCCTGCCATCAACGTGTTTCAGGTCCGCCAGGAACAGATCGACATACGGTAATGACGGTGCAATATAATGCCATGGCACGTGGAGACAGGTTTCCACGGCGGTATGTATGCCTTGCTCATGGCTGGCTTTAAACAGGGCATGAGCCAGATCGGGATTCATAAACGGTTCACCGCCGGACAGGGTTATCCCGCCGCCGCTGCGGTCATAGAACGGCTTGTCGCGCAGTACGGTGGACATAATCTCTTCAACCTGCTTTTCTTCACCACAGACGGTGAGCGCCTGCGTTGGGCAGCAGTCGGTGAGGGCGTCGAGAGTCGCTTCGTTAAGCTTTTCACGGTGGATAACCAGCCCATTCAGCGCACGATCGATAATGCCCGGCGCCGCTTTCTGGCACAGGTCGCAGCCTTCCAGGCACAGCCGCGCGTCAAAGAGCACATCCCGGTGGCGGGAGCGGCTTTCCGGATTCTGGCACCAGCGACAGCCCAGCGAGCAGCCTTTCAGGAACACCACGGTACGAATACCGGGGCCATCGTGGGTAGAGTAACGCTGAATATTGAAGATCATGTTTTCGCCTCTCATCTTGCATATGAAGATTAAATTACTTTCGAATGAAAGTTATCTTGATGCAGGTCAACTCCTGAGCAGGTTTTGTCGTGATAGGGTAAGTGCAGGCTAAATTTGAGGGTTACATCATGGAACTTTATCTCGATACTTCCGACGTCGCGGCAGTGAAACGGCTGGCGCGTATCTACCCGCTGGCGGGCGTGACCACGAACCCCAGTATCGTGGCGGCAGGGAAAACGCCGCTTGAGGCGCTGCTACCGGCGCTGCAGGATGCGCTCGGCGGGAAAGGTCGCCTGTTCGCGCAGGTCATGGCGACCACAGCTGAAGGGATGGTGGAAGAGGCGCGTAAACTGCGCACCATTATCAACGATCTGGTGGTTAAAGTGCCGGTAACGGCGGAAGGTCTGGCGGCGATCAAAATGCTGAAAGCGGAAGGGATCCCGACGCTGGGTACGGCGGTGTACGGTGCAGCACAAGGGATGCTGTCCGCGCTGGCGGGCGCTGAGTATGTTGCCCCTTACGTTAACCGCGTGGACGCGCAGGGCGGGGACGGGATCCAGACGGTGGTTGAACTGCAGCAGCTTCTGACGCTGCATGCCCCGCAGTCAAAAGTGCTGGCCGCGAGCTTCAAAACGCCGCGTCAGGCACTGGACTGCCTGCTGGCCGGTTGTGAATCCATCACCCTGCCGCTGGATGTTGCTCAGCAGTTTATTACTTCGCCTGCGGTGGATGCGGCAATAGTGAAGTTTGAGCAGGACTGGCAAGGGGCGTTTGGCAGAACGACGCTCTGATACGGTTGCCGGGTTATGCTAACGCTTGCCCGGCAACCATTTAGCGTCCGCATACCTCACAGCCGGGGTTGCGCATCAGTTTCATCTCGCGGAACTGGCAGGTCATCGCGTCATACATCACGATTTTCCCCGCGGCAGGCGTCCCGTAATGCGCCAGCACTTTGATCGCTTCCATGGCCTGCAACGAACCTATGACGCCGACTAACGGAGCCATGACGCCCGCCTCCACGCAGGTGAGGGCGTTCTCGCCAAACAGACGGCTCAGGCAGCGATAGCAGGGTTCGCCCCCGGCGTAGGTAAAGACGCTGATTTGGCCTTCCATGCGAATGGCGGCACCGGAGACCAGCGGCGTTTTGTGGGCAAAACATCCTGCATTCAACTGATTGCGAATGGTGACGTTATCGGTGCAGTCCAGCACCAGATCGTGTCGTGCTATCTGTGCCGACAGCGCCTCATCATCCAGCAGGGCGTCAATCAGGGTGAACTTCACGTGAGGATTGATGCGCGCCAGCGCCGCGCGGGCCGATTCCACTTTGGGCTGGCCGAGGGTCGCGTCGCTGTGCAGCGTCTGGCGCTGAAGGTTCGACACCGACACGGTATCAAAATCCAGCAGCGTCATATTGCCCACCCCCGCCGCGGCCAGATACTGGGCCGCAGCGCAGCCCAGCCCCCCCAGCCCCACGACCAGCACCCGTGCTGCCTTAAGCGCTTCCTGGCCGTCGAAATCAAAACCGCGCAGAACAATCTGGCGGTTATAGCGCATCATCTCCTGGTCGCTGAGTTCAGCCGTCATGTTAGCCTCCGAAGAGGTGGTTAAAGCTTTCCACCTCAACCCATTCACCCGGCTCCACGTTGCCGCGTTCACGCTCGAGAACGATAAAGCAGTTGCCCTGGCTGAACGAGCTGAAGATGTGCGAGCCCTGGTGTCCGGTGGTGCTCACTTCCAGCTCGCCTTCAGCGTTGCGCGTCAGAATACCGCGCTGGAAATCAAGACGGCCCGGTGATTTCTTCAGGCGCGTCGCCGCACGTACGCGCTGGCGAACCGGCAGCGGGTGGGCCTGGTTACCAGACAGTTTTGCCAGCAGCGGAATGACCAGCTGGTAGAAGGTCAGGGCGGCGGAAACCGGATTACCCGGCAGGCCGCAGAACCAGCTGTGTTTCAGCTGACCAAACGCGAACGGTTTGCCCGGCTTGATGGCCAGTTTCCAGAAGCCGATCTCCCCCAACTCTTCAAGAATGGTTTTGGTGTAATCCGCTTCACCTACGGAAACGCCGCCGGAGCTAATTACCACGTCCGCAGACTGGTCCGCTTCAATAAACGCGGCGCGCAGTTTCTCCGGATCATCCGCAATGATGCCAAGGTTAATGACCTCACACCCCAGCTGTTCAAGCATCAGGTGTACCGCGAGGCGGTTAGTGTCGTAAATCTGGCCGTCCTGCAGTGGCTGGCCCGGAAGCTGGAGTTCATCGCCGGTGGAAAAGACCGCCACGCGTACCTTGCGGATAACGTCAATTTCTGCGATGCCGAGCGAGGCCAGCACCGGCAGTTCGCCCACCGTCAGTTTCTGCCCGGCGGCAAATACCGTTGCGCCACGCGTGATGTCTTCACCGGTACGACGGATATTCTGTCCCGCTTTAACACTCGCGGTGAAGCGGATGCCCGCTTCCGTTTGTTCGGTCTCTTCCTGCATCACCACCGCTTCGCAGCCTGGCGGTACGGGGGCACCGGTCATGATGCGTATGCAGGTACCCGCAGGCCACTCACCGTTAAACGGCTGACCGGCAAATGCCTTACCCGCCACGGGCAGCGCCGTATCCGTCCGGATATCCGCCAGGCGTACCGCGTAGCCGTCCATTGCGGAGTTATCGAACCCAGGCACGTTAAGCGGAGAGACGATATCGCGCGCGGCAATACGACCAAAACAGCGCACCAATGGCAGCGTCTCGTGGTCGTGCAGGGGGGAAATTCGGTCAAGCATCTGCGTGAGTGCCGCCTCAAGCGGCATCAGTCCGGCGGTAAAATCCATGGTGGGCTCCTGCGGAGTAACGACGAAAGCGTCCATTATGGCAGAAAAGTGCCACTAACTGTATGACCCGATGGGTGTACGCTTTACATCACAGTTGCGTCTTTCTATATTCAAAAATCATCTGAAGTTTCAGCGACGATAATGATATTTATAGAAAAAGCCGCAAATCAGGCTAACGGGTGATGGGAATGGTTAATGCGGTAATCGCAATTCATGGTGGCGCCGGGGCAATCACCCGTACCCTGCTCAGTCCCGAGCAGGAAAAACGTTATATTGATGCGCTGTATGCCATTGTGGAAACGGGCCAGCGGATGCTGGAGGCGGGCGAGAGCGCGCTGGATGTGGTTACCGAAGCGGTACGTCTGCTGGAAGAGTGCCCGTTGTTTAACGCGGGCATTGGTTCGGTCTTTACCCGCGATGAAACGCACGAGCTGGATGCCTGCGTCATGGACGGTGTCACCCTTAAAGCGGGCGCCGTCGCGGGGGTGAGCCATCTGCGTAATCCGGTGCTGGCCGCGCGTCTGGTGATGGAGGCGAGCCCGCATGTTCTTCTGACCGGGGCCGGGGCGGAGACGTTTGCCGCGGAACATGGCATGACGCCAGTTTCTCCCGATCTGTTTTCAACGCCGGAGCGTTATCAACAGCTGCTTGAGGCGCGCTCGGCAAACGTGACGCAGCTTGACCATACCGCGCCGCTCGATGAGCGCAGCAAAATGGGCACGGTAGGGGCGGTGGCTCTTGATAAAGACGGGAATCTGGCTGCGGCCACGTCGACCGGCGGAATGACCAACAAACTGCCGGGCCGGGTAGGTGACAGTCCATTACCGGGGGCAGGGTGCTATGCCAATAACGCCACGGCGGCAGTGTCGTGCACCGGAACCGGTGAAGTGTTTATTCGCGCCCTCGCGGCGTATGACATCACCGCGCTGATGGATTACGGCGGGTTAAGCCTGGCCGAAGCCTGTGAGCGCGTGGTGATGGAGAAACTGCCCGCGCTGGGGGGTGTCGGTGGGTTAATTGCGGTGGATCGTGAGGGCAACGTGGCATTGCCGTTTAACAGCGAAGGTATGTACCGCGCGTGGGGTTATGCCGGTGATGAACCCAGTACGGGGATCTATCGTGAATAAGGGGGCAAAGCGTGCCGCACAGTGAAGAGCTGGACAACCGTGAAGTGCTGGCTGTCCATCAACTGAATATTGCGTTTCAGGAAGAGCGGCAGTTCATCCCCGCAGTACAGAATTTATCGTTCTCGCTCAACCGCGGCGAAACGCTGGCGATTGTGGGCGAGTCCGGTTCAGGGAAATCGGTCACCGCACTGGCGCTGATGCGCCTGCTGGAACAGACCGGCGGACAGGTCAGCTGCGAAAAAATGCTGCTGCGCCGGCGTAACCACCAGGTCATTGATTTAAATGAGCTGAGCGCCTCGCAGATGCAGAGCGTGCGCGGGGCCGATATTGCGATGATCTTCCAGGAGCCGATGACCTCGCTGAACCCGGTCTTTCCGGTCGGGGAACAGATTGCCGAGTCCATCCGCCTGCATCAGGGGTTGAGCGGTGATGAGGCGCTTCGTGAAGCGAAACGCATGCTTGACCTGGTACGCATACCGGAAGCGCAGGCCATTCTGGGGCGCTACCCGCATCAGCTTTCCGGCGGTATGCGTCAGCGCGTCATGATTGCGATGGCGCTCTCCTGCCGTCCTGCGGTGCTGATTGCCGACGAACCCACGACGGCACTGGATGTGACTATTCAGGCGCAAATTCTGCAGCTTATCAAAGTGCTGCAGCAGGAGATGGAGATGGGGGTGATTTTCATCACCCACGATATGGGCGTGGTCGCCGATATTGCCGATCGCGTGCTGGTCATGCATAAGGGCAACGCCGTGGAAACCGGCACGGTTGAGCAGATTTTCCATGCGCCGGTTCATCCATACACCAAAGCGCTGCTGGCGGCGGTCCCGCGGTTGGGGGCGATGAACGGCAGCGATTTACCGCGCCGGTTCCCGTTGATTTCTCTCGAAGCGGCAGGCCAGCAGGAAGATGAAATCGAGCAGGATACCGTGGTACCCGGAAAGCCGATTCTGGAAGTGCGCGATCTGGTGACCCGTTTTCCCCTGCGCAGCGGAATGTTTAACCGCGTGAAGCGCGAGGTGCATGCGGTTGAAAACGTCAGTTTTGATTTATGGCCAGGCGAAACGCTGGCGCTGGTGGGAGAGTCAGGCTGCGGCAAATCCACCACCGGGCGGGCGCTGCTCAGGCTGGTAGAATCCCAGGAGGGCAGCATAACCTTTAACGGGGAACGCATTGATACCCTTCCGGACAGCAAACTGCAGGCGGTAAGGCGAGATATCCAGTTTATTTTCCAGGATCCGTATGCCTCCCTCGACCCGCGCCACACGGTGGGGTATTCACTTATGGAGCCGCTGCGGGTGCATAACCTGCTCGACGGTGAAGCCGCGCAGCGTCGGGTGGCCTGGCTGCTTGAGCGCGTGGGGCTGAAGCCAGAACATGCCTGGCGTTATCCGCACGAGTTTTCGGGCGGTCAGCGGCAGCGTATTTGCATTGCCCGCGCGCTGGCACTTAACCCGAAAGTGGTGATTGCAGATGAATCCGTCTCGGCGCTGGATGTCTCTATCCGGGCGCAAATCATTAATTTACTGCTCGACCTGCAGCGGGATATGGGGATTGCCTTCCTCTTTATCTCACACGACATGGCGGTGGTTGAGCGTATCAGCCACCGTGTCGCGGTGATGTTTATGGGACAAATTGTGGAGATAGGACCGCGCCGGGCGGTATTTGAAAATCCACAGCACCCTTACACACGCAAACTTATTGCCGCGGTGCCGGTTGCCGACCCTGAGCATCGCCACGGCCAGCGTGTGCTGCTGCAGGACGAAATGCCGAGCAATATTCGTAAACGGGGCGAGGCGGTGGAGCGCGTGGCGCTGCGCGAGGTTGGCCCGGGGCATTTTGTGGCCCCCCCGCGTCAGGACAATGCATTCTCGCGGTTATAACTTAAAACAGGCAGGAGAACACAATGGTTAAATTTGTAGCGCGCAGATGGTTACTCGCCGCGAGCGTGACGGCAGCCCTGGCCGCCGCGCCGGCGTTCGCTGCCAAAGATGTGGTGGTCGCCGTCGGTTCCAATTTCACCACGCTGGATCCGTATGATGCCAACGACACGCTCTCCCAGGCGGTGGCGAAATCGTTCTATCAGGGGCTGTTTGGCCTGGATAGCGAGATGAAACTTAAAAATGTGCTGGCGGAAGGGTATACCGTTTCCAGCGACGGGCTGGTGTATACCCTTAAGCTCAGAACCGGCGTGAAGTTCCAGGACGGTACAGATTTCAACGCGGAGGCGGTGAAGATAAACCTCGATCGCGCCAGCAACCCGGAAAATAGCCTCAAGCGCTACAACCTGTATAAAAACATCGCCAGCACCGAGGTGGTCGACCCGACGACGGTGAAGATCACCCTGAAAGAGCCGTTCTCGGCGTTTATCAATATTCTGGCGCATCCGGCCACGGCGATGATTTCGCCTGCCGCGCTGAAAAAATACGGCAAAGAGATCGGGTTCCATCCGGTGGGGACCGGCCCCTACGAGCTGCTCACCTGGAACCAGACCGACTTTGTGAAGGTTAAGAAGTTTGCGGGTTACTGGCAGCCGGGCCTGCCGAAGCTGGACACCATTACCTGGCGTCCGGTGGTGGACAACAACACCCGCGCGGCGATGTTGCAGACCGGTGAGGCGCAGTTCGCGTTCCCGATCCCCTATGAGCAAGCCGCCATTCTGCAGAAAAACAGCAAGCTGGAGCTGGTCGCCAGCCCGTCCATTATGCAGCGCTATATCAGCATGAACGTGACGCAAAAGCCGTTTGATAACCCAAAAGTGCGTGAGGCCATCAACTACGCCATTAACCGCCAGGCGCTGGTAAAAGTCGCCTTTGCTGGCTATGCCACGCCGGCTACCGGCGTGCTGCCTCCGGCGATCGCCTATTCGCAAAACTATCAACCGTGGCCTTACGATCCGGCCAAAGCGCGTGAGCTGTTAAAAGAGGCGGGCTTCCCGAACGGCTTTAGCACCACGCTCTGGTCGTCGCATAATCACAGTACCGCTCAGAAGGTGCTGCAATTTACCCAGCAGCAGCTGGCGCAGGTAGGTATCAAGGCGCAGGTCACCGCGATGGATGCCGGTCAGCGTGCGGCTGAAGTGGAAGGGAAAGGGCAGAAAGAGAGCGGCGTACGGATGTTCTACACCGGCTGGTCGGCCTCAACCGGTGAAGCGGACTGGGCGCTGTCGCCGCTGTTCGCCTCACAGAACTGGCCGCCGACCCTGTTCAATACGGCCTTCTACAGCAACCCGAAGGTGGATAAAGACCTGGCGGATGCCCTGAAAACGACCAAACCGGAAGAGAAAGCGCGCCTGTATAAAGAGGCGCAGGATATCATCTGGAAAGAGTCACCGTGGGTACCGCTGGTGGTGGAAAAACTGGTTTCCGCGCATAACAAAGCGCTGACCGGGTTCTACATCATGCCGGATACGGGCTTTAGCTTTGATGAAGCAGATTTAAAATAATACTCATGCCCGCAGGCCACCGCCTGTGGGATGAGAGGGAAAGGCATGCTGAATTATGTTTGTAAACGCCTGTTGGGGCTTATCCCGACGCTGCTGATTGTGGCGGTGCTGGTGTTTTTGTTTGTTCATATGCTGCCGGGCGATCCGGCACGTCTGGTTGCAGGGTCAGATGCGGATGCAACGGTTATCGCGCTGGTGCGAAAACAACTGGGCCTCGACCAGCCTTTGTATATGCAGTTTCTCCACTATATTGGCAACGTTCTGCAGGGTGACTTTGGCACTTCTATGGTGTCACGTCGTCCGGTGTCGGAAGAGATTGCCAGCCGCTTTATGCCCACGTTCTGGTTAACCATTGCCAGCATGAGCTGGGCGGTGCTGTTTGGTCTTGGCGCAGGAATTGTCGCTGCCGTCTGGCGCAACCGCTGGCCGGATAAGCTCGGTATGGCTCTGGCCGTCACGGGCATTTCCTTCCCGGCATTTGCACTGGGGATGCTGCTGATGCAGATATTCTCCGTGGAGCTGGGCTGGCTGCCGACGGTCGGGGCCGACACCTGGAAACACTACATTCTGCCCTCAATGACGCTGGGCGCGGCCGTTGCGGCCGTGATGGCCCGCTTTACCCGCGCCTCGTTCGTTGACGTGCTGAGCGAAGATTATATTCGCACCGCCCGGGCGAAAGGGGTCAGCGAGAAATGGGTCATCCTCAAACACGGCTTTCGTAACGCGATGATCCCGGTGGTGACGATGATGGGGCTCCAGTTTGGTTTCCTGCTGGGCGGCTCGATTGTGGTGGAGAAGGTCTTTAACTGGCCGGGGCTGGGACGTCTTTTGGTGGATTCAGTCGAAATGCGTGATTACCCGGTTATTCAGGCCGAAGTCCTGCTTTTCTCACTGGAATTTATTCTTATCAACTTAGTGGTGGATGTACTCTACGCCGCCATTAACCCGGCCATCAGGTATAAGTAAAATGCGATTGTTGAACTGGCGTCGTCAGGCCATGTTAAACGCTATGCCGGGGCTAAAGCCGGACCATATCCGCACGCCGTGGTCTGAATTCTGGCGGCGTTTTCGCCGTCAGCCGGTCGCCATGACGGCGGGGCTGTTTGTCCTGCTGCTGATTGTGGTGGCGGTCATTGCGCCGTGGGTCGCACCGTTTGATGCGGAAAACTATTTTGATTACGACCGTCTCAATGATGGACCGTCGATGCTGCACTGGTTCGGCGTGGACTCGCTTGGGCGCGACATCTTCAGCCGCGTGCTGGTGGGGGCGCAGATCTCTCTCGCCGCCGGGGTTTTTGCGGTACTGATTGGCGCGGCAATCGGCACCGTGCTGGGTCTGGTCGCCGGATATTACGAAGGCTGGTGGGACCGCATCATCATGCGTATCTGCGACGTGTTGTTTGCCTTCCCGGGCATTCTGCTGGCGATTGCGGTAGTGGCGATAATGGGCAGCGGTATGGCTAACGTCATTATTGCGGTTGCGGTCTTCTCAATACCGGCGTTTGCGCGTCTGGTACGAGGCAACACGCTGGTGCTCAAACAGCAAACCTTTATTGAGTCTGCGCGCAGCATGGGGGCCAGCGATGCCACTATCCTGTTCAGCCATATTCTGCCGGGAACGGTATCGTCTATCGTGGTCTATTTTACCATGCGTATCGGCGTGTCGATTATCTCGGCGGCCAGCCTGTCGTTTCTGGGGCTGGGTGCGCAACCGCCTACACCGGAGTGGGGCGCGATGCTGAATGAAGCAAGAGCGGACATGGTCATTGCACCGCACGTGGCCATCTTCCCGAGCCTGGCCATTTTCCTGACCGTGCTGGCGTTTAACCTGTTGGGCGATGGGTTACGCGACGCGCTGGATCCGAGGATTAAGGGGTAGGATGGAAACCCTCTCCCGGCGGGAGAGGGTGAAGGGAAGGGTAAAACGCCGTTAAACCCGGCTTCCCCACAAATCATACTCGTCGGCGTTTTCAACTTTCACGCGGACAATATCGCCCGGCTTAACGCTGGTTTCGCCGTTCAGGTAGACCGCGCCGTCGATTTCAGGGGCGTCCGCCATGCTGCGGCCAATCGCGCCTTCTTCGTCCACTTCATCGATGATGACCAGAATTTCGCGGCCCACTTTTTCCTGCAGACGTTCAGCAGAGATCTGCTGTTGCAGCTGCATGAAGCGGTTCCAGCGCTCTTCTTTCACCTCTTCCGGAACCTGATCCGCCAGTTCGTTGGCGGTCGCGCCTTCGACCGGGCTGTATTTGAAGCAGCCTACGCGGTCCAGACGTGCTTCTTTCAGGAAGTCGAGCAGCATCTGGAAATCTTCTTCGGTTTCGCCCGGGAAGCCCACAATGAAGGTGGAACGCAGGGTCAGGTCCGGGCAGATTTCACGCCACTGTTTGATGCGTGCCAGCTGGCGATCGACGGAGCCAGGACGCTTCATCAGCTTCAGAATACGCGGGCTGGCGTGTTGCAGCGGGATATCCAGATACGGAAGAATTTTCCCTTCTGCCATCAGCGGGATGACATCGTCAACGTGCGGGTAAGGGTAGACGTAATGCAGACGTGTCCAGATACCCAGTTTGGCAAGCTGTTCGCACAGGCCAACCATGCTGGTTTTCACCGGCTCGCCGTTGTGGAAACCAGAGCGATGTTTCACGTCGACGCCATAGGCCGAGGTATCCTGAGAAATGACCAGCAGCTCTTTAACGCCTGCGTCTGCCAGACGTTTGGCTTCTGCCAGCACTTCACCAATCGGACGGCTGACCAAATCGCCACGCATGGACGGGATAATGCAGAAGGTGCAGCGATGGTTGCAGCCTTCGGAAATTTTTAGGTACGCATAGTGACGCGGGGTCAGCTTCACGCCCTGTTCTGGCACCAGGCTCAGGAACGGATTGTGCTTAGGTTTAGGGACATAGTGATGAACATGCTCCAGTACCTGCTCGTAGCTGTGCGGGCCGGTGATCTCCAGCACTTTCGGGTGCACTTCGCGGATCTGGTCCACTTTCGCGCCCAGACAGCCGGTCACAATCACTTTGCCGTTTTCCGTCAGGGCTTCACCGATGGCTTCCAGTGACTCCTGAACCGCGCTGTCGATAAACCCACAGGTGTTAACGATCACCATGTCGGCGTTGTCGTAGCTTGGCACCACGTCATAGCCCTCGGTGCGCAGTTCGGTCAGGATGCGTTCAGAATCCACCAGGTTTTTTGGGCAGCCCAGGGAGACGAAGCCGATTTTAGGCTGGTGCGTAACATTGCTCATAGGTTAAAAATTCATCAATTATGGAGTTATCAGGGCGGGATTTTACAGCGTTCCGCGGGGGATTTATACACTCTTTGCGAGGCGGATGACCGGCGAGAAGGTTGTAACATTGTAAATAATGTTAATCAGTTAAGAATTATTGATCTCAGGCATTAAACTGTACAAAAAATAACCTTATTCTGAATGTGCACAATGGCTGACAGAGGAGGAAAGAGCATGTCCGTTGACAGACTGAAACGCGATCTGCTTAACAAGCTGATCAATGCCCGAATCGACCTTGCCGCGTACCTGCAGTTGAGGAAGGCAAAAGGGTATATGTCAGTCAGCGAAAGCGAACATCTGCGTGATAATCTCTTTGAACTTTGCAACTTCATGCGTGAAAAAGCACCCGTCCTGAAAGCGGAATACGCCGAAAGCGAACTCGTTGCGCTGCGTCGCGCCGCCGAGGTGCTCTCCATTGCAGGGGTATGTTTGATGAACGGACGCCACGACTGCCCGAATTTTATCGCTGTTAACGCGGAGAAGCTTGAAAACTGCCTGACCACGCTCTCTCTATGCATCATGTGTCTGAACAAGCACGAGACGCTTGAACAACACTGACACCGGGGGAGGCAACTCCCCCTTCTGATTAAGCTTTTGTAAAAGTGATAACGTGCCCGGACCCAGTGGCTAACCTTTATGCCATAAACCGATAAAGGAGCGCGTTATGCATCGATCTTCGCTGATTTTCCTGCCTGCGTTGTTTTTCCCGTTTTCTCTCCTCGCCGCCCCTGACGCGGTAAAAGTCGACGTTGTGCAAAACCGGCTCGATCATCCCTGGTCGATGGCGTTCCTGCCGGACAATAAAGGGCTGCTGGTGACCCTTAAGGGAGGCCAGTTAAAGCACTGGCAGGCCGGAAAAGGGCTTTCCGACCCGATCGTCGGCGTACCCAAGGTCTGGGCAAACGGCCAGGGCGGGTTGCTGGACGTGGCACTCGCCCCGGATTTTGAAAAATCGCGCCGCGTCTGGCTGAGCTATGCCGAGGCGGGGAATGACGGCAAAGCGGGAACGGCGGTTGGCTATGGCCGCTTAAGCGATGATCTCTCCCGAATTGAAGGTTTCCAGGTGGTCTTCCGTCAGATGCCGAAACTGTCCACCGGTAACCATTTCGGTGGTCGACTGGTCTTCGACGGTAAAGGCCATCTGTTTATTGGTCTGGGCGAGAACAACCAGCGTCCGACGGCGCAGGATCTGGATAAACTGCAGGGCAAAGTTGTGCGCCTGACGGAGGACGGCAAAGTGCCTGCCGATAATCCGTTTGTGAACACTCCCGGCGCACGGCCCGAAATCTGGTCTTACGGCATTCGTAATCCGCAGGGGATGGCGATGAACCCCTGGAGCGAGACGCTATGGCTTAACGAGCACGGTCCACGCGGCGGGGATGAAATCAATATCCCGGAGAAAGGCAAAAACTACGGCTGGCCGCTGGCGACGCACGGTATCAACTACAGCGGTCTGAAGATCCCGGAAGCCCAGGGCGAGCACGTCGAGGGAACGGAAAAGCCGCTGTTTGTCTGGAAAGTGTCCCCCGCCGTGAGCGGGATGGCGTTTTACAACAGTGACGTATTCCCGCAGTGGAAAAACACGCTGTTTGTCGGGGCGCTGAAGGAGAAAGACGTTATCGTGCTGAACGTGGAGGGCAACACGGTTACCGAGAAGGGGCGAATTTTAGGTGACAGAGACCAGCGCATTCGCGATGTACGGGTGGGGCCGGATGGGTATCTGTATGTCCTGACCGATGAGACGGACGGGCAACTGTTGAAAGTCAGCCCGTCCGGATCGTAATCAGGTCACCGGGATCATCACCACGTGACGGTATGCCGGGCGCTCGCTCAGTTGCGTCAGCCAGCGCGCAAGGTGCGGGCGCGGCGTCCAGGTAACGTCAATGTTGGTCAGGTTCCAGATGAAGGGCGCAACGGCAATATCGCCTACGCCGAAGCGTTCGCCTGAGAACCACGGATGCTTCGCCAGTTCGTCGTCCATCATCGCAAACAGGTTTTCACAGGTGTCCTGGGCTGCATGAATGGCAGGATAGTCGCGGTCAGCTTCGGGGGTTCTGACAAGCCCCATCAGGATCACACGGTGTGCGGGGGAGAGCGTCTGGTTTGCCCAGTCCATCCACTTTTCACCCTGAGCGCGTTGGGCCGGATTGTCCACCCACAGGCGGCTCTGACCATACTGTGCCTCGAGGTAACGCACGATGGTGTTGGACTCCCACAGCGTCACGTCGGTCTCTTCGTCGCGCAGCAAGGGCACCAGACCGTTTGGGTTCATGGCCAGATAGTCGGCATCTTTATTTACCCCAAACTGCAAACCTGCCATCACCTGCTTAAACGGTAAATCCAGCTCCTCCAGCGTCCAGAGGACTTTCTTAACGTTGGTTGAATTGTTCCTGCCCCACAGCGTAATCATAGAAACTCCCGAAATAGTCAAACAACCTGAGATGTGAATCAACGCCAGCGTTTTGCCATGGTGAGATAAACCTAACAATTACGCAACAGAAGACAAAAAAATCGCCTGAATCAAAGCGTATCTGAATGTTATTGCATAAACTTTAATAACTTTACCTTGGTTAGGTTTCTTTAACCGTTTTAGTGCGCTATTACTCATCGCTTCTTGCGACACGGTGATGTGACGTAATTTTTGAATGGACACTCGGGTGGCATTTATGACGCGAAAAATGACTTCTCTGCGCAGCCTGGCGGCAGGCTCTGCGCTCCTTTTCCTGTTTGTACCAACTCTCTACGCAGCGGAACAGGCTGCGCCCGAAGCGCCGCCTGTGGATGCGCGCGCCTGGATCCTGATGGATTATTCCAGTGGTAAAGTGCTGGCGGAAGGCAATGCGGATGAGAAACTTGACCCGGCAAGCCTGACGAAAATCATGACCAGCTATGTGGTGGGTCAGGCGCTGAAAGCGGGTAAAATCAAGCTTGACGATATGGTCACCATCGGGAAGGACGCCTGGGCGACCGGCAACCCGGCGCTGCGTGGGTCATCGGTGATGTTCCTCAAACCCGGCGATCAGGTATCAGTGTCTGATTTGAATAAAGGGGTCATTATCCAGTCCGGTAACGATGCCTGTATTGCGCTGGCCGATTACGTTGCGGGCAGCCAGGATTCCTTTATTGGCCTGATGAACGGCTACGCGCAAAAACTGGGCCTGACCAATACCACCTTTAAAACCGTGCACGGCCTGGATGCGCCGGGTCAGTTCAGTACCGCGCGCGACATGGCGCTGTTAGGCAAAGCGTTGATCCACGACGTGCCGGATGAATATGCCATCCACAAAGAGAAAGAGTTTACCTTCAATAAAATCCGCCAGCCGAACCGTAACCGTCTGCTGTGGAGCAGCAACGTCAACGTCGACGGTATGAAGACCGGCACCACGGCCGGCGCGGGTTATAACCTGGTCGCTTCCGCAACTCAGGGTGATATGCGCCTGATCTCGGTCGTGCTGGGCACCAAAACCGACCGTATTCGTTTTAATGAATCAGAAAAATTGCTGACCTGGGGTTTCCGCTTCTATGAAACCGTCACGCCCATTAAACCGGATGCCACGTTTATCAGCCAGCGCGTCTGGTTTGGTGACAAGAGTGAAGTGAACCTGGGGGCGGGTGAAGGCGGGTCGGTGACCATTCCCCGTGGTCAGCTGAAAAACCTGAAAGCCAGCTACACCCTGACCGACAGCCAGCTCACCGCGCCGCTGAAAAAAGGCCAGGTGGTCGGGACGATTGATTTCCAGCTTAATGGCAAATCGATTGAACAGCGTCCGCTGATTGTGATGGAAGCGGTAGAAGAGGGCGGTTTCTTTAGCCGGATGTGGGACTTCGTCATGATGAAATTCCACGGATGGTTTGGCAGCTGGTTCAGTTAAGCCTCCATTGTCGGGTGGCATCGCGCCACCCGGCATGACCTCTGCACCTGACTCAGTACATCAACTTCACCTGCTGCGCTTTCGCGTAGGCCACGGTCTCTTCATCCGGACGGCAATCGCTGACGATGGCGTCAAAGCGCGACAGCTCACCCATTCTTGCCGGACGAACCTTGCCAAACTTGCTGTGATCGACCACCAGCACATGGTACTGCGCGGCGCTTAATGCCCAGTGCTTGACCGGCAACTCTTCCAGGTTAAAGCAGGTTGCTCCCTGACGGACAGTGACCCCCGCTGCGGAATAAAACGCGATATCCGGACATACATTGCTGAGCGTATCCTGCAGATTCAGCGGCTTAAAGATGGCATTGCTGGCGTGAAACTCACCGCCACAGAGGATCACCCGGCACTCGGGTTTCTCCTGCAGTGCCAGAAAGGTATTCAGCGAGTAACACACCGCCGTAAACGGAATGCTGCTGTCGATCGCTTCGATTATCCACGGCGTGGTGGTGCCGCAGTCAAAAAACAGCGTCTGATGCGGCTGCACCAGCGAGGCCGCAAGCCGGGCGGCTTTGCGTTTCTCTTCCACCAGGCGCGTCTTTTGGTCGCTGATCAGATAATGGCTGGCGCTGCGCGGCTCAAGCACAATGTATCCGCCCAGTAGCACGACAGGCGCGCTCTCGCTGTTCAGATCCCGGCGAATGGTCATCTCAGAGACCCCGAGGAGACTGGCGGCTTCCTTAAGATGAAGCTTATCACTGCGCTTCAGCGCCTGTATCAGCTGAGCAATGCGGTCATCGCGACGTGTTTCCATAGTTCCTCGGGATAAAAAAGTGAACCCCCGCAGGGCGGGGGTTCAAGTGTAACCTGTCAGACTGGGGTTAGTCACGTATCCAGCCTTTGCGGATCGGGATAGCAAAAAGGGTGCGATACAGATAAGACAGGCCGCGGTAGAGCGCTTCACCGAAGAGATTCCACAGGATCGCTGCGCTGACGCAGCCGATGAGACCGACCAGCAACCCCCCCACCATATCCATCGGCCAGTGGACGCCGAGATAAACGCGAGACCAGGCGATAGCCCCGGCCACCACCATCAGCACCGCACCCGACCACAGACGATGCCAGAACAGGAAGGCCAGCGCGAAAGTAAAGATAACCGTCCCGTGATCGCTTGGGAACGAGTCATCCGGGGCATGGTGCAGGAAGGTATACCCCGCGTGGTCGACGAAGGGGCGGTCGTGCGGGAACGTCAAGCCCAGAATGTAGCTGACCAGCACGCTAATCCCGAGGGCCATCGCCATCTTAATTACCAGCTGACGCTGCGCCTTCACCTGGCTTCTCGGCCCCCACAGCCAGAGGATCGCCGCCAGCACCGGCACGATACTGATCAGATCTTTTGCCAGGAAGGTGGCGAAATCAATCATCCACTCTGGCGAGGCCGGAGTGGCGTTGATGAGATAAAACAGCTGGTAATTCAAATTCTCTAACATAGCGTTGTCACTCTTTAGCAAACCAGGTGGAGACCAGACCGTAGACCACCAACTGGGAAAACCAGACCCACCACCCAGCCCACAGGTTGTGAGAGAAAAAATGCGCCCCGCGCATGACCTGGCCGTAACCCATCGCCAGACCTAAAGCGACGCCCAGCACAACGAAGCACCAGGCAAGACGCGGACGCTCGCGCCAGAAGGCAAAGAACAGTCCCATCACCATAAAGCCGCTGGAGGCATGGCCGCCGGGGAAACAGCGCCCCGGACCGCTGTCAGCGGGAGCGGCACTGAACAGCGGATAAGAAACGGCCTTACCGCCATACTCCACCAGATCCCACGGGCAGCTGTGATGGCTTATGCTTTTCAGTACGCCAACCACCAGCGCGCCAAGCCCCATCAGCAGCGCGGCCGTGACCAGTCTCGCATTGCGCCTGAACGCGCCATAAATGAGCGCAACAGCACCTGCGGCGATGGCGATGTACTTCGCCAGTCGATGGTTCAGCAGGTCCAGCAGGTGGTCTTGCTGCAGTGGAAAACGGTGTGCAGCCGCGTCATACCATAAACCGGTGATCCATCTGTCGAGCGTTTCATCGCGGGATAGCCAGGTAAACAGCACGGCAAGGGCTATCAGTATTAAAAGCTGATAACCATAAAAGCGGGGTGGTAGACGGTAAAGTCGTTTTGTCTTATTTGTCTGTAAGTTAGACAATTCTGAACGGCTGGAAGTGGGTGCCATAATCCGGAGTCGTTGACGAGAAATGGGGCTATCATAAATCTGTCAACT
Organism: Enterobacter sp. 198; assembly: GCF_009025585.1. Taxonomy (NCBI): domain Bacteria; kingdom Pseudomonadati; phylum Pseudomonadota; class Gammaproteobacteria; order Enterobacterales; family Enterobacteriaceae; genus Enterobacter; species Enterobacter sp. 198. The sequence continues at coordinate 87,506 of NZ_WCIM01000022.1, read as the reverse complement.
TAAGGAAACCTTAAACAAAGACGATATGTGCTTTATTTCTGTTTCTTCTGGATAAATCACTATCTCGGGCCAGGGCATTTCATTACACTCGTCGCGATTTTGTCACGATAAAGAGATTGCATGTTAAACCGTTCTTCTTCTGGTTCACGTCTGGGTCGTCAGGCGTTGCTTTTCCCCTTATGTCTGGTGCTCTACGAATTCTCTACTTACATCGGCAACGATATGATCCAGCCCGGCATGCTGGCCGTTGTCGAACAGTACAACGCAGGGATCGAATGGGTACCGACCTCCATGACTGCCTATCTGGCTGGCGGCATGTTTTTGCAGTGGCTGTTAGGGCCGCTGTCGGATCGTATTGGCCGTCGTCCGGTGATGCTGACGGGCGTGGTGTGGTTTATCGTGACCTGCCTCGCCACGCTGCTGGCGCAAAATATTGAGCAATTTACCCTGCTGCGCTTCCTGCAGGGGGTGAGCCTCTGCTTTATCGGTGCTGTCGGGTATGCCGCCATCCAGGAATCGTTTGAGGAAGCGGTGTGTATCAAGATTACCGCGCTAATGGCGAACGTGGCGCTGATCGCGCCCTTGCTGGGGCCGCTGGTGGGCGCTGCCTGGGTACACGTTGCGCCGTGGGAAGGGATGTTCGTGCTGTTTGCCGTGCTGGCCGCCGTCGCTTTCTTTGGCCTGCACCGCGCGATGCCGGAAACCGCTACCCGTCTGGGTGAGAAACTGTCGCTAAAAGAGCTGGGCCGGGATTACAAAGAAGTGCTGAAGAACGGCCGCTTTGTGGCGGGCGCGCTGGCGACGGGGTTTGTTAGCCTGCCTTTGCTGGCGTGGATTGCCCAGTCGCCGGTCATTATCATCAGCGGCGAGCAGCTCAGCAGCTATGAGTATGGCCTGCTGCAGGTGCCGATTTTTGGCGCGCTGATTATCGGTAACCTGGTGCTGGCGCGTCTCACATCCCGTCGTACGGTGCGTGCCTTGATCATTATGGGCGGCTGGCCCATTGCTGCCGGGCTGGTTCTGGCGGCGGTCGCGACAGTGGTGTCGTCCCATGCGTATCTGTGGATGACCGCAGGATTAAGCGTTTACGCGTTCGGTATCGGTGTGGCGAATGCCGGACTGGTGCGCCTGACGCTGTTTGCCAGCGATATGAGCAAAGGTACGGTGTCAGCGGCGATGGGCATGTTGCAAATGCTGATTTTCACCGTTGGAATCGAGGTGAGCAAACACGCCTACGCATTTGGCGGCAACGGTCTGTTCAGCCTGTTTAATCTGGCTAACGGCGTGCTCTGGGTTGGGCTTATCGTGGTGTTCCTGAAAGATAAACGCGTCGGGAATGCTTTACAGCCGTAAGCCGTTTTCCCTCTCCCGGCGGGAGAGGGCCACGGTGGCGTCAATGAAACGGCGCTTCGCCGTTCAACACCTTATCAATTACATCCAGCACGCCTTCGTCATTATTGTGCGGGGCTTCAAAGCGCGCCACCGCCTTAATATGCGGCCTGGCGTTTGCCATCGCAAAGCTGAACCCTGACTGGCGCAACATTTCTACGTCGTTCCCGCTATCGCCAAAAGCCACCACTTCGCTGTCGTCGATGCCCCAGCGCTTTTGCAGTATTCGCAGACCGTTGGCTTTATGCACCCCGGGGATGATGAGGTCGATACTGCCGTGGCCGGTCGTGACGGGCACCATAATGTCGTTCAGCTTTTCGTGCAGCATCGCCTGAATACGCGGGATGTCGTCGTCAGAGACGTTAAGCCCGAATTTGAAGAAAATATCGTTCAGGTTGCCGAAATCACTCACCATTTCGAGACGGTGGTAGTACTTTGCCGCGATATCCTTAAAGCCGTCGTCATAATGCTTCAGCGTATAGGCGCTGCTTTTTCCGCAGGCGATAATCTCAATGCCCGGCACATCGTTTAACACGGCGGCAACGGTGTCGAAGTGCGTCTTCGACAGTTCACCGTTGAAGACATCTTCCCCGGCGCTGACCACCCAGCCGCCATTTTCCGCGACAAACGCAATTTCCTGGGCAATCTCCGGGAAAAAGGAAATCAGCTGGTAGTACTGGTTGCCGCTGGCAACCGCAAAGCGAATGCCTTGCGCTTTCATTCGTGCATATTGCGCCAGAAAACGCGGGCGGTTATAGGTCTTGGCATCGCTCAGAAACGTGCCATCCATGTCGACGGCGATCAGTTTAACGCTCATATCCCTTCTCCAGTGTCGTTTGTTCCGTTTCCGGCTTCGCGACCGCGCGCGCTACCAGCGCTGCGATGATCACTAACCCTAACACCACTAGCATGGCGCTGCGCAGCCCGTAGTGCTCACCGAGGAAGCCAAGCAACGGTGGCCCCACCAGGAAGGCGAGGTAGCCCGTGGTCGCCACCACGCTGACGCGGGTCGGTGCATCCGGGCCAGTGTCGCTGGCGGCTGAAATGGTGAGCGGGAAGCCAAGCGATGCCCCCAGCCCCCAGAGGATCACCGACACGCCGGCAATCCAGTCCACGTCCACAAAGATGATCATCGCAATCCCCAGCCCGCCCAGCAGGGCGCTGGCACGCACCACCGCCACGCGGCTGTAGCGGTCAATAAACCAGCCACCGGTAAAGCGCCCAACGGTCATCCCGAGGGTGAAACCGGCGTAGATCAGGGAACCGGAGGTTGGACTAAAACCGTGGCCGTCAACCATCAGCAGCGGCAGCCAGTCGTTAGCGGACCCTTCCGCAAAGGCCATCGCCAGCACCACCACGCCGATCAGCATCAGCTGAATGTCGCGGTAAAACGGCAGCCCTTTTTCCGCGGTGGCGTGTTCGTCAGAGCTGTTCTTGCCGGTGCCGTCAGGGATCGCCCGGATACCGGTCAGAATGGGGATAATACATACCAGTGCGGCCAGCAGAATATGCAGGTTCGCGGCGACGCCCGAGGCCGTCAGCGCCATCCCCACACCCGCACCGGCCAGCGTGCCAAGGCTGTAAAAGCCATGCATCATCGGCAGTACGGTTTTATTCATCTCACGTTCAACCGATGCCCCTTCAACGTTAATGGCCACTTCAGCGGCACCGAAGCTGCCGCCAAACACCGTCAGCCCAAGGGCAAACAGCACCGGCGAGGCAAGCCACAGCGCCACGCTCAGCACCAGCATCCCGAACACGGCACAGCACATGGTGGTGCGGATGACCGCCCGTGTACCGAAGCGTTTGACAAGCCACGCGGAGCACAGAATACCGCTCATGGAGCCTATCGACAGGCCAAACAGCACGATGCCCATCTCGGCCGTTGAGACGGATAAAATATCGCGAATGGCAGGGGTTCGCGTAGCCCATGAGGCCATCAGCAGACCGGGAATAAAGAAGAACATAAACAGCGCCCACATGCGCAGCTGCAGGGTTCTACGGGGGGAGGTCAGAGTCATTGAAGTCAGCACCGGAAGTACAACAATAGCGACAACACTAGCAAGTTTGTGTACATTTGTACACAAACCACGTGGGGAATTTATGAGCAGAGCACCGAACGATCCTCAACGCCGGGAGAAGATCCTGCAGGCGACCCTGGACACCATTGCAGAGCACGGTATTCATGCCGTGACGCACCGGAAAATTGCCACCTGCGCGGGCGTGCCGCTGGGGTCGATGACCTACTATTTTGACGGTATGGAGTCGCTGCTGGAAGAGGCCTTTACGTGGTTTACCCGGCAGATGTCGCAGCAGTATCGGGATTTCTTCGCCGGCGTGACCGGGCCAGAAATGGCGTGCGAATCCATCACCACGCTGATCCACAGTTCGCAGGTCACGACGCCGCAGAATATGGCGCTGATGTACCAGCTCTATGCCTTTATGCACCGCAGTGCGGCGCTCAAAACGGTAATGCAGGACTGGATGAAGATGAGCCAGACCACGCTTGAGCAGTGGTTCGACCCGGTGACCACCCGCGCGCTGGATGCCTTTATCGAAGGGATGACGCTGCACTTTGTGACCGACAGAGCCCCGCTCACCCGGGAGGAGATCCGGGCGATGGTCGGCAGGATAGCGGGCGAGAGCGGACGTTAGATTGTGGTCGCGCCGGCCGTCATGTTTACCGTTGTTCCCGTGATGGCACCGGCTGCATCTGACGCCAGAAACGCGATGGTGTCTGCCACCTGCTCCAGCGTCGGCAAGCGATTCAGCATCGTGCTCTTTGCCGCGCCCTCCAGAAACTGCTCCACGGTGATGCCCATTGCCTGCGCCTTGATGGCGAACGGGTCACCCACACAGGAACCGGCCTGAACCGCGTCGGCTATCGCATGCGAACGCAGGCACAGGACGCGAATATTCTTTGCCCCCAGCTCCGCCGCGAGCGCACGGGTTAACGCTTCCGTTCCCGCACAGCCGACGATATGCCCGAGATGTCCCGGCATCGCCATATTTGCAGCCGGAGCAACGACGGTGATAAACGTTCCGGCACGCTCACCGCCCATACGGGGTGCGACAGCTTTGGCGATGTTGAAACAGGCGGCCAGAAAAGGGTCGAACCCCTGTCTGAACTCACTGAGCGTTAATGCGTCGAGGCGTTTACCCTGGTCATGCATAAAACCTGTGGCATTCACGACGATATCAATGCCGGTAACGTCCGGGAGCGTCGCGTCGGTATTGAGGGCATCGAAAACAAACAGCCGGGCTGACCCGCCAGCGGCGTGAATGCGGTTAGCGACGTGCTCAAGCCTGGCCTGATCGCGTGCCGCAAGGTATACCGTAGCCCCTTCACGGGCGAGCGCATACGCAGCGGCGCTGCCAATAGCGCCGCTGCCACCAAAGATAACGGCGGTTTTATTTTTGAGACTCATACCTGCATCCCCTCACCAGACCGGTCCATCAAATTATGGGTCGGGTGACGGCGGATGCAACTCCGCCACGGGGCAGGGTATGTGGCTGACAGGACTTACGGCATCACTATCAGCAGATTAGCTGCCGGAGATTTTTTTTCCGCTAGCGTCCACCACCGCTTCGCCATCTTCTTTCGTAAACGCCCCTTTCTGTGCATCAGGCAGGATATCGAGTACGACTTCGGAAGGGCGGCACAGGCGAGTGCCCAGCGGCGTCACCACGATCGGACGGTTAATCAGGATCGGATGCTGCAGCATAGAATCGATAAGCTGGTCGTCGGTAAACCGGTCCCCGGCGAGGCCCAGCTGTTCATAAGGTTCGACATTTTTGCGCAGCAAATCCCGCACCGAAATCCCCATCTCAGCAATCAGTCTGGTCAGTTCATCACGTGACGGTGGGTTCTCAAGGTACAGAATAATTTCGGGTTCAGTGCCGCTGTTGCGGATCATCTCCAGCGTGTTGCGCGAGGTGCCGCAGGCTGGATTGTGGTAAATGGTGATATGGCTCATATCCGTTACTCATTACAGTGTGAAGGAGAGACGTAACGCCAGCGCGGCGAGCGTCACAAACAGAACCGGCAACGTCATGATGATGCCTGTCCGGAAATAATAGCCCCAGGTGATCGTCATGTTTTTCTGCGCCAGGACATGGAGCCAGAGCAGGGTGGCCAGGCTGCCGATAGGCGTGATCTTCGGACCCAGGTCGCAGCCAATCACGTTGGCATAAATCATCGCGTCTTTAATCACACCCGATGCCGTGCTGCCATCGACAGACAGTGCCCCAATCAGGACGGTCGGCATATTGTTCATTATGGATGACAGGAACGCCGTGATGAACCCGGTACCGAGCGTGGTGGCCCACAGGCCATGTCCGGCGAGGAGATTGAGTACCCCTGACAGATACTCCGTCAGCCCGGCATTGCGCAGGCCATACACCACCAGGTACATCCCCAGCGAGAAGATAACGATCTGCCACGGCGCGCCACGAAGCACTTTTCCCGTATTAATGGCATGCCCGCGCTTTGCAACGGCAAATAAAATCAACGCGCCTGCTGTCGCGATAGCACTGACCGGAATGCCGAGCGGTTCAAGTACAAAGAACCCGACAAGGAGCAGTAACAGAACAACCCAGCCCGTTCTGAAGGTTGGAAGATCGTTAATCGCGCGGGAAGGCTCGCGGAGTTTTGACAGGTCGTATGTCGGTGGAATGTCCTTTCGAAAGAACAGGTGCAGCATCACCAGCGTGGCCGCAATCGCGGCGAGATCCACGGGGATCATCACCGAGGCGTATTCGCTGAACCCCAGCGAGAAGAAGTCTGCCGATACGATATTCACCAGGTTCGAAACGATCAGCGGCAGGCTGGCAGTGTCGGCGATAAATCCAGCCGCCATGACAAACGCCAGCGTGGCCTGCTTGCTGAACCCGAGGGCGAGCAGCATGGCGATAACGATGGGCGTGAGGATAAGCGCCGCGCCGTCGTTGGCAAAAAGCGCCGCAACGGCCGCACCCAGCAGAACGATATACGTAAACAGCAACCGGCCCTTGCCATTACCCCAGCGGGCCACGTGCAGCGCCGCCCACTCGAAAAATCCGGACTCATCAAGCAGCAGGCTGATGATGATGACGGCGATAAACGTGGCCGTCGCGTTCCAGACAATATTCCACACCACCGGAATATCGTTAATGTGGATCACGCCGCTGGCCAGCGCCAGTACAGCACCTATCGTGGCGCTCCAGCCGATACTTAACCCTCTGGGCTGCCAGATGACCAGCACCAGCGTAAACAGAAAAATTGCCCCAGCCAGAAACATCGTGAACTCCGTTATATCTGTTTTTATGAATGTGTTTTAACACGCGCCCGGAAGGCGGTTTTTCAGCTTTGCGCGGGTATCTTCCCGCAAGCAGTTCCAGCTGTTCTCAATCACGGTGGCAGCCCATGCCGGCATAGTGGGGGACAAACGGTAATAAACCCATTTCCCCTCCCGGCGATCGCTCACCAGCCCGGATTCACGCAGCAGTGCCATATGGCGCGATACCTTGGGCTGTGATTCAGCCGTGGCGGAACAGAGATCGCAGACGCACAGTTCCCCGGCTTCGCGCAGAAGCATGACGATGGACAGGCGGGTCTCGTCGGAGAGGGCTTTGAAAAGTTGGACCGGATGTAGCATCGGCTTTCCTGCGGTTGGTTATATATGGTTAAGCATATATGTTTGGGTGGAAAGAGGGAAGGCGGAATGTTGAAGAGGGGAATAGTGAAGCCTTTCTGGTGCGGATGGTTAAGTCCGATAAGGAGCAGCGGGAGCTGGTCAGCCGCGAAACGACTGTTAAGTCCAGGAATAAAATTACCATACTGGGCACATCCACATTGCTGGCCGGAGCATCCAGCAGGTATGCACGAGGGTCTACAGCCAGACAGTAAATAACCGCGTGCGAGTATCGGCGGCGATGATGAAACGGACATAGCCGGGAGCCAGACAGTCACAACGAGTAAAGACCTGATTGAAAAGATTGGCCAGATACGCAAAAGCGTGGCGTCCGTCCAACAGCAGATTATTGCCCCGGTGGTGTGGATTGGCTCTGGCACTATCAACGTGGCACAGCTGATGCTCGACACACTCGACGTGGTAAAAGAGCTGGCAGAGCAAACGGCAAGCCACACGCACAGCAATACGGGCGCACCGACCAACGCGGGATCCATTCGGAACACTGGAACGAAAGCGGCACGCTGAACGGCAAATACTACCCGGTGATTGGCAAGTAAACCAGTCCTGAACATAACCCGCGAAAGCGGGTTTTTTTATGCCCTTCATCCCCTGGCGGGGCTATCTCTTTTCTTACCTCACAAGCGGCTATCGCTACGCGCTGCCAGCGGCGCTCTGGCGCGTTAAGCCTTTCCAGACACTCAGAGCCACCCTTAAAACAGATCGCGCGCACAGCGGGGCGCTGGCGCGTCACCGCACGGCCAAAAAATTCTTTCGCAGACCAAAATCGCACTACACCGCACCCGCCTGCGGTTTTTGGATCATAAAAATTTTTCAGTTTTATTTTTCTTCAAACCAGACTGCCAGAACGCGCCAGTGCTGGCGGCTGAACAGAAACGCAGAATTGAAAAGATTGAAAAGAATTTCAGTGTTTTTCACTTTTGTGGATCTGTGGAGGATCTAAGGAAATATGTAACCATCGCAAAATAAATGACATTTTATATTTTATGTGGAAAAAGAAGATCAAATTTTACGAGGTGAGAAGCTCAGGGGAAACCCGCAGGGTGAGAACTGGCGCGGGTTTTTCATTAGGCAAGAACCTATAAAAAACTGAAAAGATTATCAGTCTCAGGATACACATGATTTTATGGAGGCACGTTAGGAATGTAACTGGCCAAGTCGTTTCAAAGCTCTCTCTTCATTAAAATTACCGAGTATGTAAGTTCTAATCTCTGCGCCAAATTTCTCATGAACGTAGGGGTAATGATGCTCGTCGATATAAAACTGTATATTGCAGTTTTCAATGAATTCACCTACTTCGTATATTTCATTTTTAATAACAGGTTGATAGTTGTACCTATTTTGATAACTAACAAAAGGAATGTTGAATATATGCTCTTCATCAAAGATGCGATCTTGAAAATTCTTCATTAACATTTTAAGTCCATCAGGGTTGAAATCAAATAAGTCATCGACTTCTTTTCGATGTTTGAATTCAAATAATTGGTTGATTACTTTTTTATATAACGGGTTAATAGTGCAGAAAGTGGTTTTTTTATCTAGTCGGTGTAGTGGCAATATAATGTTGCTTTCAAGAAGTCCCATGAATGCCTTATTGTGCTCAGCATCACTATATGATTCCAGAGCAATTGTGCAATCACTTTTATTGAGCTTTAACATTATATTTTTGGCTTGAAATGAATAGTCATTGAAGCTACTTTTAAATAAGTCTATTTTCTTGCGATCGCTTATCTCTTTTTCTGCTGCTTGTTTTTGAAGGTCTAATTTATTCTTTCTGAGTTGTATTCTGTTTTTGGTGAAACTGTAAATGAAGTCTACTGAGTTGAAAAGAATGGAAGATGTCAAAGCACCAATTGAAAAACCAATTATTGTAATTAATCCTAATGATAATTCACTGGGTAGCTTAAATGGGGTCAGCATTGGTGCAATAAAAACCCAGCAGCAAATAATCGAACCAGCGATTATCAGCAGCCTAAGTGACGATCTAAATGAAACAAGGTTTGTTAAGTGCGTAAGAACCGTTGCTAAAGGGTCGGCCATTGAGTCCTCCTCAGCTTGTAACAAGTTATCATATAAGAATTATTAAGCATCAGGACTATGGCGCATAAAGTGTCATACACCACAAACAGATAAATCGTGTGCGACACTTTTGTGCCCCTCATTTCATGGCCAACAAAAACTTACTTGAATGCTTAGGTTTATTCAAAGTATCACGGTTTTTTTTGTTTCTGTTCATCCCAAGTTTCGAGAATGAACATAGTCAAGGTATGTGCAGCATTTATAGCTAATCTAGCGTGGCGAGGCTTTAAGTTATAGATTTTTCTTCCGGCTCCGTGAGCTGAACTTGCGTGAGTGCGTAGGGCACCAATCCCATCAGTCAACGAATAGAGTCCACTAAGAATGCGTTTGAGGTCTTCATCTTCAACTGCTTTAGTATCAAGCCCTAAAGACTCGCGAACAACTTTCCATAGTCCCTGTAGATCTTGCTTAGCTGGAACCTGAAGTTTTTCATCGGCAATAAATACTTTGAAGGTAGATTCCATAATGTTACAGGCTGCGGATACTGCTTCTCTCGGATCTGTGTGGATATTCTCAAGTGCCCTAGAAAACTCCATCTCTACAGCGGGAATGTTGCGTTTTCCAATTGCCTCTTTTAGGGTGACAGAGGTTATCGATGCTCCATCAGAAATATGTCCGCCAGTCAGATATCGCAATCCATATCGACCAAGCAAATCAGTCATTTTTTCGGCAAAATCAACCTTAGATTGCTCCCAACCGAATATGCTGCCTTTAGGCTGATCAGCTTCCATGTAGCCTTCTATCAATCTGCCAAGGATTGCTAATGGGTCGTCACATTCTTTGTTGATTCTTCTCAGCCATTCCTGTGCTTTCGCCGCTTTCGCTAAATCAGGAGCATCGCCAGGTGCATCAGCGTACATGAACAAACTGTTCATAGTTGCGTGAGTTTCGACTGAGCCCATATGGTCAGATAAAACCGAAATAACTGGCTGTGGAATTTGTCGTCCCATATAGACTCCATCAACGTGATTACGCGCTGCCGCCATTTTGTCGCCAATGGCTTTAGTGAAAGGTTATAAGTTGTTGGTTTTCAGGGGATAATATAGCAGGCAACAAAAAACCCATCAACCTTGAACCAAAACGGCGGGGTTGATGGGCTCCACAAATTGGGGACATCAAAGAAAAGCAGTGGCAATAGTTATGACTGCCCCCTGATAAAAAAGTTCTGCGCGTAACGAAAATTTTTTCGTCGTGCGCAGAACTTAAGAGTTATCCGAGTCCAGGCCAGATGATGATGATCAGCGTACCCGCCAACGTAAGCAGTACGTTAGCGATAGCGTAGGTGCCCGCATAGCCCAGCGCAGGAATATTGCTGCGTGCGGTATCACTGATAATTTCCATTGCCGGGGCGCAGGTACGGGCCCCCATCATTGCCCCGAAGAGCAGGGCGCGGTTCATGCGAAGCACATAAGCACCGAACAGGAAGCAAATCACTACCGGTACCAGGCTGACGATAAGTCCGGAAACCAACATCTGCCAGCCAACAGCACCCAGGCTGTGGCCTATGCCGCTACCGGCGCTTAAGCCGACACCCGCCATAAAGACCATCAGACCAAACTCTTTCACCATATTGAGCGCCCCCTGCGGAATGTAGCCGAAGGTCGGGTGGTTCGCTCGCAGGAAGCCCAGCATGATGCCGGCGAACAGCAGCCCGGCAGCGTTACCGATGCCAAAGCTAAAGTTGCTGAACTGGAAGGTGATCATCCCGATCATCAGGCCGACGATAAAGAAGGCGCAGAAGGCCAGCAGGTCGGTGACCTGGCTGTGAATAGAGATAAAGCCGATGCGGTCCGCAACGGTTTTCACGCGTCGCGCATCGCCGCTGACCTGCAGAACGTCGCCTTTGTTCAGCACGACGTTGTCGTCAATTGGCATCTCAATCTGGCTGCGGATCACGCGGTTGAGGAAGCAACCATGATCGGTCAGCTTCAGCTGCGCCAGACGACGGCCGACGGCGTTATGGTTTTTCACCACAATCTCTTCGGTGACGATACGCATGTCGAGCAGATCGCGGTCAAACACCTCTTTACCGTTGCGGAAGCTCGGGTCGAGGCGGGCGTGGGCATCCGGGTAACCGACCAGGGCAATGTCATCGCCCATCTGCAGCACGGCGTCGCCGTCCGGGTTTGCCAGAATGCCGTTACGGCGAATACGTTCGATATAGCAGCCTGTCTGGCGGTAAATCCCCAGCTCGCGGAGGTTTTTCCCGTCCGCCCATGCAACCAGCTCGGGCCCAACGCGGTAGGCGCGAATCACGGGCAGATAGACTTTACGCTTGCTGTCGGTGTCCAGACCGCGTTCGCGGGCAATTTGCTGAGCGCTGGTCTGCAAATCCTGGTGCTGCAGTTTTGGCAGGTAGCGGGCGCCCACAATCAGGCTCACCAGACCAATCAGATAGGTCAGGGCATAGCCCAGGCTCAGGTGGTCGAGCGCGGTAGAGAGTTGCGCACCGGCCATGCCGGAGTGGCGCAGGGTATCGCCTGCACCCACCAGCACCGGCGTGGAGGTCATCGAGCCGGCGAGCATACCGGCCGTTAGCCCGATATCCCAGCCAAACAGTTTACCCAGCCCTAAGGCGATCAGCAGCGCGCTGCCGACCATGACCAGCGCCAGCATCAGATAATTTTTGCCGTCGCGGAAGAAAATTGAAAAAAAGTTGGGCCCGGCTTCCACACCAACACAAAAAATAAACAGCATAAAGCCTAAGTTGAGCGCGTCCGTGTTAATGCTGAAATGCTGCTGGCCTAATAATAGTGAGACGACTAAAACGCCAATGGAATTACCAAGTTGAACCGAACCAAGGCGCAATTTACCCAGGCAAAGGCCCAGCGCCAGTACCACAAATAATAACAGGATGTAATTCCCATTTAACAAGTCTGCGACGTTTATATTCACGGAGGCTAACTTCTTGTTTACCAGTAAGTTGTTGAATGAAAGGACTTTTTGGGCTACTGTTTTCTGGGTCAGGGAAAGGCTTTAACGCTCCCTGTTTCCAGCTTTATTCCCTAAAACATTAGCTGGCGGTTAGTTTAATCGTATTAGCTACTGACAGCCACCTATTATCGCTTCACCCTGTGTGTACTTTGGCAAGGATTGCCGCATTGCTTTATCTGACTGGGCGTCTACCCGACGAAAGTGTATTTGATAGAGATAAGTCAGGAGGATAGTTTGAACATTAAACGAAACTGGGCGGGGGTGATCAGCTGCTTTTTGCTGTTCATTGTCGTTTGCATGTCCCTCGCTTTTAATGTGAAGGGGGCGTTCAGGGCGTCGGGTCATCCGGAGCTGGGGCTGCTCTTTTTCACACTGCCAGGGGCTGCTGCCAGTTTTCTCTCCCGCCGGGGGGAAGTGGTGAAACCGTTACTGGGCGCAATACTTGCAGCGCCGCTGTGTCTGCTGCTGATGCGGTCACTGTATATTTCAACGCGAAGTTTCTGGCAGGAGCTGGCGTGGTTGCTGAGTGGCGTCTTCTGGTGCGCACTGGGAGCGCTATGCTTTTTGTTTGTTCACAGCATGTTGGCCCGGCGCAGACAGCACAAATAAAGACGCCCTCAGGGTGAGGGCGTCTTAGCATTACTGAGCGGCAAACAGGCCCAGATGTTCTTTAGCGTATGCTTCAAAGTCTGTGCAACCGCCGATGTGTTTCTGATCGAGGAAAATCTGCGGTACGGTTTCAACCGGTTTACCCACGGTTTTTTCCAGATCGGCTTTGCTGATCCCTTCCGCGTGGATATCAACATAACGGAAGTTAAAATCATCACGCTCTTCGGTCAGTTTCTCAGCCAGCTCTTTCGCGCGCACACAGTAAGGGCACCCTGGACGACCAAAAATTACTGCAAACATTTCTCTCTCCTCGAAAACAAGCCTGACGGCGAATGGGTCTATAGTGCCCGATAACCTGCCGTCATTAAAGAAGGTTTCGCCTGTCGTTATAATACCTCTCAGCTATGTTTCGCCAATTACATCGCGCGCATCATTGCCTATACTGGCTGCGATATGATTCACGCAAGACAAAGAGAGACAAGATGACGCCAACCATAGACCTGCTACGTTCCCATCGTTCAATTCGCCACTTCACCGACGAGCCGATAACGCCGGCGCAGCGTGAAGCCATTATTGACAGTGCAAGGGCGACATCCAGCTCCAGCTTCCTGCAGTGCAGCTCCATTATTCGCATTACCGACCCGGCAATGCGTGAACAACTGGTGACCCTCACCGGTGGACAAAAGCATGTGGCACAGGCACCCGAGTTCTGGGTGTTCTGCGCCGATTTTAACCGCCACCTGCAGATCTGCCCGCAAGCCGAGCTTGGCCTTGCCGAACAGCTGCTGCTGGGCGTCGTGGACACCGCGCTGATGGCGCAAAACGCCTTCACGGCGGCGGAATCGCTGGGGCTGGGCGGCGTGTACATCGGCGGGCTGCGTAACAATATCGAAAGCGTTACCGAACTGCTGAAGCTGCCAAAACATGTTCTGCCCCTGTTTGGTCTGTGCCTTGGCTGGCCTGCGGATAACCCGGACCTTAAGCCGCGCCTGCCTGCGGCGATGCTGGTGCATGAAAACCACTACCAGCCTGTCGATCAGGATGTGCTGGCGCAATACGATGAAGAGCTGGCGCACTACTACATGACGCGCGACAGCAATAACCGTCGCGATACCTGGAGTGACCACATTCGTCGCACCATCATTAAAGAGAATCGCCCGTTTATTCTCGACTATCTGCACAAACAGGGCTGGGCGACACGATAGCCCATTCATCCTGCGCCTGCCTGCGTGTATGATACGCAGGCTTTTTCCATGTCTTTAGAGAGGTGCAGGGTGAAAATTGCCATTTTGTCCCGGGATGGAACGCTCTATTCATGTAAACGCCTGCGAGAAGCGGCGGCAAAACGGGGGCATCAGGTTGAGATCCTCGATCCGATGTCCTGCTATATGAACATTGATCCTGCTGCCTCATCGATTCATTACAAAGGCCGCAAGCTCCCGCATTTTGATGCGGTTATCCCCCGCATCGGCTCCCAGATAACCTATTACGGCACGGCCGCGTTGCGCCAGTTTGAGATGCTGGGCAGTTATCCGCTCAATGAATCCGTTGCGATATCTCGCGCCCGCGATAAGCTCCGTTCGCTGCAACTGCTTGCCCGGCAGGGAATCGATCTTCCGGTTACCGGCATTGCACATTCACCGGACGACACCAGCGATTTAATCGATATGGTGGGTGGCGCGCCGTTAGTGATCAAGCTGGTGGAAGGCACTCAGGGCATTGGTGTGGTGCTGGCCGAAACGCGGCAGGCGGCGGAAAGCGTGATTGACGCCTTTCGTGGGCTGAATGCCCATATTCTGGTGCAGGAGTACATTGAAGAAGCCAAAGGGCGCGACATTCGCTGTTTTGTTGTCGGTAACGAGGTGGTTGCGGCCATTGAACGTCAGGCAAAAGAGGGCGACTTCCGCTCTAATCTGCACCGTGGCGGCGTGGCGAGAGTCGCGGATATCAGCGATCGCGAGCGTGAGATTGCCGTGAAAGCGGCGCAAACGCTGGGGCTGGATGTGGCGGGTGTTGATTTACTGCGGGCGACGCGCGGGCCGCTGGTGATGGAGGTGAATGCCTCACCGGGACTGGAAGGGGTGGAAAAAACCACCGGGGTCGATATTGCGGGTAAAATGATCTCATGGGTTGAGCGCCACGCAACGCCGGGCTACTGTCTGAAAACGGGCGGTTAAATGGATTACAGCGCACTTTTTGCGTACTCTATGCGAAGTTTTTATTAAAGAGGCTGCACAGCGATGGATTTACAGGTCGTTCCAACACTGGATACGTTACGTCAATGGCTCGATGATGCCGGTATCACTTTCTTTGAATGTGATTCCTGCCAGGCGCTGCATTTGCCTCATATGCAAAATTTCGATGGTATTTTCGATGCCAAAATCGATCTCATTAACGACGTAATCCTCTTCTCTGCGCTGGCCGAAGTGAAACCGTCTGCGCTGCTGGCCCTGGCCTCTGACCTGTCGGCCATCAACGCCAGTTCTTTGACGGTGAAAGCATTTCTCGATATACAGGATGATAATCTGCCAAAACTGGTCGTTTGCCAGTCTTTATTCTCCGGTGCCGGCCTCTCTTTCAAGCAGTTCTCCTGGTTTATGCGCTTGAGTGAAGAGCAAATTTCGATGGTAATGATGGAAGCCAATGCGCACCATTTGCTGTATAGCGCGGAAGATGATGCAGAGAATAATGATGCATCTCCCAATTTTCTTCACTAAGCCTGTCTGACTTTTGCGCAGTCGCTGCCATAGCGGCTGCATAACGCCATTTTTTCTGCTGCTTTTAACCTTTCTTTAAAGAATTTTTCACCTCCCCAAACGCCATTTCGGCTTATCACGTAGACATAACCTGCATAAAAAATTGATAAAAGGCGTTTTTTCGTCTGGGCTATAGCCGGAGACACGGGCTACAGTTATTCTTGCGATGCTTAAAAAAGCGAGCGGATCCTGCCGGGTAAAGAGGTTTCTTTTTATTTCGCGCAGAGCGACAAACTATGCATGATTATTGCATATCTTCAGATTGCACAGTTTTAGTTCGTTTGTTAACGAGCTTTCAGAAGGAATAACGATATGATCGCCTTGAATAAAAAATGGTTATCGGGTCTGGTTGCGGGTGCTCTGATGGCCGTCTCTGCCGGCACGCTCGCTGCGGAACAAAAAACGCTGCACGTTTATAACTGGTCTGACTATATCGCGCCGGATACCGTCGCTAATTTCGAAAAAGAGACCGGCATTAAAGTGGTCTATGACGTTTTCGATTCCAACGAAGTGCTGGAAGGGAAACTGATGGCGGGCAGTACCGGTTTTGACCTGGTGGTACCTTCCGCAAGCTTCCTTGAGCGTCAGCTGACGGCAGGTGTTTTCCAGCCGCTCGATAAGAGCAAATTACCGAACTGGAAAAACCTCGATCCGGAAGTGCTTAAGCTGGTCGCCAAGCATGACCCGGACAACAAATACGCGATGCCGTATCTGTGGGCGACCACCGGTATTGGCTATAACGTCGATAAAGTCAAAGCGGTGCTGGGTAAAGATGTCAAACTCGACAGCTGGGACGTGGTGCTGAAGCCGGAAAACCTTGAGAAGCTGAAAAGCTGCGGCGTCTCTTTCCTGGATGCGCCAGAAGAGATTTTCGCCACCGTGCTGAACTACCTGGGCAAAGATCCTAACAGCAGCAAGGCCGATGATTACACCGGCCCGGCAACCGATCTGCTGCTGAAGCTGCGTCCGAACATTCGTTACTTCCACTCCTCGCAGTACATCAACGACCTGGCAAACGGCGACATCTGCGTGGCGATTGGCTGGGCAGGGGACGTATGGCAGGCGGCTAACCGCGCCAAAGAAGCCAAAAACGGCGTGAATGTTTCCTACTTCATTCCAAAAGAGGGCGCGCTGGCGTTCTTCGACGTCTTCGCCATGCCGGCTGACGCGAAAAACAAAGACGAAGCTTACCAGTTCCTTAACTACCTGATGCGTCCGGAAGTCATCGCGCATATCAGCGATCACGTCTATTACGCTAACGGCAATAAGGCCTCTGTGCCGCTGGTCAGCGAAGAGATCCGCAATAACCCGGCTATCTATCCGCCGGCGGATGTGTTTGCCAAGCTGTTCACCCTGAAAGTTCAGGATCCAAAAATTGACCGCGTGCGTACCCGTGCGTGGACCAAAGTGAAAAGCGGTAAATAACGGCGTCCGGTACGGTTGCCCGGTGGCGAAAACGCTCACCGGGCCTGCTAAACCCGTCGGTCGGGCTGGCGTGAGCGCCGCCCGACGATGCGCACCCTGATGGTGCGTTTGCACCAGTTTTGATTTCTGCCGGAGAGCACCCCGTGAATGACGCGATCCCCCGCCCGCAGGCGAAAGTCCGTAAAGCGCTGACCCCGCTTCTTGAAATTCGTAACCTCACCAAATCTTTCGATGGTCAGCATGCCGTGGACGACGTCAGCCTGACTATCTACAAAGGTGAAATTTTTGCCCTTCTGGGCGCATCTGGCTGCGGTAAATCGACCCTGCTGCGTATGCTGGCCGGTTTTGAACAGCCTACCGCCGGGCAAATCATGCTGGATGGTGTCGATCTTTCCCGCGTGCCGCCGTATCAGCGCCCGATAAACATGATGTTCCAGTCTTACGCGCTCTTCCCGCATATGACGGTGGAGCAGAATATCGCCTTTGGTCTTAAGCAGGACAAACTGCCGAAAGCCGAAATCACCGCCCGCGTGGCAGAGATGCTCAGCCTGGTGCACATGCAGGAGTTCGCGAAGCGTAAACCGCATCAGCTCTCTGGTGGCCAGCGTCAGCGCGTGGCGCTGGCCAGAAGCCTGGCGAAACGGCCAAAGCTGCTGCTCCTCGATGAGCCGATGGGCGCCCTGGATAAAAAACTGCGTGACCGTATGCAGCTGGAAGTGGTGGATATCCTTGAGCGTGTGGGGGTGACCTGCGTGATGGTTACCCATGACCAGGAAGAGGCGATGACCATGGCCGGGCGTATTGCGATCATGAACCGCGGTAAGTTCGTACAGATTGGCGAGCCGGAAGAGATTTATGAGCATCCGACCACCCGCTACAGCGCGGAGTTCATCGGGTCGGTCAACGTCTTCGAAGGGCTGCTAAAATCGCGCGAGGATGACGGTCTGGTGATCGAGTCGCCGGGGCTGCAGCATCCGCTTAAGGTCGATCCGGATAGCTCGGTGGTGGATAACGTGCCGGTGTATGTCGCGCTCCGCCCGGAGAAGATCATGCTGTGCGAAGATCCGCCTGCCGATGGCTTTAACTTCGCCGTCGGGGAAGTGGTGCACATTGCTTACCTGGGCGACCTCTCCATCTACCATGTGCGTCTGAAAAGCGGGCAGATGCTCAGCGCCCAGTTGCAGAACGAACATCGTTATCGCAAGGGACAGCCGACCTGGGGCGATGAAGTGCGCCTGTGCTGGGATGCGGACAGTTGTGTAGTGCTGACGGTATAAGGAGCGGACAATGAGTACCTTAGAACCTCCAGCCCGCGTTGAGAAACCGGGTGGCTTCGCGCACTGGCTGGCGCGCATGCAGATGAATCACGGACGCAAGCTGGTGATTGCCATGCCTTACGTGTGGCTGATCCTGCTGTTCCTGCTGCCGTTCCTGATTGTTTTTAAGATAAGCCTGGCGGAAATGGCGCGGGCGATCCCGCCCTATACCAACCTGCTGGACTGGGCTGACGGACAGCTGACGCTGACCCTTAACCTCGGCAATTTCCTGCAGTTGACGGAAGATCCGCTCTATTTCGAAGCTTATCTGCAGTCGTTACAGGTGGCGGCGATCTCGACGATCTGCTGTCTGCTTCTGGGTTATCCGCTGGCATGGGCCGTGGCGCACAGTAAATCCTCGACGCGCAACATTCTGCTGTTGCTGGTGATCCTGCCGTCATGGACCTCGTTCCTGATCCGCGTCTACGCGTGGATGGGGATCCTGAAAAACAACGGCGTGCTGAATAACGTCCTGATGTGGCTTGGGGTTATCGATCAGCCCCTGACGATCCTGCATACCAATCTCGCGGTCTATATCGGGATTGTTTACGCCTATCTGCCGTTTATGGTGCTGCCAATTTATACGGCGCTGACGCGTATCGATTATTCGCTGGTGGAAGCATCGCTTGACCTTGGTGCCCGCCCGCTTAAAACCTTCTTCAGCGTTATCGTTCCGTTGACCCGGGGCGGCATTATTGCCGGGTCGATGCTGGTCTTTATCCCGGCGGTAGGGGAGTTTGTGATCCCGGAACTGCTCGGTGGCCCGGACAGCATCATGATTGGGCGTGTGCTGTGGCAGGAATTCTTTAATAACCGCGACTGGCCTGTGGCGTCTGCGGTGGCGATCGTGATGTTGCTCCTGCTGATCGTACCGATCATGTGGTTCCACAAACATCAGCAGAAACAGATGGGAGACCACGGATGAACAACTTACCGGTAGTGCGCTCCCCATGGCGAATTGCCATCCTGGTGATTGGCTTTACTTTCCTGTATGCACCCATGTTGATGCTGGTGATCTACTCGTTCAACAGCTCCAAACTGGTAACGGTATGGGCCGGCTGGTCGACGCGCTGGTACGGCGAATTGTTCCATGATGACGCGATGATGAGCGCGGTGGGGCTGAGCCTGACCATCGCCGCGCTGGCAGCCACGATGGCCTCCGTGCTGGGGACCATTGCCGCGCTGGTCATGGTGCGCTTCGGGCGTTTTCGGGGGTCGAACGGTTTTGCCTTTATGATCACCGCGCCGCTGGTTATGCCAGACGTTATCACCGGTCTGGCGCTGTTGCTGCTGTTCGTCGCCCTGGCGCATGCCATTGGCTGGCCGGCAGATCGCGGCATGCTCACCATCTGGCTGGCGCACGTCACCTTCTGTACCGCGTACGTGGCGGTGGTTATCTCTTCGCGTTTGCGCGAGCTGGACCGCTCCATTGAAGAGGCGGCGATGGATCTCGGTGCGACGCCGCTGAAGGTCTTCTTCATCATCACGTTGCCGATGATTATGCCGGCGGTGATCTCCGGCTGGCTGCTGGCGTTTACGCTGTCGCTCGACGATCTGGTTATCGCCAGCTTTGTCTCAGGACCGGGCGCGACGACGCTGCCTATGCTGGTCTTCTCCAGCGTACGCATGGGGGTCAATCCGGAGATTAACGCCCTGGCCTCGATCATCCTCGGGGTGGTCGGAATTGTCGGATTTATCGCCTGGTATTTGATGGCGCGCGCGGAAAAACAACGTGTGCGTGATATCCAGCGTGCAAGACGCGGCTGAAGGATTTAAAATTTCCAGTGATGTGCCGCGCATGACGCGGCACTGTTTTTCAGGGAAGTAAAACATTGGGATTATTAAAAAAATCACGTCTTACGCACGCTCGTCCAAACGTTCCTGCACTGGTGCAGGTGGCGGCGCTCGCTATTATTATGATCCGCTGTCTTGATGTGCTGATGATCCTTAACACCCTGGGTGTGCGCGGTATGGCTGAATTCATTCACCGCAGCGTACAGACGTGGAACCTGACGCTGGTCTTTTTGAGCAGCCTGGTACTGGTGTTTATCGAGATTTACTGCGCATTTTCGCTGGTCAGAGGACGCAACTGGGCGCGCTGGGTCTATTTGCTGACGCAAATTACGGCGGCGAGCTATCTGTGGGCCGCCTCGCTGGGGTATGGCTATCCGGAACTGTTCAGCATTGCGGGTGGATCAAAACGCGAGATTTTGCACGCGCTGTTTTTGCAAAAACTCCCGGATATGCTGGTGCTGTTTTTCCTGTTCGTGCCTGCTTCCAGTCGGCGGTTCTTCCAGCTGCAATAATGTGTATAATCGCAGCCCTCGTGATTCTTAAGGTTTTGATATGCAGTGCGCACTCTATGACGCCGGTCGCTGCCGCTCCTGTCAGTGGATAGAACAGCCGGTTTCTCAGCAACTCACCGCCAAAATGGCCGACCTGCAACACCTGCTGGCAGACCATGCCGTGGGCGAATGGTGCGCACCCGTCAGCGGGCCGGAGCAGGGCTTTCGTAATAAAGCCAAAATGGTGGTGAGCGGCAGCGTTGAAAAACCGCTGCTGGGCATGTTGCATCGCGATGGTACGCCTGAAGATTTAACCGACTGTCCGCTTTATCCTGCCTCGTTTGCGCCGGTCTTTGCTGCGCTCAAACCGTTTATTGCCCGTGCCGGGTTAACGCCCTATAACGTTGCCCGCAAGCGCGGCGAGCTCAAATACCTTCTTCTTACCGAAAGCCAGGTAGACGGCAGCATGATGCTGCGCTTTGTTCTGCGCTCAGAAGCCAAGGTGGAGCAGCTTCGCGCGGCGTTGCCATGGCTTCAGCAACAGCTTCCGCAGTTAACCGTTATCACTGCGAATATTCAGCCGGTGCATATGGCTATCATGGAAGGGGAGCGGGAGATCTTCTTCACCGAACAGCATGCGCTGGCAGAAACGTTCAACGATGTACCGCTGTGGATCCGTCCGCAAAGCTTCTTCCAGACCAACCCGACCGTCGCGAGTGCGCTTTATGCCACCGCCCGTGACTGGGTGCGGGCGTTAAATATCCATCATATGTGGGATCTGTTCTGCGGGGTGGGTGGCTTCGGTCTGCACTGCGCCACGCCAGACATGCAGCTTACCGGGATTGAGATCTCCGCCGAAGCGATTGCCTGTGCCAGACAGTCTGCCGCAGAGCTTGGGTTGACCCGGCTGCACTTCCAGGCGCTGGACTCCACGCAGTTCGCGACGGGGCAGGACAATGTGCCTGAACTGGTGCTGGTGAACCCGCCGCGCCGGGGCATCGGGAAAGCGCTGTGCGACTATCTGAGCCAGATGGCACCGGACTATATCGTCTACTCCAGCTGCAACGCGCAGACGATGGCAAAAGATATCGCGACGCTGCCGGGCTACCGCATTGAACGCGTCCAGCTGTTCGATATGTTCCCGCATACCGCGCATTATGAAGTCCTGACGCTACTCGTTAAATCTTAAACAAAATGTGAACTCTGTCCGCCTGCGAAATCAGGTAAGCTTATCTCATCAGAATTGAAGAAGGCTTACCCATGAAGCAGATCCTGCTGGTGGAAGATGACCACGATATCGCGGCGCTTCTGCGCCTCAACTTAGAAGATGAAGGCTACGCCATCACCCACGAGCCCGACGGGGGCAATGCCTTACAGCGCCTCGAGAAGCAGCCGTGGGACGCGGTGATCCTTGATTTAATGCTCCCCAATGTCGACGGTCTGGAGATTTGCCGTCGCATCCGCCAGATGACCCGCTACCTGCCGGTGATCATCATCAGCGCCCGCAGCAGTGAAACCGACCGTATTACCGGGCTGGAAACCGGGGCGGACGATTATCTGGCCAAGCCGTTTTCGGTACAGGAGCTGATCGCGCGTATCAAGGCGCTGTTCCGACGCCAGCAGGCGATGGGGCAGGCGCAAAGTGCCGGGAATATTCAGGCTCACGGCCTGACGCTCGACCCGCTGGCGCGCAGCGTGCTTTTGCACGGCCAGGTGGTGGATCTCACCCCGCGCGAGTTTGAACTGCTGTACTTCTTTGCCCGTCATCCCGGTGAAGTTTTCTCGCGTCTGGCGCTGCTGGAACAGGTCTGGGGCTATCAGCACGAAGGTTACGAACACACCGTCAACACCCACATTAACCGCCTGCGCATCAAGATTGAGAAGGACGCCGCCGAGCCGGAGATCATTCGCACCGTCTGGGGCAAAGGCTACAAATTTGCGGAGCCAAACGATGCGCCGCTTTAGCCTGAGCCAGCGCCTGACGCTGCTGTTTATTCTGCTGCTGACGCTCTGTGCGACCATCGCCTGCGCGGTGCAACTTTACAGCACCACGCAGTACGGTAATGCAATGGTGCAGCGGCTGTCCGGTGGCCTGGCGCAGCAGATTGTCCAGCGGGAACCGATTCTGGATGCGCAGGGCAGGGTTGATCGCCACGCGCTGAAACCGCTCTTTGACCGGCTGATGACCTTCAATCCAAGCGTCGAACTGTACGTTGTCTCGCCTGATGGCGAACTGCTGGCTGACGCCGCGCCGCCGGGGCATATCCAGCGGCAAAAAATCGACCTCGGGCCGGTGCAGACTTTCCTCAGTGATGCCGCACGGCCGGTACTGGGCGATGACCCGCGAAGCCAGAACAAAAAGGTTTTCAGCGCAACGCCGTTGCGTCAGGACGGAGAACTGAAAGGCTATCTGTACATTATTCTGCAGGGCGAAGAGTCAAACGCGCTGGCGGAGATGGCCTGGCATCAGGCGCTCTGGAGCACCGTCCTGTGGTCATTGATGTGGGTCGCGCTGTTTGGTGTGCTGGCGGGGTTACTGGTCTGGTACTGGGTAACGCGTCCGGTCAAACGTCTTACGCAGGAAGTGGCCGGGCTGGAGCAGGACAGCATTAGCGCCATTAAGCAGCTGGCGGCGCAGCCTACTGAAACCACGGTAAAGGATGAAGTGGCCACGCTGCGCAATACGTTTATCGAGCTGGCCCGTAAAATCACCCTGCAGTGGGATCAGCTGGCCGACAGCGATCGCCAGCGCCGGGAGTTTATCGCCAATATCTCGCACGATTTACGCACGCCGCTCACCTCCTTGCTGGGCTATCTCGAAACGCTGTCGCTGAAATCCGCGACGCTGACGCCGCAGGAGCACCAGCAGTATCTCGCCACGGCGCTGCGCCAGGGTCAGAAAGTGCGTCATCTTTCGCAGCAGCTGTTTGAACTGGCGCGCCTTGAGCACGGCGGCATCAAACCGCAGCGCGAGCGTTTTGCCATGGGGGAGCTGATTTCAGACGTGGCGCAGAAATTTGAACTTACGGCCCGCACGCGGGAGGTGAACCTGCGCATTGATGTACCGGGCCCATTGCCGCTGGTGAATGCCGATGTCTCGATGATTGAGCGGGTGGTGACTAACCTGCTGGATAACGCGATGCGGCATACGCCGACCGGTGGAGAGGTTCGTCTGGCGGTCTGGCAGGAGAACGCGCAGCTACAGGTTGAGGTGGCTGATAATGGAACCGGCGTTGATGCTTCTCTTCGCAACGATCTGTTTGAGCGTCCTTCGGCGTTAAATCAGCAGGCATCACGGGAAAACCGTGGCGGGTTGGGACTGTTGATTGTGAAACGCATGCTGGAACTGCACGGCGGGGGGATCAGGCTGATGGAGTCCACGAACGGGGCTCGTTTTCGCTTCTTTGTTCCACTGTGAAATTGCCGGGTTTGCCCGGCCTACAGACCACCCCCGTAGGCCAGGCTACCCGACAAAAGCTGTTATTGCGGGAACCACCGATCGCTGATTTTCTTGTACGTGCCGTCAGCTTTAATTGCTTTCAGCGCGCCATTCAGTTTTTCCAGCAGGGCTTTGTTATCCGGACGCACCGCAATGCCCAGGCCCGTACCGAAGTACTGTGGATCGGTCACTTTTTCGGTCGCGGTGCCGAGCTGTGGGTTGGTTTTCAGCCACTCGTTCACCACCGCAGTGTCACCGAAGACCCCATCAATACGGCCATTTTTCAGGTCGATAATGGCATTCTGGTAGCTGTCATAGGCCACGGTTTTCACTTCAGGATGTTTGTCCTGCAGGTATTTCTGGTGCGTGGTGCCGTTTTCCATCCCAATGCGTTTGCCTTTTAGCTGGTCAAAGGATGTGTAAGCCCCTTTCTTCGCAATGACCACCGCCGAGTTGGCGTAGTACGGGTCGGTGAAGGTAACCTGCTTGCTACGCTCTGGGGTGATGTCCATCCCGGAGATCACCGCGTCGTATTTTTTGAATTTCAGCGACGGGATCAGGCTGTCAAACGCATGGTTAGTGAACGTGCAGTCGGCCTGCATCTGTTTGCACAGGGCTTTGGCGAGGTCGATATCAAAACCGACAATCTGGTTGCTGGCATCCAGCGACTCAAACGGCGGATAGGTGGCCGAAACGCCGAAGTTGATTTTATCTGCAGCTGATGCGCCAGCGGCGAAAGTGGCCAGTAAAGCGGCCAGAACTAACTTTTTCATTGTAATGCTCCCGTCTGTCAGTCTGTCTTATGCGCCGTGTCTGCGGCATGGAAATACAATGCCATTTAATGAATTTATATTCAATAAAAATGATTAAATATTATTTAACCCATAAAAAAAGACGGGCAGTCGTTAGACTTGCCCGTCTTCGTCAATAAAATTTATGCAAATCTGTGATTAATTACGGCGCTCAAACGCCAGCGCTTTACGTTCGATAAGGCGCATCATCAGCGTCAGCAAACCGTTCACCACCAGATAGACCACGCCCGCGGCACCAAACACCATGACGTCATAGGTGCGTCCGTAGAGCAGCTGCCCGTGGCCCATGACTTCCATCAGCGTGATGGTGTAGGCCAGAGACGTACTCTTGAAAACCAGCACCACTTCGTTGGAATAGGAGGAGAGCGCACGTTTAAACGCGTACGGCAGCAAAATAGCCAGCGTGTCTTTCTTGCTCATGCCCAGCGCACCACAGGACTGCCATTGCCCTTCCGGGATGGCACGAATAGCCCCGTAGAACAGCTGCGTGGTATAGGCCGCACTGTTCAGCGAAAGGGCAATCAGGGCGCACAGCCATGGCTCAGAAAGCAGGTGCCAGATAACCGGATACTCCTGCAGCGACGGGAACTGGCCCGGGCCGTAGTAAATCAGGAAGATCTGCACCAGCAGCGGTGTACCGGTGAACAAGGTAATGTAGGCTCGCACAATCCATACCAGCACCGGCGTTTTTAGCGTCAGGACGATGGTAAAGATCAACGCCAGGATCAGCGCCACGATGATCGATGCGACGGTCAGCGTCAGGCTGGTGTGCAGCCCTTTCATCAGCTCCGGAAAATAGTCAAGCATCAGCCTGGTCTCCGTTCAAAGCGCGTCGCACGCAGATCAATGCGCTTGAGGATGTACTGACTCACCAGCGTGATCACCAGGTAGATAGCCGCCGCCACGATGTACCAGGTAAACGGCTCCTGGGTACGGGTCGCAATACTTTTGGTTTGCAGCATTAAATCGTTCACGCTGATCAGGCTTACCAGCGCGGTATCTTTCAGCAGCACCAGCCACTGGTTACCCAGCCCGGGCAGCGCATGACGCCACATCTGCGGCATCACCAGACGGAAGAAGATCGCCGATTTCGACAAGCCTAACGCCTGGCCAGACTCCCACTGTCCCTGCGGAACCGCTTTCAGCGCACCGCGCAGGGTTTGCGAGGCATACGCGGAATAAAGCAGAGAGAGGGCAATCACGCCGCACAGGAACGGGCTGACGTCAAAGTTCTCAATCTGCATCTGCACCGGGATCTGCACCACACCCAGATTGAGGGTGAAGCCGTCCGACAGCGTTAACAGCAGCTGCGAGGAGCCAAAATAGATAAACAGGACCACCAGAATTTCAGGCAGCCCGCGCAGCACGGTGACCAGCGCTGAGCCGGCCCATGCGACAGGGAACCATTTTGCTGATTCCCATACCGCAAAGATCATCGCCAGCACAAGGCCGATAATCAGTGCGCAAACGGCAAGGCCGACGGTCATCCCGGCGGCGCTTGCTAAAGGAAAAATTTCATTCATCAGGAATTACTTCTGGAACCATTTTTTGTAGATGGTTTCGTAGGTGCCGTCTTTCTTCACTTTTTCCAGCGCAGCGTTGAATTTCTGCTGCAGCTCAGTGTTGCCCTGACGAACGGCAATACCCAGACCCGTGCCGAAGTAATCCTTGTCGGTCACTTTATCGCCCACTGGCGCCAGTTTATCGTTGGCTTTCAGCCACTCGGTCACCACGGCGGTGTCGCCGAACACGCCATCAATACGGCCATTCTGCAGATCCAGCTTCGCATTCTGGTAGCTGTCATACGGAACGGTGGTGATTTCCGGGTGTTTATCCATGATGAATTTCTGGTGCGTGGTGCCGTTCTGCACGCCCACTTTCTTGCCTTTCAGCTGATCAACCGACGTGAATTTGCCTTTCTGACCAATAAACAGGGCAGAGTTGTCGTAGTAAGGGGTGGTGAACAGAACCTGTTTTTCGCGCTCAGGGGTGATATCCATTCCGGCCATAACGGCGTCGATACGGCGGAACTTCAGGCTTGGGATCAGGCTGTCGAACGCCTGGTTGCTGAAGGTACAGGTTGCGTCGATCTCTTTACACAGGGCGTTTGCCAGATCCACGTCAAAGCCGACAATTTTATTGTTCGCATCAATGGATTCAAACGGAGGATAAGACGCTTCAGTCGCGAAACGAATCGTCTGGGCTGCGGTAGCGGAAAGGGTGACGCTGGCGAGCAGCGCGGCAAGTAATACTTTTTTCATTATCATTTCCCCTGACACAATCAATGAGATAAATAGTTTTTGAACGCATCGGTTTGCGGGTTTGAGAAGCAGCTCGCATCACCTTGCTCAACGATATACCCGTTTTCCATGTAGACCACGCGGCTGGCCGTTTTGCGCGCCACTTCCACTTCATGGGTTACGATGACCTGAGTAATATGGGTTTCCGCCAGCTCGCGAATGATGCTCACGATCTGGGCGGTAATTTCGGGATCCAGCGCCGCGGTCGGTTCATCAAACAGCAGTACCGCAGGCTCCATCATCAGCGCACGGGCAATCGCCACACGTTGCTGCTGACCACCGGACAGGTGCAGCGGATAGCGGTCGCTGTAAGGCTTAAGGCGCAGACGCTCCAGCAGCTTATCCGCACGCGCGATCGCCTGATCTTTGCTTAAGCCCAGCACGCGGCACGGGGCTTCGATCAGGTTTTGCAGTACGGTCAGATGCGGCCAGAGATTGTATTGCTGGAAGACCATGCCAACGTTTTGACGCAGTTCACGAATCGCTTTATCAGACGGTGTTTTCGCGAAATCAAAATGGTTACCGGCGATAGCCAGCGTACCCGAACGGGGCATTTCAAGCAGATTAAGGACACGCAGAAGGGAGCTTTTACCTGCACCGCTTGGGCCAAGCAAAACCAGCGTTTCGCCTTCCGGGCAGTCCAGCGTGATGTCAAACAGCGCCTGGTGTGCGCCGTAGAAGCAGTTAATGCCGTTTAGTTTAATACTCATCGGGGCAGTCTTTACTCATCCAGGCAATCTATAGCAATTGAGGCCGCAGATAGTACCGTTGACAGAATAGTTATGCAATATTTCTGCGTTAAAAGTTAAATATAACCCGCAATACCCTCTAAACATAGCACAAAATAGCGAACGGCAATGTCGGCGAGTATAAATGTCGGCATTCCGCATGAAATGCCGCACATTTTACGGGGTTAACGCTTTTTAAACGGGAGGCTTAGCGGTTTTCAATCGACTGGCGGAGCGTGCCTGCCGGGGCGTGAACGCTGCCACCGACGTACCTTACGTCGTCCACCGCCCAGCACTGACCTTCACGGATCATCAGCACTTCATCCTGCCAGGTCTGGGTTCCCTGGGTCAGTTTGACGCGCAGGGGAATGTTTCGCGCATCGGTGTTTGGGATCGTTGAAGCACTGGTGACCTCGGCGCTGTCAGGCAGCGTGGCGCGGCTGGAGAACGGATCGGATTTAAGCAGCGCGTTATGCTGCGGATCGCGGGTGGCGTCGCTCAGCAGTTTCGCCAGGCCGTCACTCAGATACGGTCGCAGGGCGGTAATATCATTGCTACGGTGCTGTATGCGGTAATCATAGAACTGTTGCGCCACGGTATCCGGGCCGCCCTCAATGCATGGGCCGCTGCGGGTACCAATATCCTTAAAGGCTGGCGTGACCGTGGTGGTGCAGGCGCTGAGCACCAGCGCGCAGGGCACGAAAAGTGTTAAAGCTGAATAGCGCATGTTGATTTCCTTATTTATTAACTATCCTTTCAATCATAGCGTAACGAACCGATAATGCTGTACCTAAGGCATTGAACGCTAAAGAAGGAGAGAAAGTATGCAGTTTTCAACAACGCCTACCCTGGAAGGGCAACCTATTACCGAGTATTGCGGCGTGGTCACCGGCGAAGCCATACTGGGCGCGAACATTTTCCGGGACTTCTTTGCCGGCATTCGCGATATCGTGGGGGGACGTTCTGGCGCGTATGAGAAAGAGCTGCGCAAAGCCCGCGAAATTGCGTTTAAAGAGCTTGGCGAGCAGGCCAAGGCGCTGGGTGCAGATGCCGTGGTAGGCATCGATATTGACTACGAAACGGTCGGTAAAGATGCCAGCATGCTGATGGTGAGCGTAAGCGGTACGGCGGTGAAAACCCGTCGATGAAGCGCTCGCTTGCCACACTCCTGCTGGCGCTGTTGCTGGCAGGGTGCGCCACGGAAAAAGGCATTATTGATAAAGGTGCCTATGAGCTGGATACCCGCCATCAGGCCCAGGCGGCTTACCCACGTATAAAGGTGCTGGTGATCCACTACACCGCTGATGACTTTGACAGCTCGCTGGCGACGTTAACCGACAAGAATGTCAGCTCTCACTACCTGATCCCCGCCAAACCGCCTGCCCCTGAGGGCAAACCGCGTATCTGGCAGCTGGTACCGGAGAGCGAACTGGCATGGCATGCCGGCATCAGCTTCTGGCGCGGCACTAACCGTATTAATGACACCTCCGTGGGGATTGAGCTGGAAAACCGGGGCTGGCTAAAAACGGCGGGAGTAAAACATTTCACCCCGTTCGAGCCGGCGCAAATTGCGGCTCTGATCCCGCTCGCCAAAGACATTATCGCCCGCTACGACATTAAGCCGCAGAACGTCGTCGCGCACTCTGATATTGCCCCCCAGCGTAAAGACGATCCCGGCCCGCTGTTCCCCTGGCGCGAACTGGCGCAGCAGGGAATTGGTGCCTGGCCCGATCCGGACCGCGTCAACTTTTATCTCAATGGGCAGCCACGCTATCAGGAAGTGGACAGCGCACTGCTGCTCGATCTGTTAGCGCGGTATGGCTATGAAGTGCCGGAGGCTGCCACAGCCCAGCAGCAGAAAAGAGTGATTACCGCGTTTCAAATGCACTTCCGTCCACAGCTGTGGAATGGTGTGGCTGACCGTGAAACGCTGGCCATCGCTGAAGCGCTTCTGGAAAAGTACGGACAGGGGTGATCCTGCGGGATACCCCCTCGTGAGTATTTTTCGCGTAATTTAAGTAAGATTAATCTTAAGTACAAACTCAATTCATTTTTAGTTAATTGACTTAAAATTATCCGGATTTAAGATGGACACATAGCTTGCTAAGTAAAGCAGCAAATTAACGTAAACAATTTCTACTTTTATTTTCTCCTTGAGTGTTTCATCAGGAAAATATTCCTGGGTTGAGGCCTTACGTCTTAATCCTGAGTTTTATATTTCACATCTTAAATTGGGTATAATAATGTTAAGCATCTACGGTAAAAAATTACGTCCGCAAAACGAAGTCAATGCAATTATTTCTGCAACGTCAGGATTTGAAGAGAAGACGTTAAAAAAGTGGCAGAAATTATCTACCAGTGATTCACAGTATATTCATATTATCGTCAGTGGCGACGTTGAGTTCCGCCGCGAATCTGATGAACTGTGCATGTTCACCGTTCAGGGGCCGTGTATATTTGGGCTTTGTTCTATGTTTTACAGCGCCACGCACATGTATGGCCTCATTCGGTCAAATACCGTCGTGCGCTCGATAAAAAAAGAGGACTTCGCCCAGCTAATGACTGAAAACAATCTGTGGCCGGAACTGACGAAAGTGCTCTCCTGGTATATTTGTATGCTGAGTAAGCGTGACGATGTGCTGGTTGCCCGCAGCGCCTATTCGGTAGTGCGCGAATTTTTATACGAGATTAATGAACTGATTGTTCAGCATCAGCGTGATATCAATATATATGACTATATTCAGGAATACACCAACCTGGCACGCAGTACCATTATTAAAATTCTCTCTGACCTGAAAAAGGGTCAGTATATTGTGGTGGAAAAGGGGCGACTCCTTAACCTGACATCCTTGCCTGAAAAATATTAATTACTCCAGCCGGTCTCCTTTATGACGTAAAGGGGACCGGGAAATATCCTGCGTTTCGTCAACCGGCGGCGCGGGAATTTTGCCTTGCGAATAATCCTGCTCTTGTTCTTTTAACGCCTGCTTAAACAATTCTGTTAATGAGGAACTGTCGCTGCCAGCCCGTGCAGAAGCGTCGGTGTGTGCCCCGGTACCGGGTAACGTATCCCGCGCGGTATCGTGCTGAGCCGCTCCTTCAGGCGCCTGCTGCCAGTCGGTATCATCGCCGTTAATCGGCAGATCCTGCAGGGCAGGCATATCCTCATGCACCGGCGCAGGTTTAGGGTGCGGATGCGGGAAGGGTTTGCTCACATACACATAATGCATATCTGAAAGCTGTGTTTCCGGTCTGGCGCTGCTCGCGTTGATGGGGGCGGGGGCAGGGTGGCGCAGATCCCAATACACATGCGCGTACAACCCGGCCATCAGCATGGCGCACAGACCCAGGAGTCCTAAAACGGTGTGGGCAAAAACGTGTCTCAGTCCGGGAAGACGATATGAAAACCAGACCGCTTCCCCGGTGGTGTAACTGCGCTGAGCCGCAAGGCTGATAGTAGACATCAGGAATGCTTCTCCTGCATTTTCGCATCCGGTATCGCATGCGAAGCCTGGATCAATACGCTTGGCGTGGTGTTGGTTTCCCGCATTAACTGCATCAATGTCTCTTCGCCGGGAATACCGTCCACATGCAGATGCATTTTTTGCTGGAACGCGCGGGTGCGTTTCATCATCTCCGCAGTCCAGCGCTGAGCGTGGGTTTCAGGCTGAGAAAGGGCCTGGCTCAGCTGCTGATCAAGCCAGGTCATCTCTTTGCCGTCACTGGTTGCGCTGATGGCGTCTTTACCTTCCGGCGTCAGGCGGTGCAGTTGTGTATAGTTTCCGGTTGCATGCCGGTTAAACCAGCTGCGACTGACCTGCCAGGTCCGGTTATTCATCAGCAGGTCCATCGAGGTTTCTCCGACGCGGGCGACCACCGCATAGTTAAGATGATTGCCGGTTTTGAGCTCGCTCACCCACGGATAACCTTCGCCTGCCAGCGCATCCGGAGAGGCATTTCCCTGCTTACACATCAGGTTTACCTTCACCGCGTTTTGACACAGCGCATCGTCCGCCGAGGCGTCATACCCCCACATCAGATAAAGCTGATGCATCGCGTCCGGCTGATTGACTATTTCCTTGTCGATAACCGGCACGACGGGGGCCTGAACGGGGGCGGCCGGGTGTTTCCAGCTTATCGGGACCGGCAGAGAAACCGGGAGGCGAGCAGTCATTGAGGCGGTGAAATACCAGCCGCAAGCCGCGAACAGCACAGAGGCAAACAGTGAAACCGTTGCCAGACGCTTACCCTGTTTTTTCGCGGGCAGCACCTCTGCGACCGCCAGGCGTAAATGTCGCGGACTGACCTGGCTTGCGCGTTCGGTCCAGGCCGCGAGCATCGACAGGTGCGCCAGCGCATTCAGTTCACTGATTTTCCCTTTTGTCATTGCGTGCATCTTACGCACGCGCGCCGGGGATAACGGCGAACTTTCGCCCCCGTGCTCTTCGCACTGCGCCTGCACGTAGCTGAGATATTCACGGCAGGTCAGGGGGCGCAAGGTGTGGTGGGTATGCACATATTCGCGCAGATCAGATTGCTGTAGCCGCGCCGCCTGATTTTCCGCGCCCGTCAGCACCACCGATAAATGAAACTCCAGCTCCTGCGCACGGGTGAGCAACATACCCAGCACCGTCCGGCAGGTCTCTTTCATGGCTTCAGTATGGGAAATGACCAGCACGGTGGCCTGTGTTTTCCCGGCCTGCCACTGCTGCAGCACGGTATCGACCGCCTGAATACGGCTGGCGATTGCTTTCGTGTCCGGGCTGAGCTTGTACAGCAGGCTACTGGCGCTCAGTTTTGGAAACGCGTTGATGGCAAGAACGCGGTTGTCGCTGTTTTTCAGCGCATCGCTGAACTGGCCCAACAGCGAAGTATCGTCGCTAAAGAGCCCGCATATTCCCGCCTGTTGGGTTTTCTCTTTCAGCAGGTTAAAGACGTCCTGATGATAAGGCACCAGAAAATCCCCGGATAAGCGGGTGACCTTCCTGAAGGGCGGGGTTTTAAAAGTAAAGTGGCTCTGATACATAACGACTTACCGTCTCTGATTAGGAATAGCAACAGGTCGTGAAATTACGGTAAGGAGACGGGGCGATCAATTTTTCAACTGGGTAAAAATATCCGGCAGAAATGTCCTAACACCTCGGTTTTAGACGGTCAATAATTTTCTTTATTAAAGTTGGTGGCGAAGTCGATGGTCGTATTCACCGCGTCTCATTACTCTCTTCACACGTTTTGTCGCAGCGTGATGCTGCTTATTTTCGCTTTGTTAAAGGCCAGATGAAAAATGAGGTTCTCATTTCTGTCACGGTGGATAACCCCTTGCATGATGTTGGCGCTGTTAATTTTTAGCGGCCAGCAAGGGTATTTCACGTTTAAAGATTATAAAAAGGTTACGAATAGGTTGGCTAACTCTGATGCGCAGCCGCTGAAAAACCGCCGCGAAGAGAAAACATTCACGCTTTTCACGGCGGCAACACGTCAGGACACTGGGCCGGCTGCGCTAAAAGCCCCGCTGGCGGCGGAAATAGAAGGCATTGTGCGCAGTGATGACCCCTGGCTTTCCTTCGCCGTTATTAAAACGCCCGCGGGCCAGAAGAGCTACCGCGAAGGGGAGCCGCTGACCGGTTTTAACGATGCCTTTATTCAGGAAATTAACAAAGACAGTGTCGTCGTGAATTATGAAGGCATCACGCAGACGCTGGCCTTAAAGAAACCGGATTATTTCAAGGGCGGCGTTGATAGCGGCCCGGTAACCAAATCGACAAAAGATGCAGGCGCAGACACGCTGCATCTGAATGATTATCTGGTATTAAAACCGGTTGTCGAAAAAGGCCAACTGGAAGGCTATGCCATTAATCCCCGGAATGCCTCTTCCTTTTATAGCCATTCAGGACTGAAAAAAGGGGATGTGGCAGTCGAAGTGAATGCTGTCGATATGACCGATGAAGTAAAGGCAAAAAATATTATTGCTGAATGGTCAAAAATGAAAGAAGCGGAGGTTGTCGTCAGACGTCACGCTCACCTTGAAAATATTCGGGTCAATGTTCTTAACAATTAATAAGTGTACAGACATGAAGAAATTTCCATGGGCGTGCGTGGCGCTGACCGCATTGTCGTTATATTCGGGTTCGCTGCTCGCAGCCAACTTTAGCGCGAGTTTTAAAAATACCGATATCCGCGAGTTTATCGATACGGTAGGCCGCAACCTTAACAAAACCATTCTCGTCGACCCGTCGGTTCAGGGCTCCGTATCTGTCAGAACCTACAACGTGCTGACGGAGGATGAGTATTACCAGTTCTTCCTGAGCGTGCTGGATCTCTACGGTCTCTCGGTGATCCCGATGGATAACGGCATGGTTAAAGTGGTGCGCTCAAGCGTGGCCCGTACCGCCGGTGCGCCGCTGGCAGACAGCACAAACCCGGGCAAAGGCGATGAGATTATTACCCGTGTCGTGCGCATGGAAAACGTGCCGGTGCGTGAACTCGCGCCGCTGTTGCGTCAACTGAACGATTCTACCGGCATCGGCAACGTGGTGCACTTCGAGCCTTCCAACGTGCTGCTGTTAACCGGTAAAGCGTCCGTGGTGAACCGGCTGGTGGATCTGGTCCAGCGCGTGGATAAAGACGGTGTACAGCGTCGCGAAATCGTCCCCCTGCGCTTTGCTTCCGCCAAAGCGCTCTCCGACATGTTGAATAATCTCAACAATGAAGAGCAGAAAGGGCAGAACGCGCCGCAGTTGGCCACCAAAGTGGTGGCGGATGACGAAACCAACAGCCTGGTGATCAGCGGTTCGGAAGATGCGCGCACGCGTACCCGCAGCCTGATCCATGAGTTAGATCGCGAGCAGAACAACGAGGGGAATACCCGCGTCTTCTATCTCAAGTACGCCAGCGCCACCAAAGTGGTTCCGGTGCTCACCGGTATTGGCGAACAGCTGAAAGACAAAGCCGGCACCGCGAAGGCGAAAACGGCCACCGCGGCAACCGATCTGAATATTACCGCCGACGAGTCAACCAACTCGCTGGTGATCACCGCGCAGCCTAACGTGATGAACTCCCTTGAGAAGGTGATCGACAAGCTCGACATCCGCCGTCCGCAGGTGCTGGTGGAAGCCATCATTGCTGAAGTGCAGGACGGCAACGGTCTGGATCTCGGCGTGCAGTGGACCGGCAAGCACGGCGGCGTCCAGTTCGGCTCCACCGGCCTGCCCATTAGTCAGATAAAAAATGGCACCATCAAGGGCGCCAGCTTTACTGGCCTGGCGACCGGCTTCTTTAACGGTGATTTCGGTGCGCTGATGACCGCGCTCTCAACTGACGGCAAAAACGACATTCTTTCCACGCCAAGCGTGGTCACGCTGGATAACAAAGAGGCGTCATTTAATGTCGGTCAGGACGTGCCGGTGCTTTCCGGTTCGCAGACCACCAGTGGTGATAATGTCTTTAACTCCGTAGAGCGCAAGACGGTGGGGACCAAACTGAAAATTGTGCCGCAAATCAACGACGGCGACATGATCCACCTGAAGATTGAGCAGGAAGTCTCAAGCGTCGACAACAGCGCAACGGAAGACGCCAGCCTTGGCCCAACCTTTAATACCCGAACCATCAATAACGAAGTGATGGTGCACAGCGGGCAAACGGTGGTGCTCGGTGGCCTGATGGAGAATGTCACTAAGCAGTCGGTGTCCAAAGTGCCGCTGCTGGGTGATATTCCGCTGGTCGGGCAGCTTTTCCGCTACACCTCGCAGGACGCGTCCAAACGCAACCTGATGGTCTTTATTCATACCACCGTGCTGCGTGACGACGACAACTACAGCGCGGCGTCGAAAGAGAAATATGACCAGATCCGCGCCCGTCAGCAGCAGCGCGTTGAGGAGAAAAAGCTCGGGATCATTGAACCGGCGGATAACGCCGTGTTACCCGCGTTCCCTGCTGCGAGTGCTGCAACGGTGAAAACCAGCGCGTCCCGCAATCCGTTTAAAGAATAAGGCGGAGGTATCACGTGGACGAACTGAGCAAAACCCTGTGTAGCAGCGGCTACGCAAAAGATAACGGCGTTTTATTTTTTCACGATGCGGTCTATATCCGTGATGACACCCCGGCACTCGCGCTGCTGGAAGTGCGCCGGGTGCTGGGACGCGCGTTTGTCCCGGTCACCCTGACGGCGGAAGCCTTCGATGAAATGCTGGCCAGGATCTGGCAGCAGAGCAGCGGGGTGTCCCAGCAACTGGTGGACGATATGGACGCCGATATCGATCTGATGGCGTTAACCGAGGAGATCCCGGACAACGAAGATCTGCTCGATAACGATGAAAACTCGCCGGTGATCCGCCTGATCAACGCCATTCTCGGCGAGGCGGTAAAAGAGGGCGCGTCGGATATTCATATTGAAACCTTCGAGCGTACGCTGAGCATTCGCTTTCGCGTCGACGGCGTGCTGCGTCCGGTGTTGCAGCCCGCGCGTAAGCTCGCGCCGCTGCTGGTTTCGCGTATCAAGGTGATGTCCCGGCTGGATATCGCGGAGAAACGTCTGCCGCAGGATGGCCGTATTTCCCTGCGCATTGGCCGTAAGGCGGTCGACGTGCGCGTATCGACCATTCCGTCCCAGTATGGTGAACGCGTGGTCATGCGTCTGCTCGATAAAAGCAATCTCAAGCCTGATATCAACAAGCTTGGGCTGATTGATGAAGAACGGGAGAAGTTACAAGGGCTGATTGACCGCCCGCACGGCATTATCCTGGTCACCGGGCCAACGGGTTCCGGTAAAAGTACCACCCTGTACGCGATTCTGTCGGCGCTGAACGGCCATGAGCGCAACATCCTGACCGTAGAAGATCCCATTGAATACGAGCTGGAAGGGGTGGGGCAGACGCAGGTTAACCCGCGCGTGGACATGACCTTTGCCCGCGGGCTGCGCGCGATTCTGCGCCAGGACCCGGACGTGGTGATGATCGGCGAAATCCGTGACGCCGAGACGGCACAAATTGCGGTGCAGGCGTCGCTCACCGGTCACCTGGTCATGTCTACGCTGCACACCAACAGCGCCGCCGGGGCGATAACCCGCCTGCGGGATATGGGGCTGGAGTCATTTTTAATCGGTTCATCGTTACTGGGGGTCATTGCCCAGCGTCTGGTGCGTCGGCTGTGTCCGCACTGCCGTACCACCAGTCCGCTGGATGACAATGAAAAGGCGCTGTTCAGCTTTATGGACCAGCCGCCACACGCGATCTATCGCGCGGTGGGGTGCGAACACTGCCGCCAGAGCGGCTATCAGGGGCGCGCCGGTATTCATGAGTTTCTGGTGGTCGACAGCACCCTGCGCCGCGCCATTCATGAAGATAAAGACGAAATGGCCATCGAAACCGAACTTTTTAAGCAGGCCTACAGCCTGCGTGAGAACGGGCTGCTGAAGGTGATCGGCGGCGTCACTTCGCTGGAAGAGGTGATGCGCGTCACCGCCGAGCGCGGAGGAGATGCCTAATGGCCTTCTACGCCTGGACGGCGAGGGATACCGCGGGCAAAACCCGGCGTGGCACGTTGCAGGCTGAGGGGCAAAAGCAGGTTCGCCAGATGTTGCGCGAGCAAAAGCTGATGCCCGTCAGTATCAACGAAACCCGTGAGGTTGCGGCTGCCGGTAATGCGAACGCCGGGGCAAAACTCTCCACGCCGGTGCTGTCGATGTTTACCCGTCAGTTGTCGACGCTCGTCAACGCTGCGCTGCCGCTAGAGAGCGCGCTGAAGGCAATCGCGAAACAGACGGAGGACAAAAAGCTCGCGGCGATGGTAGTGGACATCCGCGAGAAGGTGGTGGAAGGGCATACGCTGTTTGACGCTTTCAGCCAGTTTCCGCGCAGCTTCGACAAGCTCTACTGCACGCTGGTAATGGCCGGTGAAAAGACCGGCCATCTGGGCGACGTGCTGGAAAAGCTGGCCGAGTACAACGAGCAGCGTCAGAAGATGAAAAGCAAGCTCACGCAGGCGATGGTCTACCCGATCACCCTGACCGTGGTGGCCATCGCGGTGATCGGCATTCTGCTGGTGGCGGTTGTGCCCCAGGTGATTGAGCAGTTCACCCATATGAAACAGCAGCTGCCGATCACCACCCGCACGCTGATCGCGGTGAGTGATTTCCTGCAGGTTTACGGCCTCTATATCGTCGGCAGCCTGGCAGGCGGGATGATGGGTTTTAAGGCCTGGCTTCGAAACGCTAAAAATCGTTTTCGCTGGCACGGCTGGCTGGTGAACGGTTCGCCCGTCAAAAAGCTGGTCTGCGCCATCAACAGCGCCCGCTATATCCGTACCCTGAGCATTTTGCAGGCCAGTAGCGTGCCGCTGCTGGAGGGGATGTATATCGCGATGGACGGGATCGAAAACCGGTATGCCCGGCAGGTGCTGGAGCAGGCGGCGGATACCGTGCGCCAGGGTGCATCGCTTTATGCGGCTCTGGAGCAGGCGAAATTATTCCCGCCGACCATGCTGTATATGATTGCCTCCGGGGAAGAGAGTGGGGAATTAGGCCATTTAATGGACCGCGCGGCGGAAAACCAGGAATCGGCATTACAGCATCGTATTACGTTAACGTTGTCGGTATTTGAACCGGCACTGGTGGTATCTATGGCGACGATTGTTTTATTCATCGTCCTGTCAATATTACAACCGCTTCTGCAACTTAATAATATGGTAGGTTAAATCATGGCTATAAAACGTAAACACCTGGCTCGCCAGGCGGGCTTCACCTTGCTCGAATTAATGGTGGTTATTGTTATTCTCGGCGTACTCGCGAGTATGGTGGTACCCAATTTAATGGGTAATAAAGAAAAAGCGGATACCCAAAAAGCGACCAGCGATATCGTCGCGCTCGAAGGCTCGCTGGATATGTATAAGCTGGATAATCACCGCTATCCCACCACCGAGCAGGGCTTGCAGGCGCTGGTCACGAAGCCAGAGATTGCGCCCATTCCCAACGGCTACCGTGCGGACGGTTATATCCGCCGCCTGCCGCAGGACCCGTGGGGCGGGGATTATATTCTGGTCAGCCCGGGTGAACACGGTGCCGTAGACGTTTTCTCCGCAGGTCCGGATGGCGAAGCCAATACCGCCGATGATATTACAAACTGGTCTCTGGATAAGAAAGAGAAATAATGAAACGTCAACGCGGCTTTACGTTGCTGGAAATTATTCTGGCGCTGGTGATATTTGCCAGCTGCGCCATGATGGTGGTTTCAACAATACCCTCACGCAGCGGTGCGGATATATTTGGTCAGCAATTAAAAGCCCTCGTTGATTATGGTTCAGACCGGGCGGTGATGGACGGAAATATCGTGGGGTTGGTTATGACCGCGGATAAATACCGGCTGGTGACGCTCGAGGATAAAAACGGTGAACGTCACTGGGTGTCGTTATCCGCGGGGCGGATAACGACCCGGGGTGATTTCCCGCCGGAGATGCACGTCTCGCTCACGCCGCAGCGTCTCGCCGCCACGGTGACATCCGAACCGCAGGTGTTATTTCTGCCGGACGGTGAAATCAGCCGCTTTACGCTGGCGCTGCAAAGCCGCGACAACGCGCACCATTTCCGCGTGGTGTCGCAAGGCGCGGCCCCTGTAACGGTAGAAAACGATGGCTAACGGCAAGAGAAAGCAAAAGGGGATGACGCTGCTGGAGGTGATGGTCGCGCTGGTCATCTTCTCCACCGCCGCACTGGCGCTGATGAACTCGGTCTCCCTGAACGTGCGTTTCACCCACGGGCTGGCCGATACATTGCAGGCCAGCTGGGTCGCCGAAAATCAACTGGCGGAGGCGCAGCTCAACAGACGTGATTTTCCTGACGCTGAAGCGCAGGGGGCAGAGGTCATGGGCGGGCGCAGCTGGGCCTGGCGAAAGCAGCGCGTAAAAACCGCGGCTAACGGCTGGGCGAATGCCATCCGCGTCTATGCCGAAGGCGATGAAAGCCAGCCGGTTATTTCACTGCAGGTCATCGCGCCGGGAGAGGAACCGTGAAGAAAATCCGACGCCAGCGGGGATTTACCCTGCTGGAGATCATGATTGCGCTGACCATTTTTGCGGTGATCAGCACCCTGGCCTGGCAAATCCTCGACGGGGCGATGCGCACCAGTTCGACGACGGAGGCCAGCGCGGCAAAGCTCAATCAGCTGCAGCGTGCCTGGAGCCTGATGGAGCGCGATTTCTATCAGCTTCAGGCGCGTGCGCCGCGCAACGAGCCGGATACATTTCGTCAGGGGGATGACGGCCTTGAGCTGACCACGCTGAACGGCGTGAGCGGAACCGTACAGCTGGAGCGCGTGCGCTGGCGGCTGGAAGAGGGGCGACTGTACCGGGATGTCTGGCCGGTGATTGACAGCCCGGCGGATGCCAGACCCGATGCGGTGCCGATTGTCGGCGAGGTGAAATCCCTGCAGTGGCGTTTTTACCGTCAGGGCTGGCAAAAAAGCTGGAACGACCCGGCACATCTGCCGGATGGCGTCGAGCTGACGCTGACGATGGAAAACGGGGAAACCTGGCGCTGGGTGTTTACAACGCCGGGCGATATCCCCGAGGCCGCCGCGCCAGCGCCCGCAGACGCACCTGCCGCGCCACCTGCAGCGGAAGCGACATCATGAAGGCTTTACGTAAACAGAAAGGCGTCGCGCTGCTGGTGGTACTGATCCTGCTGGTCATGATGTCGGCGCTGGCTGCCAGAATCAGCCAGCAGTTCTGCCGCAATCTGCAGAAAACCCATTACCAGGTGAGTCAGCAGCAGCTGCGCTGGGCCATGCAGGCTCAGGAGAAGGTGGTCAAAGATCGTCTGCAGAGCGACGCCAGCGGTGAGAGTAAAGCCCTTACCCTGCAGGGTGACTGGCATCAGCCGCTGGAGACCCGGGGTGACGATTACACGGTGGTCAGTCAGGTGGAAGACGCCCAGGACTGCTTCAACGTGAATAACCTGCTGGCGGCCGATGACATCGCGCAGGGGCAAAATGCGCCCGCGGTGCCGGAAAAACCGCGAAAAGAGCAGATTGTTGAGCAACTCCTGACCGGGAGTGGTCTCAGCCAGCCCACGGCGCACGAGGTTTACTCGCAGCTGGTGGACTATCTGGATGGCGACACCACCACGGCCAGCGAGGGGGCGGAGAGCGATGCCTGGGCGGGCGTGGTGCCCCCCCGGCAGCCCGCAAACCAGATGATGCGCACGATCGCTGAGATCACGCTGCTGCCGGCATTTCCGGCAACGGCATACCGGAAGGTGAGCACGCTGCTGTGTGCCTTACCGGATACCGCCAGCAAGGTGGATGTGAACACCCTGAAACCGGAACAGGCCGCCTTACTGGCCGCCATGTTCCCCGGAAAAATAACGCAAGACGATGCCGTTCGCCTGATTGAATCGCGACCTGAAACCGGCTGGGAAAATATGGAAACCTTCAGCAACGCGCTGGAGCAGGCCTTCCCGCAGGTGAAAGACGACCTTCCGCAGGTGGCCGGACAACTCTCCACCCAAAGCCGGTACTTCCG
Organism: Enterobacter sp. 198; assembly: GCF_009025585.1. Taxonomy (NCBI): domain Bacteria; kingdom Pseudomonadati; phylum Pseudomonadota; class Gammaproteobacteria; order Enterobacterales; family Enterobacteriaceae; genus Enterobacter; species Enterobacter sp. 198. Next base: position 46,235 of record NZ_WCIM01000022.1, on the reverse strand, counting down.
CGTTAACTATACCGGCAACACCGATGCGCTAACGCTTCGCGTGGTAAGCCAGCTTCAGGTCAATAACGAAGCCGGTGAGATCGTGACGTGGCAACGTCGTTACCGAATGATTGAATAAGAAAAGCAGATGGCTATGAAACAGGTACTTTTTGTTCGTCCCGACAGCCGTGAGGGCGGGAAAATAATGTGGTGTGCTTCCGGCAGCCAGCAGGTTGACGTTGTGGAGCGCCTTGACGCGCTGGCAGACCATCCTCTCGCGGCCCGGGTCTGTTTACTGTTGCCCGCGGGCAACATGATCTTCCGCCATTTTACGTTGCCGAAAAAAGTTGCCTCTCAGACGGCGGCGTTCTCGTGGCTGGCGGAGGAGACGCTCATTGGCGAGGTGGACAACCTTCACTGGACGGTGCTTCACAAAAAGGGGGCCGACGTTGACGCGGTGGCGATTGATACCGATCTTCTGCGCGGGTGGTTAGCCCGTTGCCAGGAGGCCGGTTTGAAGGTGATTCAGGTGCTGCCGGATGCCTGGCTGCTGCCGGTGACGGCAGGAGGAAGCACGCTGGTTGCCCTGGATGACCGCTACTGGCTGCGCCTGTCGCCCCATGTCGCCAGCGAAATGGAGGCCAGCCTGCTGCCGCTGCTGATGCAAAAAAAACCAGACGGTGACGTGTGCTGTTACGGCGAACCGCCAGCCGGTGTTGGGGTGGATCTTCTGCAACCGTGGCAGCATCCGCTGGTGCTGATCCAGCCTCAGTGGCAATCCTGTCGGGTCACCCTCCTGCACGGTGAATTCAGCCCGAAGGCAGGGAAAGGCAGCGCGTCTAAAGGAATAAAAATCGCGATGGCGGCGGCGGGCCTGCTGTCTCTCGGGCTGTTGCTGGGTCCGCGGATCGCGATGGCCTGGATGCTGGTACAGCAGGAAAATCAGGTTCAGCAGGAGATCGTTCAGGTTTATCAGCACCATTTTCCCAGCATGCGCCAGCAGACCAATATCAAATACCACTTTGGTCAAAACATGAAAAAGCAGCACAAAGGGATATTCCTGCAGCTGGATGATCTTGAGCAAGCCAGGCAGGCCGTACCCGCACTTGAGATCTCCCTGCTTGAGTACGATGCGCAACAAAATGCGCTGACCCTGAGCGTCAGTGCTCAAAGCCAGGCCGCGCTGCAGTCGTTTGTGGAGAAAACAGGGGAGCATTTTGATTTCACCCTACAGCCTGTTTCTACCACTGCACCTTATACCGCCATGATCGCAGGGAAATATAAATGAAAGAGCGAATCACGAAGCTTACGTCGCGTTATCAACAATTCAGCATCCGGGAGAAATATATTTTAAAAACCGGTGCCGTTGCCCTCCTGGCCGCGGCTGTTTATTACGCGGGCATGATGCCACTGGATAATATGATTCAAAATAGCAAATCAACGCTGACCCGACAAAAAGAGACGCTGAACTGGATGCGCAGAGAAATAGATAAACACCACCTTCCGGTGATGATCATTAAAACGGATAACCCGCGCACGGTGGTGGAGAACAGCGCTCATGAAATTAACCTTTCCCTGACGGAGGTGCGTCAGGACGGGCAAACCTTATCGTTCGTGGTGAACCGCGTAAACGTGTATGAATTAAAAAACTGGCTGCGGGAAATCAACCAGACCTCCGGCGTCAGGCTGCAAAAAATGAACCTTACACCGGTCGATCACCTCAGTGATGTGAAAGCAGAAGTGCAGCTCACCTGGCGCAAAACCGCATGAACACCGTTGCGCTGATGCGGGAAATCTACCCGGTGGGGTTCCCGGTGATGAGTGCGATCCTGGGCAGCATGGTGGGCAGTTTTCTGGGGGTTGTCGCCGAGCGCGTGCCGGGCATGGTGATGGAGGAGGAAGGCGCGGGCAACTTGCTGTTTCCGGCCTCTCACTGCCCGGTGTGCCAGCATGATCTTGCGGCCTGGGAGAATATCCCGCTGGTCAGCTGGCTAGTATTGCGCGGGCGCTGCAGGCAGTGCGGCACGGCCATCCCGCTGCGCTTATTGATGCTCGAACTCGTCACCGCGCTCTTTTTTTGCCTCACCGCCTTGTGCATTCCGGGCGAACCGGCGTTGTTCTCACTGTGGTTGCTGGCCGCGTTTCTGCTGCCGCTGGCGATGATTGACTGGCAGCATCAGTTGCTCCCTGACTGTCTGACCCAGCCGTTGCTGTGGGCAGGACTGTTGTTACACCTCGTTGACCACACGCTGCCGCTTAAGGATGCGCTGGTGGGGGCGGTGGCTGGCTACCTTTCGCTCTGGTCTCTCTACTGGGCATTTCGTCTGCTTACCGGACGAGAAGGATTAGGCTATGGCGATTTTAAACTTCTGGCGGCGTTAGGCGCCTGGTGCGGCTGGCAGGCACTGCCCACCCTGGAATTGATTGCCGCGTTAATCGGTATTGTCGGATATTTCGCGACAACACATGCGAATAAAAATAACCGCATTATTTCTTTCGGTCCTTATTTAGCTTTTGCCGGCATGACGGTTTTTGTTTATCAGGTTGCCTGTTCCACATTCTGAATACACCGGTCAAGTTTTTTTAGTGATTTTTTCGATTGGGGAATGAAAGGAATACAATATTTATTCAGCGTATTGTTAAAGACATAAGCTTCACAGAATTCGAGCTTGTATCTTTTAATGGAGGAATACAGCGCGCCACAGAAATAGCGGTTAACGATTATTGCTTAAGTTGAAATTCAAAGTCTGTAAAAAACTATTCCATGTTTTAAAGGAAGACATGGGTCATTAACGTTTACAAATAAATTTATCAGGAAATAAAAATGAAATTTATGAAGCCTAAATATCTGGCGCTTTTCGTTGCAGCGGCGTCCAGCTCTGCCTTCGCGGCGGCGCCAGGTACGCCAACCCTCAGCAGTGGCAATGATAAGTTTGCGATTGTTGAAGTTGACCAGGCAGCGCAAGACTATAACAGCCTTGTGAAAGTCCATGATGGCGCGGATGTGAAAGTTGAGTGGAACGTCTGGAGCGGCGATGCGCCAACCTCGGCGAAAGTGCTTCTGGATGGTCAGGCCGTGTGGAGTGGCGCCGCAAGCGCCTCCGGATCAGCCACCTTCAAAGTGAAAAAGGGCGGACGCTATCAGGAGCAGGTTGAACTCTGTAACGCCAGCGGGTGTTCTAAAAGTGCCAGCAAACTGATCATCGTGGCGGACACGGACGGGAGCCATCTGCTGCCGCTGAACACCACCCTGAAGGAAAATAACAAAACTTTCTCTCAACATACGGACAAAGTGGTGGGTGCCTATTTCCCTGAGTGGGGCGTCTATGGGCGTGAGTTCCCGGTGGATAAAATCCCTGCGGCGAACCTGAACCACATTTTGTACGGTTTCATTCCGATCTGTGGTGGTGATGGCATCAACGACGGGTTAAAAACGGTTGAGAACGGCAACAGCTTCGCCGCGCTGCAGCGCGCCTGTGCGGGCCGTCAGGATTACACCGTGGCCATTCACGATCCGTGGGCGGCATTGCAAAAACCGCAGGCCGGCGTGACCAACTGGGACGACCCCTACAAAGGTAACTTTGGTCAGTTGATGGCGCTGAAAAAAGCCCATCCGGATCTGAAAGTGCTGCCTTCCATTGGCGGCTGGACGATGTCCGATCCGTTCTTCCAGATGCATGATTCAGCGATCCGCGCGCGCTTCGTCTCTTCCGTGAAAGAGTTCCTGAAAACCTGGAAATTCTTCGACGGGGTCGATATTGACTGGGAATTCCCAGGGGGTGGTGGTGTGTCGGAAAATCTTGGCAACCCTGCTCAGGACAAAGCTACCTATACCGCGGTGATGCACGATCTGCGCGCGATGCTGAACGAGCTGTCAGCAGAAACGGGCCGTACGTACGAACTGACCACCGCCATTGGTTCCGGTAAAGACAAAATTGAAGACGTGGATTACACCACGGCGCAGCAGTATCTCGACCACATCTTCCTGATGAGCTACGACTTCTACGGCGGCTGGAGCAACACTGATCTCGGCCACCAGGCGGCGTTGCACGGCGCGGAGTGGAAACCGGACACCAACTACACCACTGAAAACGGCGTGAACGCGCTGCTGGAGCAGGGCGTGCAGCCGGGCAAGATTGTTGTGGGGGCGGGCATGTACGGTCGCGGCTGGACCGGCGTTCATGGCTACACCGGCGACAATCCGTTCACCGGTACGGCAACGGGCGCGGTCAAAGGCACCTGGGAACCGGGCGTGGTTGACTACCGTCAGATTGCGAACGAGTACAAAGGCAAGCCAGGCTGGGAATACAAATACGATGCCGCGGCAGAAGCGCCGTATCTGTTCAATAAAGCCACCGGCGACCTGATTACCTATGAAGACGCGCGTTCTACCACGGCAAAAGGTAAGTATGTGCTGGCGAAAAACCTGGGCGGTCTGTTCTCCTGGTCCATCGACTCGGACAATGGCGACATCCTCAATGCGATGAACGAAAGCCTGTTGGGCGGCGGTTCAACGCCGGTTGATCCCGTTGTCACCAACCATGCGCCGATCGCTGCGGCTGCCGATCAGACCGTGACCGGGCCTGTTACCGTCACCCTTGATGGCTCTGCGTCTGGCGATCCGGACGGCGACGCCATTACCTATAAGTGGACCCAGATTTCCGGTCCAGCCGTGACCCTTACCAACAGCACGAAAGCCAAAGCCTCCTTCGGCGCGGCGGCAGTGACTCAGAACCAGACGCTCTCCTTCCGCCTGACGGTGAAAGATGCGAAAGGCCTGACGAACGCCATTGATGTTCAGGTCGTGAACAAAGCACCTAAAGCGAACCAGGCACCGGTGGTCAACCCGATGGAAAGCATCACGCTGCAGGCGGGTGAAACCTATGCCCTGCATGCGCAGGCAGCCGATCCGGATGGTGACGCGCTGACCTATGCCTGGAGCGTGCCGGCGGACATGAACGCAACCGGAACTGACACCGCGAACGTGAATATCACCGCACCGGCTGTTGCTTCCGATTCCACCTACACCCTGAGCGTGGTGGTCAGCGACGGTAAAACCAGCGTTCAATCGAACGTGCAGGTTATTGTCACGCCAAAAGCAGCCGATGAGGTCACGCCGCCATCTGACGAGGTGACACCACCAGCCGATGAGGTCACGCCGCCATCTGACGAGGTGACACCACCTGCCGATGAGGTCACGCCACCTTCTGATGAAGGCTCTGCCACCGGCAGCTGTGATGCACCTGTTGATGCCAATGCCAGCCAGTACCCGGCCTGGAGTGCGAGCAAAATCTACAACAGTGGTGACACCGTGAGCGCCGACAACCTGGTGTGGAAAGCGAAGTACTGGACACAGGGCAATAAACCTGGCTTTGACGCGGATGCATGGGAGCTGGTCAGCCAGGTGAAGATGAACTGGCGTTCCGATGTGGTTTACAACGGTGGCGATACGACCACCTACCAGGGGTATGTCTACCGTGCGAAATGGTGGACCCGTGGTGATAAACCAGGTAACAGCGATGTATGGGTGAAAGAAGGCGCGTCAGCAGACTGCAAATAACCTTCTTAGCCTGAGGTTGCGGGTTTGATATCGCCTGCAATCGTTGACCACACCCCGTTTCGGGTGTGGTCAACCCCTTCCGGAATAAGACAGCGTGCGCAAGGAGAAGGATCGTCAGTAAATAAACAGGTAATGAGATGAAACGCTTTTTATTGTTATTGCTTATTTTAAGTCAGAGTGCGGCAGCAAATTGCTGGGATAAAGCGGCGCATTATTATCATGTCGATCCGTATTTATTATATGCCATTGCGCAGGTGGAATCCGGTATGAATCCGAATGCCGTGGGGTGGAATCAGGATGGCTCGCGGGATGTGGGATTAATGCAGATTAACAGCACGCATTTCAGCGAGCTGCAGCACCAGGGCATTGACGAGAACCGGCTTGTGACCGAGCCCTGCACCTCCATTATGGTGGGCGCATCAATACTGTCGACGATGATCAACGTATATGGCTATAACTGGGAAGCCGTCGGTGCTTATAACGCGGGAGTGAAAAAAGAGAATTATTCAAAGCGCATGAATTATGCCCGCAAGGTCTGGGCGAAATATCAGGAGATAAAACCTCGTTCCTCTTATTAATTCTGCTTTTTGTTTTTTGAAGCGTACCCAGAGGTGCGCTTCAGAAAATGAAAAATTACCGCACTCTTTGGTTTATTTATTAAGGGAATAATACATAAACCGTGATTGCATTAACCCTTGTTGCTATATATAGGATGAGTTGAAATGACCAAAAGGACCTTACTGAGCGTGCTCGTTGCGGGTGCATGCATTGCGCCTTTCATGGCACAGGCTGCGACGCTGCAGGCAACCACCAGCGAGCCGTTCACCCTGAAAGCCAGCGATCTGGCGAAGAAAGAACAGGAACTGACTAACTTTCCACTGATGGCGTCGGTTAAAGACACCATTCGTACGCTGGATAATGCCCAGGTTGAGCTGATTGAGCCAGGCCGTGCAGCGAACCCGGATAACGTTAAACGCGTTGAAGGCATTGTGAAGGCCAGCGACTGGGAATACCTTTTCCCGATGCGAGCACAGTCCTACACCTACAGTAACTTCCTCAAAGCGGTGGGCAAATTCCCGGCGCTGTGTAAGACCTACAACGACGGCCGTGACAGCGACGCCATCTGCCGTAAAGAGCTGGTCACCATGTTTGCCCACTTCGCACAGGAAACCGGCGGTCACGAAAGCTGGCGTCCGGAAGCCGAATGGCGTCAGGCGCTGGTTCACGTTCGCGAAATGGGCTGGACCGAAGGGCAGAAAGGCGGTTACAACGGCGAATGTAATCCTGATATCTGGCAGGGACAAACCTGGCCGTGCGGCAAAGACAAAGACGGCGATTTCGTGAGTTACTTTGGCCGTGGGGCAAAACAGCTGTCTTATAACTACAACTACGGTCCGTTCTCTGAAGCGATGTTCGGCACTGTCCGCACGCTGCTCGACAAGCCGGAGCTGGTGGCTGACACCTGGCTGAACCTGGCAAGCGCCATCTTCTTCTTCGCCTACCCGCAGCCGCCGAAACCGAGCATGCTGCAGGTTATCGACGGCACCTGGCAGCCAAACGATCATGACAAAGCCAACGGCCTGGTTCCGGGCTTCGGCGTGACCACCCAGATCATTAACGGTGGCGTAGAGTGTGGCGGCCCGACTGAGATTGCCCAGTCTGAAAACCGTATCAAGTACTACAAAGAGTTTGCGAAGTACCTGAAAGTGCCTGTCCCGGCAAATGAAGTGCTCGGCTGTGCCAACATGAAGCAGTTCGATGAAGGCGGCGCCGGTGCGCTGAAGATTTACTGGGAGCAGGACTGGGGATGGAGTGCCGATACGCCAGACGGTAAAACGTATTCCTGCCAACTGGTCGGTTATCAGACGCCGTTCAGCGCCTTTAAAGAGGGTGACTACACGAACTGCGTGAAGAAGTTCTATAACGTCAACATTATCAACGATGACGGTTCCGCCGTGACGCCGGACGAGCATCCGGTCACTCCGGCACCGACGCCATCGGAAGATGAAACCCCGCCACCGATTCCGGACGAAACGCCGGCAGAACCGACCGTGGTGAACCACGCACCGGTCGCGCAGATTGCGGGCCCAATCGGTGCGGTGGAAGCGGGCGCGCAGGTATCCCTGAGCGCAGAAGGATCCACTGACCAGGACGGCAACACGCTGACCTACACCTGGCGTTCACAGGATGGCCAGACGGTCACCGGTGAAGACAAGGCGGTGGTGACCTTTACCGCGCCCGAGTCTGCGACGGCTCAACAGTATGAAGTCAGCCTGACCGTGAGCGATGGCGAGCTGAGCAGCACCACTTCCTATCTGCTGAACGTTAAAGCGAAAGCCACGACGCCGTCTGAAAACGACGGTACCTCAGGTGCTTACGCCGCGTGGAGCGCGAACAGCAAGTACAAGGCAGGCGATATCGTGAATAACCACGGTAAACTGTTCCAGTGCAAACCGTTCCCGTACAGCGGCTGGTGTAACAATGCTCCGGCGTACTACGAGCCAGGCGCGGGTCTGGCGTGGTCAGACGCCTGGACGGCGCTGTAAAACAAAACGGCAACCTTCGGGTTGCCGTTTTCGTCTCTGTTCTCTGAGATGAGCGCACTCAATTAGCGATGCAATTTACCGTGGTCACGCAGCCAGGCGGCAGTACGCACAATCCCCTCATCCAGGGAGACAATCGGCTTATACCCCAGTTCGTTTTCTGCGCGGGTGATATCCAGCGTAAAATCAAAGTTGAGCTTTGACACACCGTAGTGCGTCAACGCAGGCTCTTTCGCCGATTTACTCCCAAGACGCTCCATACTGCGGGCAATCATATCCAGCATCGGGTAGGGCACGGAACGAATACGGCAGTCGATTTGCAACTCGTCAATCAACCTTTGCACGATGCTGCGCAGCGTGCAGGGCTCACCGTTGGTGATATTGTACGCGCGACCGGAAATCAGGGTATCGCAGTCCGGCTGGCTTGCCAGCCACATGGCGTGGACCGCATTTTCGTAGTACGTCATATCCACCATCGCATCGCCACCGCGGGGCAGCAGCACGCTGCCGTAGTGGTGCATCATCTGCGCCAGACGCGGGATAAACACTTTGTCATGCGGGCCGAACAGGCTCTGAGGACGCAATACGGTAAAACGGGTGTGCGGGTTCGACTGCGCCAGCAGATCGATCACCTCTTCGCTGGCCGCTTTACTGCGGGCAAACTCACAGGCAAAGCGCGCCGGGCGAAAATCTTCCTGCACGTCGCGGTGATGGTGATAGTCGAAATAGAGAGACGGGGAGGAGATATGAATAAAGTTACGCACGCCCCAGGCCACGGCCCATTCACCCAGACGACGGGTGGCACGCACGTTGGCGAGGTCAAAAGCTTCCTGGGTGCCCCACGGGGAGGTAAAACTGGAGCAGTGCCACAGCGTATCGATACCGGCCAGCATTACCTTGGCCTGAGAGGAGACCAGCTCCGTCAGGTCGGCATGGACAAACTCTGCGCCCATTTTTTGCAGCAGTTTACCCATCGCTTCGTTGCGACCGGTGGCCCTGACGCTGATGCCTTTGTTGCGCAGAAACTCGACCGCATTTCGGCCTAAGCCGCTGGTCGCCCCGGTAACCAGTACCTTCATATCAATCCACTGTGTTGAAAAAGAATTTCGTGCGCATTCTTTCGTGAATTACGGCGGGTTGCAATGGGAAAGGTGAAAGAAAAAGAGTTTTATTGAGTTATTTTCGTCTTTTGTTCTGCCAGCTGCGCGATACGTTTCGCCATTCCGCGAAAGATAAACAGGTGAGCGGGGATCATCAACAACCAGTAGAAAAGCCCCGGCATACCGTGCGGGTGCCACCAGGCACGAACGTCCAGTTCACGATGGTCGCCTTTGTCTTTTAGCGTAAAGCACAACCGTCCCAGACCGGGCGCTTTCATGCCAAACAGCAGCGCCAGCTGTTTTTCGGGCTCGACGATAATTACCTTCCAGCTGTCAACCGTATCGCCTACCGCAAGATACGGGTGCGCAGGACGGCCTTTCGCCAGCCTGTGTCCTACCAGCAGATCCAGTGCGCCACGGGTTTGCCAGAGGATATTGCCGAAGAAATAGCGTTCTTTGCCGCCAATCTGATTCACCACCTCCCACAGGTCCGCCAGACTGGCTGGGGTGTTCACCGTGCAGCCCGCCTGTTTAGGAAAGTAACCGTACTCAGGCCGCCAGCGGGCAAACGCCTGGGCGTCGTAGCCCCAGTCGCTGGAGTTCATCAGCTGTTCCTCTACCTTGAGCGTATTGCGTACCGCGTCATCGAAACGGATCAGCGTCTGGGGGATCAGCGCACGCAACGCGCGATCGTCGGCCAGCAGATCGTGTTTGAGCCCCTGGATCAGCGCTTTTGCGGTCGTCGGCGGCACGGACGTAATGACGGTTAAAAACCACACCGAGATCCAGCGGGTAGGGAAGGGAATGGGGATCAGCCAGCGTCGGCGGCCGCTGACACGCATAAAATGTTCGAACTGTTGCTGGTAGCTCAGCACTTCCGGGCCGGCAGCCTCAAGCACACGGTGTTGCTCAGCCGGATGGTCCAGCAGGGCCACCAGATAATGGCGTAAATTTTCCAGCGCAATCGGCGTGGTGCGCGATCGCACCCAGCGCGGCGGGGTAAGCACCGGCAGGTTGTACACCATGTCGCGCATCACTTCGAACGCGGCGGAGCCGGCCCCGACGATGATCCCCGCCCGCAGTTCGGTGACGGGAATATTGGCGCCGCGCAGGGTTTCAGCCGTGAGCTGACGGGCGCGAAGATGATCGGACTGCTCGTTAGCAGGCGCCTGCAGCGAGCTTAAAAAAATCACCTGCTTCACCGGTGTGCGCAACAGCGCGTCGCGAACGTTCATCGCCACCTGACGCTCGTGGGCGATAAAATCGCCCCCTTCGCCCATGCTGTGAACAAGGTAGTAAAGCGTGTCGACCCGTTCCAGTAACGCCGGCAGCGTCGTGGGCCAGTTGAGATCGACGTTGTGACAGGTCACCCCGGGCAGGTGCAGCTTTTGCAGACGCTCCGTGTTGCGTGCCACGGCCAGCACCTGGTGCCCCTGCTGACTTAACGCAGTGGTGAGATGCTGACCGATATACCCACTGGCACCGAGTACCAGAATACGTTGCGGCACGCTCTGCTCCTTAGCGCTGTAAAAACGCCTGCCAGTGTTTCACCACGTCTGCCAGCTGCTGACGATTAACGTCTAAGTGCATAACCAGGCGTACCACCGGCGAGGCGTTGATCAACACGCCACGGGCTTTCATAAACTCACCCAGCGCGGCAGCGTGCTCTTCGCCCACGCGAATGAACAGCATGTTGGTATCGTGGCGCATAACGTCTGCACCAATCTCGCGTAGCTGTACGGCCATCCACGCGGCGTTTTCATGGTCGTCTTTCAGGCGGGCCACGTTGTTTTTCAGGGCGTACAGTCCGGCTGCCGCCAGAATACCGGCCTGGCGCATCCCGCCGCCGGTCATCTTACGCCAGCGGACCGCGCGTTTGATGTAGTCCGCATTGCCCACCAGCAGCGAGCCAACGGGCGTCCCCAGCCCTTTAGACAGGCAAATAGTGAACGAATCGCAATACTGCGCGATGTCTTTCAGCTCGCAGCCATACTCCACCACGGCGTTAAAGATGCGCGCGCCGTCCACGTGCAGCCCGAGTTTGCGCTCGCGGGTGAATTCCCACGCTGCTTTCAGGTACTCGCGCGGCAGCACTTTGCCGTTGTGGGTGTTTTCCAGACTGAGCAGCCTGGTGCGGGCGAAATGCACATCATCGACTTTGATTTTCGCCGCGACCTTGTCGAGCGGCAGGGTGCCGTCCGGGGCGGTATCTATCGGCTGAGGCTGAATGCTGCCCAGTACCGCCGCACCGCCTGCTTCGTACAGGTAATTGTGCGCGCCCTGACCGGCAATATACTCTTCACCGCGTTCGCAGTGGCTGAGCAACGCCACCAGGTTGGCCTGGGTGCCGGATGGCAGAAACAGGGCGGCCTCTTTACCGCTTAGCTCGGCGGCATAACGCTGCAGCGCATTCACCGTTGGATCGTCACCGTAGACGTCGTCCCCGACCGGGGCGGCCATCATCTCTTCGAGCATGGCGCGACCCGGACGGGTAACGGTATCACTGCGTAAATCAATCATTTCACATCCCTTTAATTTAAGAGGTTATGTGAAATGTTTTACCTGAGCCAGTTGGTTTTTGCCAGTTCGATTACCTCATCACCGCGTCCGCTGATGATGGCGCGCAGCATATAGAGGCTGAATCCTTTGGCCTGCTCGAGTTTAATCTGCGGTGGGATCGCCAGTTCTTCTTTCGCCACCACCACGTCCACCAGTACCGGACCGTCGATGGAGAAGGCGCGCTGCAGGGCTTCATCGACTTCTGAGGCTTTCTCTACGCGAATACCCGTGATGCCGCAGGCTTCAGCGATGCGCGCGAAGTTGGTGTCGTGCAGCTCGGTGCCGTCCGTCAGATAGCCACCTGCCTTCATCTCCATCGCCACAAAGCCCAGCACGCTGTTGTTAAAGACCACGATTTTCAGCGGGAGCTTCATCTGCACAACCGACAGGAAATCGCCCATCAGCATGCTGAACCCGCCGTCGCCGCACATCGCCACCACCTGACGCTCTGGTGCGGTGGCCTTGGCCCCCAGCGCCTGCGGCATGGCGTTGGCCATCGAACCGTGGTTGAACGACCCCAGCAGACGGCGTTTGCCGTTCATCTTCAGATAGCGTGCCGCCCAGACGGTCGGGGTGCCCACGTCGCAGGTAAAAATGGCGTCGTCGTCCGCGAAATGGCTAATTTGCTGCGCCAGATACTGGGGATGAATGGCTTTGTCGCTCGGTTTGGCAAGATCGTCCAGTCCTTTGCGTGCATCGCGGTAATCACTGAGGGCTTTGTCGAGGAACTTCCGGTCGGTTTTTTCTTCCACCAGCGGCAGCAGGGCGGCGAGGGTGGATTTGATGTCCCCTACCAGCGCCATATCGACTTTACTGTGGGCACCAATACTGCCCGGGTTAATATCAATCTGAATGATTTTGGCATCCGTCGGGTAAAACGCGCGGTACGGGAACTGGGTGCCGAGCAGGATCAGCGTGTCGGCATTCATCATGGTGTGGAAACCGCTGGAAAAACCGATCAGTCCGGTCATGCCCACGTCATACGGATTGTCATATTCGACGTGCTCTTTGCCGCGCAGGGCGTGAACAATCGGGGATTTTAACTTGCCGGCAAATTCCACCAGCTCTTTATGCGCGCCTGCACAGCCACTGCCGCACATCAGGGCGATATTGCTGGAGTAACGCAGCAGCTGCGCGAGCTTTTTGAGCTCTTCTTCAGCCGGCGTGATGACAGGCTGTGGGGCGTGATACCAGTGCGAACTGGCACCTTCAGGCGCGGCCTTCAGCGCCACGTCACCGGGAATAACGACCACCGAAACACCGCGGTTAAGCACGGCTTTGCGCATTGCAATGGCCAGAACCTGAGGGATTTGTTCTGGTGAGGAAACTAATTCGCAATAGTGGCTGCATTCACGGAACAGCTCCTGAGGATGCGTCTCCTGAAAATAGCCGCTGCCGATTTCGGAAGAAGGGATGTGCGCGGCAATCGCCAGGACCGGTACGTGATTGCGGTGGCAGTCAAACAGGCCGTTGATCAAGTGAAGGTTGCCCGGTCCGCACGATCCGGCGCAGACGGCCAGTTCACCCGTCACCTGCGCTTCCGCCCCAGCCGCGAAGGCGGCAACCTCTTCATGACGGGTTGGCATCCATTCAATGGTCTTCATCTTATTGAGGCTATCGCTCAGCCCGTTCAGGGAGTCGCCGGTTACGCCCCAGATGCGCTTTACGCCTGCCTGCTCGAGGGTTTTTGCTATGTATGCAGCCACGGTTTGTTTCATGGGTGTCCATCTCCTTTAAGTGATATCGCTTACAAGCTTAGAAGAAAGTCACTGTATTGCCGCGCTTTCCCCCTTATTAAAAGGTGCTTTTCACCCGCAATGATTCGGCATAATCTGGTCATCACACAGATGAAAACAGGAATCATTTCAAATGGTTAAATCATTGTTAATTGCTGTTAATGAAAAGCTATCGTGCGACGATGCCGGCAAACTCTTGTTACGACTTGCCGTCGGTGGGCTGATGCTTTTTCACGGTTTACACAAGTTATTGGGTGGCGTGGGGTTCATCAGCGGCATGCTGGTGGAAAAAGGCTTACCGGGGTTTATCGCCTACGGCGTGCTCATTGGCGAAGTGGTGGCGCCTGTCCTGATTATCGTGGGGCTTTTTACGCGCCCGGCGGCACTGGTGCTGGCGTTTACCATGATTGTGGCGTGGCTGATGGTCGGGACGGGGGAAACCTTTGCGCTGGACGCGGTAGGTGCCTGGGCGATTGAGAGCCTGGTGTACTTCTTTATCGGTGCGCTGGCGGTAGCATGTTTAGGCGCTGGGCGTTTTGCGTTGGGGAAAGCGCCGGTCTGGCGGTAGGCGTACTAACCGGGGGTAAACGCTAGCGCTTACCCCCGTCATTCGCTACGCCAGCACAAGATCGCCCTGTGGATGACACGAGCACGCCAGCACGTATCCGTCGGCGATTTCTGCCTCGGTCAGCGTCATGGTGCTCGTCACGGTGTACTCACCGGAGACCACTTTGGTCTTGCAGCAGCCACATACACCAGCACGGCATGCTGCCACCACCGGCACGTTGTTGCTTTCCAGCGCGTCCAGTAGCGTGGTGCCGACCCGGCCAAAGAAAGTCTGAGCAGGCTGCAGTCTGGTGAACGTAATTCCGCTGGTTGCCGCTTCCGCCACCGGGGTGAAGAACTGCTCTTTGAAGAAGCGGGTCACGCCCAGTGCTTTCACGTCCTGCTCAACGATATCCATATACGGCGCCGGCCCACAGGTCATCACGGTACGTTCCGCGAGATCCGGGACGCTTTGCAGCAGTTCACGGCTCAGACGTCCGGCGACAAAACCGTGGGTTGCGTTATGTTCCGCCACCAGCGTCACCGGATAGTTACGCCACTCTTCGGCAAAGATCACATCTTCCGGCGAGCGCACGCTGAAGATCACCTGAACATCTGCCTGCGGACGGTTTTTCGCCAGCCAGCGACGCATTGACATGATCGGCGTGACGCCGCACCCGGCGGCCAGCAGCAGGAATTTATCTTCCGCTTTATCGTCACAGGTGAAATCCCCGTGTGCGTCCGACAGCCAGAGGTAATCCCCGCGCTTCACGTCCCGGGTCAGCCACTGCGAGCCTGCGCCATCATCGATACGGCGGATAGTGAGCGTGATGTACTCGCTCACGCCCGGCGTTGAGGAGATCGTGTAGGCGCGCAGCGTGTCCGCTGAGTTGCGGACACTGACCAGCGCATACTGACCTGCACGGTACGGATAGTAGTCATGGCACAGCAGGGACAGCGTCCACACATCCGGCGTCTCCTGATGGATGTGATGAACCTGCATCCGCCACGGACATTGTGAGGTTGGCATGGTCATGAATAACTCCTTACGCGCTCAGCAGCTGCTGCATATCTTCTTCTACGGTGGTCACGGAACGCAGACCAAACTTCTCGTTCAGCACGGCCAGCAGATCCGGTGTGAGGAAGCCGGGTGCGGTTGGGCCAGTCACAATGTTGGTCACGCCGAGAGAGAGCAGGGTCAGCAGGATGACAATCGCTTTCTGTTCAAACCAGGAGAGCACCAGCGACAGCGGCAGATCGTTGACGCCGCAGCCCAGTTTTTCCGCCAGCGTGACGGCCAGAATGATGGCAGAGTAGGCATCGTTACACTGACCCGCATCGACCAGACGTGGCAAACCTTCGATGTTGCCGAAGTCCAGCTTGTTGAAACGGTATTTACCGCACGCCAGCGTCAGGATCAGGCAATCTTCCGGTACGCTGGTGGCGAAATCGGTGAAGTAGTTACGCTCACCGCGCGCGCCGTCACAGCCGCCAATCAGGAAGATATGGCGCAGTTTTTCACGGCTCACGAGGTCAATCAGTGAATCCGCGGCACCGAGCAGGGTTTCACGACCAAAGCCGACGGTGATCAGATGTTCGATTTCGCTGTACGGGAAGCCACCCATCTGCTGCGCCTGGGCAATGACCGGGCCGAAATCATCCCCTTCCAGGTGGCTCACACCCGGCCAGCCAACGATGCTTCGGGTCCAGATGCGGTCGTCATACGCGCCAACGGTGGGGTCGATGATGCAGTTAGAGGTCATCACGATGGGGCCCGGGAAACGGGCGAACTCAACCTGCTGGTTCTGCCAGCCGCTGCCGTAGTTCCCGACCAGGTGTTTAAATTTACGCAGTTCCGGGTAGCCGTGTGCGGGCAGCATTTCGCCGTGGGTATAGACGTTAACGCCCGTGCCTTCGGTCTGCTTCAGCAGGTTATAGAGGTCTTTCAGGTCATGGCCGGAGATCAGGATGCACTTGCCTTCGGTCGCTTTAACGTTAACCTGCGTCGGCGTCGGGTGGCCGTAGGTGCGGGTTTCACCGGCATCCAGAATACGCATCACGTTGAAGTTCATCTGGCCGATTTCCATTGAACATTCGAGCAGCGGATTCATCTCGGCAGGCCAGGTACCCAGCCACGCCATGATTTTGTGGTACTGAGCATAGATAGTGTTATCGTACTGGCCCAGAACGTGCGCGTGTTCCATATAGGCCGCGGCCCCTTTCAGGCCGTACAGGCAGAGCAGACGCAGGCCGAGAATGTTCTCGCCAATCGCCGCTTTGTCTTTGTTGGGGGTGAATTCTGCTGCCTGACGCTGCAGCTCGCCCAGGTCGTCGCTCACCAGCTGCAGGTCTGCCATTGGGTTTTCTACCCGTGCGTTGGCATCGGCGCTCAGGCACTGCGCTTTCAGCGCTTCACGCAGCGCAATCGCTTCGCGGGCATAACCGACGATGCGCGGGGAATCAAAGTTAACGTTAGTCAGCGTGGAGAAAAAGGCGCGGGGGGCGAAACTGTCTACATAGTGGTCAATAATGCCATATTCGCGGGCCTTGAATGCCCATGCGGAAAGGCCTTGCAGGGCGGCAATCAGCAGATCCTGCAGGTCTGATGTTTCTGCGGTTTTGCCGCACATACCTTGCGCATAAGAGCAGCCATTGCCTGCCGGGGTACGGATGGTTTGTTCACATTGCACACAAAACATAATCACACCTGTTAAAGTTATATTTGATATACATGTTTGAGGTTATGCCTGTGACTGAACGGTGAAAAGGGCTTTCTTCTACAAAATAGAGGGAGATTGATTTAGCGCAATTTTGGCGGCAGAAAGTCTACCGCCAGAGGAGTATCAGGCGGAGAAAAACGCCATCAGAACGGGAACCAGCAGGCTCAAAATAAAGCCGTGTACGATGGCGGCAGGCACCATCTCCAGCCCACCTGAACGCTGCAGAACCGGCAGGGTAAAGTCCATCGACGTGGCGCCACACAGACCCAGTGCGGTCGAGCGACTGCGGCGCACCAGGCCCGGGATCAGCATAATGGCAATTAATTCTCGCGCCAGGTCGTTAAAGAAGGCGGCGCTCCCGATGACCGGACCGAACGATTCGGTCAGCAGAATACCGGAAAGGGAATACCAGCCAAATCCGGAGGCCATTGCCAGACCGGTTTTTAACGGCAGGCCGAGAATAAAAGCGTTAATCACGCCCGCCACCAGTGAGCTAATGACGACGATAACCGCGACGATCATTCCACGGCGATTAAGGACAATCTGTTTCAACGTCATGCCATTATTTCGCAGCTGAATACCGATAAGGAACAGCAGGAAAATGAGGGTATATTCACTGGCTTCCGTCGCGTGCTGTAAAAAATTCCATCCGCTAAGCCCAAGAACAAAACCCAGCACCACGACGCCGCATAATTTTAAAGATTCTAGCGCCATTGCAATTCGTGACGGCAGTTTTTCCTGATGGTGGTGATTTTTCCACGGAATAGTGCGTTCAAGCCAGAAAAGTGCGGCAATATTGCACAGCAAAATAACGGCGCAGGTGACGACAGAATAATGCAGGATCGCCAGCAGATTGGTGGCCAGATTATCCAGAAACGCCAGGCTTATCCCCATAAAGAAAAGAATGACGTAGACAATCCAGCTCAGAAAACGGTTGATAAGCCGTAACGCGGATTCGCGATGCAGCGGGATAAGGTAGCCCACAATCAGAGGCAGCAGAATGATGAGGAGTCCTGAAAACATGAACAACGGGTCCTTGTGAATATCTGTTAAGCGCCAGAGACACTACCCAATAAACGTTGTCAGGTAAAGGAGCAACAAAAAAGCCGGGTGGCAGCAACGCCTGACCCGGCCTGAGTGTTGTCATGCAGGTCGGGTAAGCGTAAGTGCTACCCGACTGCACACGCAATTAATCGCGTTTTTCCAGCAGGGTGCGATACAGCACGCCGCCCAGAATACCGCCGATGATTGGCATTACCCAGAACAGCCACAGCTGCTCAAGCGCCCAGCCGCCCTGGAAAATAGCGACGGCAGTACTGCGCGCCGGGTTTACGGAGGTATTGGTGACCGGAATAGAGATCAGGTGGATAAGCGTCAGCGCCAGACCAATGGCAATAGGTGCAAAGCCCGCCGGGGCGTGTTTGTCGGTTGCGCCGTGGATCACCAGCAGGAAGCCTGCGGTCAGCACAATTTCAATCACGATGGCAGAGAGCATGGAGTAACCGCCAGGGGAGTGTTCGCCGAAACCGTTTGAGGCGAAGCCGCTTGCGGCGGCGTCAAAGCCGGCTTTACCGCTGGCAATAACGTACAGAACCGCTGCAGCAATAATCCCGCCAACAACCTGGGCCACAATATAACCAATGACTTCTTTAGCAGGGAAACGACCGCCCGCCCATAAACCTAATGTCACCGCCGGGTTAAAATGACCACCGGAAATATGACCCACGGCAAACGCCATGGTTAATACGGTTAAACCGAATGCCAGCGCAACGCCGACAAAACCAATACCTAATTCCGGAAATGCTGCTGCCAGAACGGCGCTACCGCAGCCACCAAACACCAGCCAGAATGTACCAAAGCATTCTGCTGCTAATTTTCTAAACATAACCACCTCAATAATAAACTTCACACGCGTTCCTGCGTGCGGGATATCGTCAAAAAAGGGATGACGACTCAAAGAGCCATTATTTTAAAAACAAAAACATCCCTTCGCCACTAAAATTAATTCGGTTAATTTGATTTATGGCAACGTGATGTCATTCCTTGTTCAAATCGACGGTAAATAGAGCATAGACCAATTCTCTGCAGCACGAAGGTTGTGCTGTCGTGTCAAAGTTCCTGCCGCTATACTGCTGATAACTTAAAGGAAAAAGTGATCATCTCGCGGGGGATTTATGCTTCTCGAACGTGTGGAAATTGTTGGGTTCCGCGGTATTAACCGCCTGTCGCTGCAGCTTGAGCAGAACAACGTCCTGATCGGTGAGAACGCGTGGGGTAAGTCCAGCCTTCTGGATGCGCTGACGCTGCTGCTTTCGCCCGAAGACGATCTGTATCACTTTGCCCATGATGATTTCTGGTTTCCTCCCGGCGATGTGAATGGCCGCGAAAAACACCTGCACATTATTCTGACGTTCCGCGAATCCGAGCCGGGGCGTCACCGCGTGCGTCGCTTCCGGCCGTTATCACCCTGCTGGGTCCCGTGCGACGACGGTTTCCACCGGATTTTCTACCGGCTGGAAGGTGAGATGGCAGAAAACGAGGGCGTATTAACCCTGCGTGATTTCCTCGATGAGAAAGCCAACCCTATTCCGCTGGATGACATCGACGACCTGGCTCGCCACCTGATTCGCCTGATGCCGGTGTTGCGCCTGCGTGATGCGCGTTTTATGCGGCGGATCCGCAACGGCACCGTACCGAATATGCCGGAAGTGGAAGTGACCGCCCGCGAGCTGGATTTCCTGGCGCGAGAGCTGGTGGCGCGTCCGCAAAATCTGACCGATGGTCAAATCCGCCAGGGGTTGTCAGCAATGGTACAACTGCTGGAACACTATTTTTCCGAGCAGGGGACGTCGGAGTCGCGCCATCGTCTGATGCGCCGCCGCTCTCACGATGAACAACGCAGCTGGCGCTACCTCGATATCATAAACCGGATGATTGACAGGCCCGGTGGCCGTACCCATCGGGTGATTTTGCTGGGGCTGTTTTCGACGCTACTGCAGGCCAAGGGCACCGTTCGTCTCGACCGTGACGCCCGCCCGCTGCTGCTGGTGGAAGACCCGGAAACGCGCCTGCACCCGATCATGCTCTCGGTGGCGTGGCACCTGTTGAATCTGCTGCCGCTGCAGCGCGTGACCACCACCAATTCCGGCGAGTTATTGTCCCTGACCCCGGTCGAGCACGTCTGCCGTCTGGTACGTGAGTCTTCCCGCGTCACCGCCTATCGCCTCGGGCCGGGCGGGATGAACGCGGAAGAGGGACGTCGTATCTCGTTCCACATCCGCTTTAATCGTGCGTCGTCGCTGTTCGCCCGCTGCTGGCTGCTGGTTGAGGGAGAAACGGAAACCTGGGTTATCAACGAACTGGCGCGTCAGTGCGGCCACCATTTTGATGCCGAAGGTATCAAGGTCATCGAATTTGCCCAGTCGGGGATCAAGCCGCTGATCAAATTCGCCCGGCGGATGGGCATTGAATGGCATGTGCTGGTGGATGGTGACGAGGCGGGAAAAAAATATGCCGCGACCGTGCGTGGCCTGCTGAATAATGAGCGCGAAGAAGAGCGCGACCACCTAACCATGCTGCCGACCATGGACATGGAGCACTTTATGTACCGTCAGGGGTTCGACGACGTGTTCCACCGGATTGCGATGGTGCCGGTGGATGTGCCAATGAACATGCGGCGCGTGATTGCCAAAGCCATCCACCGCTCATCAAAACCTGATTTAGCGATTGAGGTGGCGACGGAAGCGGGGAGACGTGGCGTGGAGTCCGTGCCGACGCTGCTGCGCAAGATGTTCTCCCGCGTGCTGTGGCTGGCACGCGGGAAAGCGGATTAAGCGCGGGTCGCCTGCGTGACGTGTTGCGTCAGGCTGTCCAGTAACGCATAGCGGCGGCGGTACTCAGCGCGCTTTTTGCTCGCAATCTCGTCCATCGGCTTACGGGGCATGGCGAGCGGCAGCATGAAGTGGCCGTTATCCTGTTTTTGCCCGCCGAGGGAGAGCCAGAAGCTGTCATAATCGGCCAGCAGTTTTCCCTCTTTTTTCTTGCGGTAACGCCAGCTGCGGTAGATATGCGTGGCGTTACTCACCGCGACAATATGCTCAACCGGGAAAGCTGCGCCAAGCGTCATTGCCGTTTCAACCAGCAGGCGTTTCGGGAACAGGCCGTGACACGCTTTGGTCGCCCCCTGGATCAGTTCATGTGGAACGTGTGCTTTTGCCCCCTGCAGGCCGCCGATGAACAGCGTTGTTTTTCCTTCAAACGGGCACAGCGTGAAGGTCATTTCCGCCAGCACGGTATTCTGATGGTTACAAAAGACGAGGGTGGCTTCACCCTCTTTATCCATGAAGGCGTCGGCGCACAGGCGCACAGTAAACTGCTGTTCGTCTTTTCCGGTCAGCGTCAGCAGGGTTGCCCCCTGCGGTGAAAGGTAACCCTTGACCAGCGTTGCCGGAAGCTGGCGCGTCATGGTCTGGTAGTGCCAGGTCAGCGATTCCAGCGCCTGTCGGCGATCCATGTCCACCGTTAACCACGGGCGATGCAGGCGGCACGGTAGCCCCGGCTGCACCTGCAACATTTGCATCAGGCGCGGCTGCTTTGCCAGCTCTGACAGCAGACGCGTGGTGCTGAACGGTGTCATCAGCGAACGGAGCATGAACTTACGTCGATAAGCGGGGTTTTGCCATGCCAGCCCCGGAGTGATCTTCCCGAAGGCCAGATTATTGAAGAGCTGCCAGCCGGATTTAGGCTGGTGCTGATGAGAAATAAGTGTATCGACGATGGAAGACATGTTAGATCCTGCTTCTGAAGGAAGGGTTCTATTTCAGCAGGCGAAATTTCAATAACTCATCAACAAATTGAGGCGATTTCGGTGCGCGGGGGTTTCGTTGAGGAGTCGTTTAGATAGAATCAACGTTTATAATTGCCAGAACATTTATTTGGAATATTTATGAACCTCAAGGGAAAACGCAGAACGTGGTTTCTGCTGCTGGCGGTAATTGTTATCGGGGGAGGGTTCTGGCTATGGCAGATCCTGAATGCCCCTGTACCACAGTATCAAACACTGATTGTCCGTCCGGGCGAGCTGCAGCAAAACGTGCTGGCGACGGGAAAACTGGATGCCCTGCGCAAGGTTGACGTGGGTGCACAGGTAAGCGGTCAGTTGAAAACGCTGTCGGTTGAGATTGGCGACAAGGTGAAAAAAGGCCAGCTGCTGGGCGTTATCGATCCTGAGCAGGCGCAAA
Organism: Enterobacter sp. 198; assembly: GCF_009025585.1. Classification (NCBI taxonomy): domain Bacteria; kingdom Pseudomonadati; phylum Pseudomonadota; class Gammaproteobacteria; order Enterobacterales; family Enterobacteriaceae; genus Enterobacter; species Enterobacter sp. 198. Next base: position 24,252 of record NZ_WCIM01000022.1, on the reverse strand, counting down.
ACCAGATCCGTGAGGTGGAAGCCACGCTCATGGAACTGCGTGCCCAGCGTGCACAGGCGCAGGCTGAGCGCAACCTGGCCCAGGTAACGTTAACGCGTCAGCAGGCGCTGGCCAAAACGCAGGCCATCTCGAAACAAGATTTAGACACGGCTGCCACCGAGCTGGCGGTTAAGCAGGCGCAGATCGGGACTATCGATGCGCAGATCAAGCGCAACCAGGCCTCGCTGGATACGGCCAAAACCAACCTCGACTATACGCAGATTGTGGCGCCCATGGCCGGGGAAGTGACTCAAATTACCACGCTGCAGGGGCAAACGGTGATTGCGGCGCAGCAGGCGCCCAACATTCTGACCCTGGCGGACATGAGCACCATGCTGGTGAAAGCCCAGGTCTCAGAGGCGGATGTTATTCATCTGAAGCCGGGGCAGAAAGCCTGGTTTACCGTCCTCGGCGATCCTCAGACGCGCTATGAAGGCGCGCTAAAAGACATTCTGCCGACGCCGGAAAAAGTGAACGATGCCATCTTCTACTATGCGCGCTTCGAGGTGCCTAACCCGCAGGGCGTGTTGCGTCTGGACATGACCGCACAGGTGCACATTCAGCTTACCGGCGTGAAAAATGTGCTCACCATTCCTCTCTCTGCGCTGGGTGAATCCACCGGCGAGAGCCGCTATAAAGTGAAAGTGCTGCGCAACGGCGAAACGCGTGAGCGAGAAGTGGTCATTGGTGCACGTAATGACACCGACGTGGTGGTGGTCAAAGGGCTGGAAGAGGGTGAGGAGGTTGTTACCAGCGAAAGCCTGCCCGGAGCCGCTAAATGACGGCGTTGCTAGAGCTGAATGACATTCGTCGCAGCTATCCGTCGGGTGATGGCCCGGTTGAGGTGCTGAAGGGGATCACCCTGCGCGTCGAAGCGGGCGAGATGGTGGCGATTGTCGGTGCGTCCGGCTCCGGTAAATCGACGCTGATGAATATTCTCGGCTGTCTGGACAGACCCACCAGCGGCACCTATCGGGTGGCCGGTATGGATGTTTCCACGCTGGACGGTGACGCGCTGGCAAAACTGCGGCGGGAACATTTCGGTTTTATCTTCCAGCGTTACCATCTGCTCTCTCACCTGACGGCGGCGCAGAACGTCGAAGTGCCGGCGGTCTATGCCGGCGTCGAGCGGAAAAAACGCCTTGAGCGCGCCCAGATGCTGCTGACGCGTCTGGGGCTGGCGGAACGGGTGGAGTACCAGCCCTCGCAGCTCTCCGGCGGCCAGCAGCAGCGTGTCAGTATCGCACGCGCGCTGATGAACGGCGGTCAGGTGATCCTCGCAGATGAACCGACCGGGGCGCTCGACAGCCATTCGGGTGAAGAGGTGATGGCGATCCTTCACCAGCTTCGTGATCAGGGGCATACGATCATCATCGTTACCCACGATCCGCAGGTGGCTGCGCAGGCCGAGCGCATCATTGAGATCCGCGACGGAGAGCTGGTCAGCAACCCGCCGGCGCGTCACGCCCGGGCGGCGGCGCCGAAAGAAGTCCTGCCGGCGTCAACCGGTTGGGGACAATTTTCCAGCGGGTTTCGTGAGGCGCTGACCATGGCCTGGCTGGCGATGGCCGCCAATAAAATGCGCACCCTGTTGACCATGCTGGGTATCATCATTGGTATCGCCTCGGTGGTATCGATTGTGGTCGTGGGCGACGCGGCCAAACAGCTGGTGCTGGCGGATATTCGGGCCATCGGGACCAACACCATTGATGTCTATCCCGGCAAAGATTTTGGCGATGACGAGCCGCAGTATCAGCAGGCGCTGAAGTATGACGATCTGGCGGCTATCCAGAAGCAGCCGTGGGTGAATTCGGCCACGCCGGCGGTCTCACAAAACCTCCGTCTGCGGGTAGGCAATGTTGACGTTGCTGCCAGCGCCAACGGCGTCAGCGGCGATTACTTTAACGTCTATGGCATGACCTTCAGCGAAGGTGCCACCTTCAACGCCGAGCAGTTAGCGGGCCGGGCGCAGGTGGTGGTGCTTGACGCCAACTCGCGCCGGCAGCTCTTCCCCAATAAAACCAACGTGGTGGGCGAGGTTATCCTGGTCGGAAACATGCCTGCGACGGTGATTGGCGTGGCGGAAGAGAAACAGTCGATGTTTGGCAGCAGCAAGATCCTGCGCGTCTGGCTGCCCTATACCACCATCTCCGGGCGGATTATGGGGCAGTCCTGGCTGAACTCCATCACCGTTCGCGTGAAGGAGGGCTACGACAGCGCGCAGGCCGAGCAACAGCTGGAACGGCTGCTGACGTTGCGTCACGGGAAGAAAGATTTCTTCACCTGGAATATGGACGGTCTCTTGAAAACGGCGGAAAAGACCACACGTACTCTTCAGCTGTTCCTGACGCTGGTGGCGGTGATCTCGCTGGTGGTCGGCGGTATCGGGGTGATGAATATCATGCTGGTATCGGTCACGGAACGTACCCGGGAGATTGGCATCCGCATGGCAGTCGGTGCCAGAGCCAGCGATGTGCTGCAGCAATTTTTGATTGAAGCGGTGCTGGTGTGTCTGGTGGGCGGCGCGATGGGCATTGCGCTGTCGATGATGATCGCGTTTGCTCTGCAGCTTTTTTTACCCGGCTGGGAGATTGGTTTCTCGCCGGTGGCCATTCTTACCGCATTTTTGTGTTCGACTTTTACCGGCATTTTGTTTGGCTGGCTGCCTGCCCGCAATGCGGCGCGTCTGGATCCTGTGGATGCGTTGGCTCGCGAATAGGCTGAAAATAAAAATGCCAGCCGATCGGGCTGGCATTTTGACGGCGGGATGTACACAATAAAACAGAGAGCTATGCGACCGTTTCTGCTTCAATGGGTACGATCAGGCTTGCATGATTGCCTTTGGGTCCCTGGTGTACATCGAACCGGACGGACTGCCCGGCTTTGAGCGTTCTGTAACCATCCATCTGAATGGTGGAATAGTGAGCGAAGATATCCTCGCCGCCGCCTTCGGGGCAGATGAAGCCAAACCCTTTGGCGTTGTTGAACCACTTAACAGTACCCATTTCCATGCTTCGACATCCTTCGTAAATCTTATAAGTTAAGATGGAATGAACCGGTGGTGGAGTGGGGGCTGTTCAAAACCTCGCCATCTCACGCTTGTACAATTTAGAGAAACGAAAGAAGTCGTCAAGCGTTTGGCGCTTGAGATGGGACAATAATCAACCAAAGTTTGAAGCAGTTAACGCTATTGCAACAGTTTGTGACAGACATCGCGGATGACAGTAATAGATGATTGTTATCTAACATCTGAGGTAGATTCAAAGTGGTTATGCAAAATGGGTAAGACCAACGACTGGCTGGATTTTGACCAGCTGGCGGAAGATAAAGTGCGTGACGCGCTAAAACCGCCATCTATGTATAAAGTTATGTTAATGAACGATGATTACACGCCGATGGAATTTGTTATTGACGTGCTACAAAAGTTCTTTTCTTATGATGTAGAACGTGCAACGCAACTGATGCTTACCGTTCATTATCGTGGCAAAGCTATCTGCGGCATCTTTACCGCCGAAGTGGCGGAGACCAAAGTCGCGATGGTGAACGATTATGCGAGGGAGAACGAGCATCCGTTGCTGTGTACGCTGGAAAAGGCCTGATAAGGCATAAAATTTGGGGGAGGTGCCTATGCTCAATCAAGAACTGGAACTCAGTTTAAATATGGCTTTCGCCAGAGCGCGTGAGCACCGACATGAGTTTATGACCGTCGAGCATTTACTGCTCGCACTGCTTAGCAACCCATCTGCCCGCGAAGCGCTGGAAGCCTGCTCCGTGGATCTGGTGGCGCTACGTCAGGAACTCGAAGCCTTCATCGAACAAACCACACCGGTGCTGCCAGCCAGTGAAGAAGAGCGCGACACGCAGCCGACGCTCAGCTTCCAGCGCGTGTTGCAGCGTGCGGTATTCCACGTCCAGTCTTCCGGACGTAGCGAAGTGACGGGCGCAAATGTGCTGGTCGCCATCTTCAGCGAGCAGGAGTCACAGGCTGCCTACCTGCTGCGCAAACACGAAGTCAGCCGACTCGACGTGGTTAACTTTATCTCTCACGGAACGCGTAAAGACGAGCCGAACCAGGCATCGGATTCCAGCAATCAGGTCAATAATAATGAAGAGCAAGCAGGCGGGGAGGATCGTATGGAAAACTTCACCACCAATCTCAACCAGCTTGCTCGCGTTGGCGGTATCGACCCGCTGATTGGTCGCGATAAAGAGCTGGAGCGCGCGATCCAGGTATTGTGCCGTCGCCGCAAGAACAACCCGCTGCTGGTGGGTGAATCCGGCGTCGGTAAAACCGCGATTGCCGAGGGTCTCGCCTGGCGTATTGTGCAGGGTGACGTACCGGAAGTGATTGCCGATTGCACCATCTACTCGCTGGATATTGGCTCGCTGCTGGCGGGCACTAAATACCGCGGCGATTTTGAAAAACGCTTTAAGGCGCTTTTGAAACAGCTCGAGCAGGACACCAACAGCATTCTGTTTATCGATGAGATCCACACCATCATCGGTGCCGGTGCGGCCTCGGGTGGCCAGGTGGATGCCGCTAACCTGATCAAACCGCTGCTCTCCAGCGGTAAGATCCGCGTGATTGGCTCCACAACGTATCAGGAGTTCAGCAACATCTTTGAGAAAGATCGTGCCCTGGCGCGTCGCTTCCAGAAAATCGATGTGACTGAACCCTCTGTTGAAGAAACCGTGCAGATCATCAACGGTCTGAAACCGAAGTACGAAGCGCACCACGATGTGCGTTATACCGCCAAAGCGGTGCGTGCGGCGGTGGAGCTGGCGGTGAAATACATCAACGATCGTCATCTGCCGGATAAGGCCATTGACGTGATTGATGAGGCAGGGGCGCGTGCGCGTCTGATGCCAGCCAGCAAGCGTAAGAAAACCGTTAACGTGGCGGATATCGAGACCGTGGTGGCCCGTATCGCGCGTATCCCTGAGAAGAGCGTTTCTCAGAGCGACCGTGACACGCTGCGCACCCTTGGCAATCGCCTGAAAATGCTGGTCTTTGGGCAGGATAAAGCCATTGAGGCGTTAACCGAAGCCATCAAGATGGCCCGTGCCGGACTGGGGCATGAACATAAGCCTGTCGGTTCCTTCCTGTTCGCCGGTCCGACCGGTGTGGGGAAAACCGAGGTAACGGTTCAACTCTCCAAAGCGCTGGGCATTGAGCTGCTGCGTTTTGATATGTCCGAGTACATGGAGCGTCACACCGTCAGCCGTTTGATTGGTGCGCCTCCGGGCTATGTGGGCTTTGACCAGGGCGGTCTGTTAACCGACGCGGTGATCAAGCATCCGCACGCGGTACTGCTGCTCGATGAAATCGAGAAAGCGCACCCGGACGTGTTCAACATCCTGCTGCAGGTGATGGACAACGGGACGCTGACCGATAACAACGGGCGCAAGGCGGACTTCCGCAACGTAGTGCTGGTAATGACCACCAACGCCGGTGTGCGTGAAACGGAGCGCAAATCTATCGGCCTTATCCATCAGGATAACAGCACCGATGCGATGGAAGAGATCAAGAAGATCTTTACGCCGGAGTTCCGTAACCGTCTGGACAACATTATCTGGTTCGATCACCTCTCTACCGAGGTTATCCATCAGGTAGTGGATAAGTTCATCGTCGAACTGCAGGTTCAGCTGGATCAGAAAGGCGTGTCGCTGGAAGTAAGCCAGGAGGCCCGCAACTGGCTGGCTGAGAAAGGCTACGACCGTGCGATGGGGGCCCGTCCAATGGCGCGTGTGATTCAGGACAACCTGAAGAAACCGCTGGCGAACGAGCTGCTGTTTGGCTTGCTGGTGGACGGCGGTCAGGTGACGGTCGCGCTGGACCAGGAGAAGAATGAGCTGACGTACGATTTCCAGAGTGCGCAGAAGCACAAGCCGGAAGCGGCTCACTAATTTCCAGCATTAGTCTTAAAAACCGGGCAACTGCCCGGTTTTTTTATGCCTGCCCGCACCGAAACTTTGCGAGGCGCTTTCCATATTTTCATCTCACTCATTGCTGTATAAATTCACAGTCCTAGAATGGCGACGCACCTGCAAAATCAGGTGTCAGGATTGGCGTCCTGATAACACACATAGGGAAAGATATTGCTCACAGCAATGTCACTGGTTTCGTTCACTCTTTTTTTAGCTGCGGTATAATCCGCACCTTCAAATATGGTGGGCTGAACCGGGGCTTCTTTGAAGCGCCGATTTTCCATATGGTCGGTACGCCAAACCGGTTCAGTCTGCCACCCGAAGTTGGCGTTTCTGGTGGTAATTGTTAGCTTTTAATATGGAAATTATGATCATGGAAAACCAGTCTCTTTCCCAGCTCTACAGCGAACTCTCCCTCAACCCCGATCTCCCGACCCTGGCCGAGCGCTGCATGCTGCTCACCGAAATTCTGCTGGACTGCAACGCCCACCCGCAAACGCAGCCCGTGTGCCGCTGTTTAGGCGCGTATCTGGAAGAAGTCAAAAGCGGACTCACAGAATCAATGCGTGATTTTCAGATAGTGGAATTTGAGGAGGACGCTGAACCACCGCGACAAAAAGCGTGGCTTCTGGAAGATACCGAAACAAAGTGCGACTACTGCCGGGCAGTAAACCACGTGCTGCTGGTGTCCCATTTTGATCGGGATATGCTGCCGCACCTGACGGGATTGCTGCATGAGGTGGCGCATTCCATGGCCGGGGATTTAATCACGCCGGCGCAGCCCCGCATGACAATACATCTTCCTGCCCGGCATTAAGCCGTTAAATAAAAAAGGCCGGGGTTAACCCGACCTTTATATATTCATCTGCCATTACAGGCGAAAACAATTAGCGACTACGGAAGACAATGCGGCCTTTGCTCAGGTCGTACGGGGTCAGTTCAACAGTCACTTTGTCGCCCGTTAAAATGCGGATATAGTTTTTGCGCATTTTACCGGAGATGTGCGCAGTTACCACGTGACCGTTTTCCAGCTCTACGCGAAACATGGTGTTAGGCAACGTATCAAGTACGGTACCCTGCATTTCAATATTGTCTTCTTTGGCCATCTAATCCTCTGGGGTATCACTACCAAGTTTTGAACCGGCAAGATAATGCCGAAATTCATCAATTAAGTAAAGAATTGCGCGTTTAAAACGCAGCAAAATAGTTTCGGCGCATTGCCCAAGCGTCACGGTACAACCGAACGGAAAGCGCATTCGTAAAGGGGATACAACAGGATAAACGTCAGGACGTTATCTGAAGCGGAGGACCCAAACGGCGGCGAGGCAACAGGCAGAACCTACTCTGCGGCATAATTATAACACCCTCACAAAAAATATGCGGAAAACATTTAGGCATTGGGCATAAAGAGCGTTCTTGGTACCCAGAAGTCTCGCGGCAGCTTCTCCTGACGGCAAACGTCCAGATGTTCTATGTAGTAACGGCGGGGGATTTCAACCGCACCGAGGGAGGCCGTATGCTCATTGAGGACCTGGCAATCCATCAGTTTTCCACCGCGCTGGGCAAACTCCTGGCAGAAGATCAGCAGCGCGGTTTTCGAGGCATTCACGGCACGGGAGAACATCGATTCGCCGCAAAACAGCGTCCCCTGCGCAACGCCATACATCCCGCCGACGAGTTCACCGTCTTGCCAGACTTCAATGGAGTGCGCGAAACCCAGCTCATGCAGCTGGTGATAGGCGGTAATGATATCGCGGGTGATCCAGGTTCCTTCATGACGGTCTTCGGCACAGCCTTCAATGACCTGACCGAAGGCATGATTCAGGGTGACGCGGTAGGGTGATTTCGCATGGAAACGCTTCATGCTGCGGCTCAGGTGAAACTGCGCCGGCCACAGCACGGCACGGGGATCGGGCGACCACCATAAAATCGGGTCGCCGGGTGAAAACCACGGGAAAATGCCGCGCTGGTAAGCCATCAAAAGCCGCGCAGGACTAAGGTCGCCGCCAAGGGCCAGCAGCCCGTTAGGTTCACGCAGCGCTCCCTCCGGCGAAGGGAACGCGATGTTATGACGAGAAAGCTGGACCAGGCGCATGACAGCAGAACTCCAATACGCGAGTTAGGATCGGTACAAATATAGTCTACAGACGCTGTTTAAACTGGTAGTAGCGACCCTGTTTCGCCAACAGTTCTGTGTGACTACCTTGCTCAATAATATGTCCGTTGTCCATCACAATTATCTGATCAAAACTCGCCAGCCCGCGCAGGCGGTGGGTGACCATCAGCACGGTTTTTCCGATCATAACATGGGCCAGTAAATCAAGGATTTGGCTCTCGGTTGTTGCGTCCAGCCCTTCGGTGGGTTCATCAAGCAGCATCAGCGGCGCATCGTGCAGCAACGCGCGTGCAATCGCCAGACGGCGCAACTCGCCGCCGGAGAGCTGACGACCGCCTTCCCCGAGCCAGCCGTTCAGCCCGTCGTTCTCAAGCAGTTTTTGCAGCCCAACCTGCTCCAGCATGGCGCGCAGATCATCGTCGGAGGCCTGAGGTGCCGCGAGCAGCAGGTTATCACGCAGCGTCGCGCTGAAGAGGTGCACGCGCTGCGGAACCACGCTCACGGTCTTGCGCAGCGTCTGTTCGCGGAAGTCGGTCAGCGGCGTATCGTTAAACCGAATCTGACCGTGCTGCGGATCCCAGGCGCGGGTCAGTAGCTGAAGAAGGGTGGATTTACCGCAACCGGTACGACCGAGGAGCGCAATCCGCTGGCCTGCTTTAACAGACAGCGTGATCCCTTCCAGCGCGTTCTGCGCCTGTTTTTCATAGGCAAAGGTGACGTTATCCAGGGTCAGCGCAACCTGCGTCGGCACGGCGGTCTGAGCGCCGCTGAACGTAACCTCCGGCTCCTGCTCGGCAATCTGAGTGATGCGCAGGGCAGAAGCGATGACCTGCCCGAGATGCTGGAAGGCGCCCGTCACCGGGGCCAGCGCTTCAAACGCGGCCAGTGCGCAGAAAACGAAGAGAGCAATCAGAGGGCCGGGCTGGGTATTTCCACCTACACCACCTGAAGCCATCCACAGCATGGCGATGACCGCCACGCCGCCGATCAACATCATCAGCGCCTGGGAGAATGCCGTCAGCTCCGACTGGCGGCGCTGAGCTTCATGCCAGTTCAGCTCAGTGCTTTCCATTTGACTGCGATAACGCGTGCTGGCACCAAAAATGGTCAGTTCCGCCTGTCCCTGCAGCCAGGATGTCAGCTGTTGTCGGTAGTCGCCGCGCAGTCGCGTCAGGTTCTCGCCAGTAGATTTACCTGCACGATAAAACAGCGGTGGCAGGATAATCAGCGTCAGCAGCATGATGCCACCCAGCGTGAGCGCAACGGGAACGTCCAGAACCGACAACCCCAGCGTGACCACCACAATCACCACAAACGCCCCCACGATGGGTGAGATGACGCGCAGGTAAAGGTGATCCAGCGTGTCGACATCGGCTACGACACGGTTGAGTAACTCACCCTGACGAAAACGTACCAGCCCGGCAGGGGAGAGGGGTAGCAGTTTGCTGAAGGTGTAAATGCGCAGGTGCTGTAGCACGCGGAAAGTGGCATCGTGGCTGACCAGACGCTCAAAATAACGTCCAGCAGTACGCGTGATTGCGGTGCCGCGAACGCCTGCCGCCGGAAGCATATAGTTAAAGCTGTATAAACCCGCGAACCCCGCGACGGCCGAAGCGGATAAGAACCAGCCGGAGAGCGTAAGCAGACCGATGCTGGCAAGCAGGGTAACAATCGCCAGCACAATGCCCAGCAGCAGCATCCATTTATGGCGTTTATAGAGCGCAAGATAGGGAAGCAGAGCACGCATCAGATATCCTCCTGACGGTTTGCCAGCAGGGTGGCAAACGGGCCCTGCGCGGCAACGAGAGAGGCGTACTCGCCTTGCTCAACAATATGACCATTTTCCATGACCCAAATCTGATCCCAGTCAGCAATACCTTCCAGCTGATGGGTGACCATCAGGGTGGTTTGCTGCCGCGAGGCCGCATTCAGGGCATCCATGACGCGTTGCTCACTGTGTGCGTCAAGGCTCGCGGCTGGCTCGTCGAGCAGCATGAGCTGGCATGGGTTAAGCAGCGCGCGGGCAACCGCCACACGCTGGGCCTGACCGACTGACAGGCCGGCAGACTGGTCACCGACAACGGTATCGACACCCTGCGGAAGCTGCGGCAGAAACTCGCTGACCCAGGCGCGGTCGAGCACGGATTGCAGTTCATCGTCACGCGCATCCGGGCGAGCCAGCAGCACATTGTCTCGCAGCGTGGCGGCAGGAAGCTGAGGGTTTTGTCCCACCCAGCTAAGCTGTTTACGCCAGGCAAGCGGATCGAGATCGCGCAGTTCAGTTTGGTTGATCCGCAGCGATCCGGTGTAGGCCATAAAACCCGATAGCACATTGAGCAGAGAGCTTTTCCCTGAACCACTGATGCCTACAAGCACCACACGTTTTCCGGCCGGAAGGGTAAAGTTAAGCGGGCCTGCCAGCACGTTGCCTTCAGGCGACAGAATGGAGAAATCACGCGCTTCAAGGGTAACCGGCTCTTTGGTGTTCAGCGTCACGTCACCGCGTTCCGGATGCGCCAGTGGCGTTTCCATAAACGTCTTCAGGCTGTCAGCCGCGCCCACGGCCTGCGCTTTTGCATGATAGAAGGTGCCCAGATCGCGAAGCGGCTGGAAAAATTCGGGGGCCAGTATCAGCGCAAGGAAACCGGCTGAAAGGGTCACCGCCGTGCCGTAGTGGCCAAAATCCAGCGCGCCGAGATATGAGAAGCCAAAGTAGACCGCCACGAGCGCAATCGACAGCGAGGTAAAGAATTCGAGTACGCCGGAGGAGAGGAACGCCAGACGTAACACTTCCATGGTGCGCTGACGGAAATCCTGCGATGCGAGGCGGATATTTTCAGTTTCCGCTTCACCGCGGCCAAAAATGCGCAACGTTTCCATGCCGCGCAGACGGTCAAGGAAATGGCCGCTTAAGCGACCCAGAGCCAGAAAGTTACGTCGGTTAGCGTCCGCGGCGCCCATGCCCACTAGCGCCATAAACAGCGGGATCAGCGGGGCTGTGCCCAGCAGGATCAGCGCTGCCATCCAGTTGACCGGGAAAATGGCGATGACAATCAGCAACGGAACGAAGACGGCTAGCGCCATCTGTGGCAGATAGCGCGCATAGTAGTCATGCATATCGTCAATCTGCTCAAGGATCAGCGTCGCCCAGCTTCCCGCGGGTTTACCCTGGATCCACGCCGGACCGGCCTCCTGAAGGCGGTCAAGCACCTGACGGCGGATCTCATAGCGGATATGCTGTCCGGCGTGAAAACCCACGCGCTCACGCAGCCAGACCACCCAGGCACGAAGAACAAAAATCAGGATCAGGACGATAAAGGGCAACAGGAGCGCTTCGCGCGGAATGTTCTCCATGATCATGTGATTAAGAATGCGGGCCAGCAGCCATGCCTGGGCAACAATCAACAGACCACTGACAAACCCCAGAAAACGGGAGATTGTTAGCCAGCGGCGGGAAAGAACGCTTTGCTGTTTCAGCCAGCGTGTTAACTCTTGTTGACGGGTTTTTTCCATTGCGTACTTAGCAGGTGACGTTATTAGAAGTTGGGCAGCGCAATGTTACAACGGAGAGACAATAAAGGCGACTTATCGCCGCCTTTATTTACGTTTGTTACTGACTTGTAAAGATTATTTACCTTGTTCCGCCAGCCCGTCGAGGTAGCGTTCAGCGTCCAGCGCGGCCATACAGCCGGTGCCAGCAGAGGTGATCGCCTGACGGTATATATGGTCCATCACATCGCCAGCAGCGAATACGCCAGGAATGCTGGTCTGGGTCGCGTTGCCGTGAATACCGGACTGCACTTTGATGTAGCCGTTTTCCAGCTCCAGTTGCCCCTCGAAAATCGCGGTGTTCGGGCTGTGACCGATCGCCACAAACAGACCCGCCACTTCCAGCGTTTCGACGTTATCGGTGTTCTGGGTATCACGAATACGCAGACCGGCAACGCCCATCTGATCGCCCGTGACTTCTTCCAGGGTACGGTTGGTGTGCAGCACGATATTGCCACTCGCCACTTTATCCATCAGACGTTTGATCAGGATCTTCTCTGCGCGGAAGGTGTCACGACGGTGGATCAGGTGCACTTCAGAGGCGATGTTCGCCAGATAAAGGGCTTCTTCCACGGCAGTGTTGCCGCCACCGATAACCGCCACTTTCTGGTTGCGATAGAAGAAACCATCGCAGGTTGCGCAGGCGGAAACGCCACGGCCTTTGAATGCTTCTTCAGACGGCAGACCGAGGTAACGGGCAGAAGCGCCGGTCGCGATGATCAGCGCATCACAGGTGTACTCGCCGCTGTCGCCCGTCAGACGGAACGGACGGTTCTGCAGGTCAACCTTATTGATATGATCGAACAGAATTTCGGTTTCGAATTTCGTCGCATGCTCGTGCATACGCTCCATCAGCAGCGGCCCGGTCAGGTCGTTCGGGTCGCCTGGCCAGTTTTCCACTTCCGTGGTGGTGGTCAGCTGACCGCCTTTTTCCATGCCGGTAATCAGAACCGGTTGCAGGTTAGCGCGTGCAGCATAGACCGCCGCGGTATATCCCGCAGGTCCAGAACCAAGAATTAGCAGCTTACTGTGTTTGGCCGTGCCCATGAGATCCCCATTGTTGTTGGCAGACATTTGGCTGGATTGTAGGGAATTTGTTGTCGTAAAAAAAGAGCGCAGCAATTTTGATATCGATATGTGCAATAGCCAGCGACGATGAATTAAGCGCTATAACATCACGCTTTGCGCCGAAATTCGCTCGTTTGTACGGCAATAAAATGAGGATTAATACCCTGCCGTAATGAATATCCGGCATGTTGTACTAAAAATCGATGTTTTGCTTTGACAATCCCCTGCGCTTTTGCGAAAACATTGAAGGAAGAAAAAAAACCGCGTTAACCGCATGCCGCATAGGCATGCACGTAAATGCCATTTTTACCGGGTCAGTGAAATCTACGCATGGCGTGGACAGACGCCATACGTGATATCGGTGACTGCTTTCGGGCAACGGTCTTCTTACCAACAGAACCCGAATCCGCATCGCGTCTAATACATAACCAGGCGATGTGATGACTAACGGGTACAGGCTCTGAACAGTGATGTGCACAGGGTCCAGGCAGGAGTAGGGAAGGAATACAGAGAGACAATAATAATGGTAGATAGCAAGAAGCGCCCTGGCAAAGATCTCGACCGTATCGATCGTAACATTCTTAATGAATTGCAAAAGGATGGGCGTATTTCCAACGTCGAGCTTTCAAAACGTGTGGGACTTTCCCCGACGCCGTGCCTTGAGCGTGTGCGCCGACTGGAAAGACAGGGTTTCATTCAGGGCTATACGGCTCTGTTGAACCCGCATTATCTGGATGCCTCACTTCTGGTATTTGTTGAGATTACTCTGAATCGTGGTGCGCCGGATGTGTTTGAGCAATTTAACGCCGCTGTACAAAAACTTGAAGAAATTCAAGAGTGTCATCTGGTATCCGGTGATTTCGACTACCTGTTGAAAACCCGTGTGCCTGATATGTCCGCCTACCGTAAGCTGCTGGGTGAAACCCTGCTGCGTCTGCCGGGCGTGAATGACACCCGTACCTATGTGGTGATGGAAGAAGTCAAACAGAGCAATCGTCTGGTTATTAAGACGCGCTAACACGGAACAGGTGCAAAATCAGTGTAGTTTGATTACACTCCTGTTAATCCATACAGCAACAGTGCCGGGGATACCCGGCGCTGTTGTCCGTTTTAGCAAACAGGCAGGATATGCCTGATACCTGGAGAGCCTTTCTTGAGCCAGGAATACACTGAAGACAAAGAAGTCACATTATCGAAGCTAAGCAGCGGACGTCGTCTCCTCGAGGCTTTGCTGATTGTTATTGCCCTTTTTGCCGTCTGGCTGATGGCAGCCCTACTCAGTTTCAACCCCTCAGATCCCAGCTGGTCACAAACCGCCTGGCATGAGCCTATCCATAACTTAGGCGGTGTTCCCGGCGCCTGGCTTGCAGATACGCTCTTCTTCATTTTCGGGGTGATGGCCTACACCCTTCCCGTCATTATCATTGGCGGATGCTGGTTTGCCTGGCGCCATCGTCAAAACGATGACTATATCGACTATTTCGCGGTGTCGCTGCGCCTGATTGGCGCACTGGCGCTGATCCTCACCTCGTGTGGGCTGGCGGCTATCAACGCCGATGATATCTGGTATTTCGCCTCTGGCGGGGTGATCGGCAGCCTGTTGAGTTCTGCGCTACAGCCCATGCTTCACAGCAGCGGTGGCACGCTTGCGTTGCTCTGCATCTGGGCGGCAGGACTGACGCTGTTCACCGGCTGGTCGTGGGTGAGCATCGCTGAGAAGATCGGCAGCTTTATCCTCACCCTCCTGACCTTCGCCAGCAACCGTACCCGTCGCGACGATACGTGGGTTGACGAAGATGAATATGAAGATGAGTACGAAGAGGAAGACGATGCTCCCGTTCAGCGTCGCGAATCTCGTCGTGCCCGCATTATGCGCGGCGCGCTGGCGCGTCGTCAGCGTGTTGCTGAGAAATTTGCCAACCCGCTAGGCCGTAAAACCGATGCGGCGCTCTTCTCCGGCAAACGCATGGATGAAGACGATCAGGTTGAATATCGTGCAGCCGGTGCGGCTGTCGATCCAAACGATGTGCTCTTCTCCGGCAACCGTGCCACGCCGGGAGCGTTTGATGAATACGACCCGCTGTTAAATGGCCACTCCGTGACCGAGCCGGTCGCTGCAGCGGCCGCCGCCACTACGGCTTCACAGGCGTATGCCGCTCCAGCCGATGCGGTGATGCCTTCAGCACCGGTTCCACCACCCGAATCCGCCATTCAGCAACCTCAGGTGGAGTGGCAAACCGCCCCTGGCGTTCATACGCCTGAGCCGGTTATTGCGCCAGAGCCAGAGAGCTATATTCCTGTCCAGCAGGAAGCCTGGCAGCAGCCTTATCAGCCGGAGCCGGCATATGAGCCTCAGGGATATCCGCAGTACGCGCAGCCTGCCGCACAGCCTCATCAGGAGTACGTGCCGGAGCCGGTTGAACCTGAACAGCCATACGTAGCGCCTCAGCCTGAGCCTGACGTGGTGGAAGAGGCGAAACCGTCTCGTCCGCCATTGTACTATTTTGAAGAGGTCGAAGAGCGGCGTGCCCGCGAGCGTGAACAGCTGGCGGCCTGGTATCAGCCTGTGCTTGAACCGGTGCAGGAGCCTGTAACCAAAGCACCTTCTGTTTCGGTTCCTCCGGTTGATCCAACGCCTGCCGTTGCACCTGTTGCTGAAAGCGTGAAGCAGGCTACAGCGGCAGCCCCGGTCTTTAGCCTCGCCACAGGCGGTGCGCCACGTCCACAGGTGAAAGAGGGCATTGGCCCACAGTTACCTCGCCCAAACCGTGTCCGCGTGCCAACGCGGCGTGAGCTGGCCTCCTACGGTATCAAGCTCCCTTCTCAGCGTATGGCTGAGGAAAAAGCGCGCGAGAATGAGTATGAAGATGACGTTGATGAAATGCATCAGGATGAACTGGCGCGCCAGTTCGCCGCGCAGCAGCATCAGCGCTATGGCGAAGAATACCAGCATGAAGTGCATCATCCGCAAGACGAAGATGACGCGGCTGAGGCGGAATTAGCGCGCCAGTTCGCGGCCACGCAGCAGCAGCGTTATGCCGGTGAGCAGCCCGCCGGAGCGAATCCGTTCTCGCTGTCGGATTTTGAATTCTCGCCAATGAAAGATCTGGTTGATGATGGCCCGAGCGAGCCGCTGTTCACGCCGAGCGTGATGCCGGACGCTGAACCGACGCGTCCGCAGACTGCGCCAGCGCCGCAAGCGTATGCACAGCCGCAACAACCGGCACCGCAGGCGCATGCACAGCCGCAACAACCGGCGCCGCAGGCTTACGCGCAACCGCAGCAGCCACCACAGCCGCCGCAGTTCCAGCAGCCTCAGGCACAGCCGCAGGAGAGTCTCATTCACCCGCTGCTGATGCGTAACGGCGACAGCCGTCCGTTGCAGCGTCCAAGCACGCCTCTGCCGTCGCTGGATCTGTTAACCCCACCGCCGGCTGAAGTCGAGCCGGTCGATACCTTTGCTCTTGAGCAGATGGCACGTCTGGTGGAAGCGCGTCTGGCGGACTTCCGTATCAAGGCTGATGTGGTCAACTACTCCCCAGGGCCGGTGATCACTCGCTTCGAACTTAATCTGGCACCAGGCGTAAAAGCCGCGCGTATTTCTAACCTTTCCCGTGACCTGGCGCGTTCTCTGTCGACCGTGGCGGTGCGTGTTGTAGAGGTTATTCCGGGTAAACCTTACGTCGGTCTTGAACTGCCGAATAAGAAACGTCAGACCGTTTACCTGCGCGAAGTCCTGGATAACGCGAAGTTCCGCGATAACCCGTCACCGCTGAGCGTGGTTCTGGGTAAAGATATTGCGGGCGAGCCGGTGGTGGCCGATCTGGCAAAAATGCCTCACCTGCTGGTGGCAGGTACCACCGGCTCCGGTAAATCCGTCGGTGTGAACGCCATGATCCTCAGCATGCTCTATAAAGCGCAGCCGGAAGATGTCCGTTTCATCATGATCGACCCGAAAATGCTGGAACTGTCGGTCTATGAAGGTATCCCGCATCTGCTGACAGAAGTGGTTACCGACATGAAAGACGCGGCCAATGCCCTGCGCTGGAGCGTTAATGAGATGGAGCGTCGCTACAAGCTGATGTCTGCGCTGGGCGTGCGTAACCTTGCCGGTTATAACGAGAAAATCGCCGAAGCGGCACGGATGGGGCGTCCGATTCCGGACCCTTACTGGAAACCGGGCGACAGCATGGATGCTCAACATCCGGTGCTGGAAAAACTGCCTTACATCGTCGTGCTGGTGGATGAATTCGCTGACCTGATGATGACCGTCGGTAAAAAAGTGGAAGAGCTGATTGCACGTCTGGCGCAAAAAGCGCGTGCGGCCGGCATCCACCTGGTTCTGGCGACGCAGCGTCCGTCTGTGGACGTCATTACGGGTCTGATCAAAGCGAACATTCCAACCCGTATCGCGTTTACCGTATCGAGCAAAATTGACTCGCGTACTATTCTCGACCAGGGTGGCGCGGAGTCGCTGCTGGGTATGGGGGACATGCTTTACTCTGGCCCGAACTCTACTTCTCCGGTGCGTGTTCACGGCGCATTTGTTCGCGACCAGGAAGTTCACGCCGTGGTGCAGGACTGGAAAGCGCGCGGTCGTCCGCAATATGTTGATGGCATTACCTCCGACAGTGAAAGCGAAGGCGGCGGTGGTGGCCTGGACGGCGGCGAGGAGCTGGATCCGTTATTCGACCAGGCGGTTAACTTCGTCACCGAAAAACGTAAAGCTTCTATCTCGGGTGTGCAGCGTCAGTTCCGCATCGGCTACAACCGCGCAGCGCGCATCATCGAGCAGATGGAAGCGCAGGGCATTGTGAGCGAGCAGGGGCACAACGGTAACCGTGAGGTGCTGGCACCGCCGCCGTTTGATTAACCTTCAGTGATTGCAAAGAAGGGTAAATCAGCCAAAATTAAGCATTTTCTTCTGTCGCCTGCCTTCGGGCAGGTACACAATAGAGGGCAGAGCCCCATATCGGGATGACGTATTTTAAGGAATAACAATGAAAAAAATCGCAATCGCCTGTGCATTACTCACCAGTTTTGTCGCCAGCAGCGTCTGGGCTGATGCAGCCAGCGACCTTAAAAGCCGACTGGATAAAGTGAGCAGTTTCCACGCCAGCTTTACGCAAAAAGTGACTGACGGCAGTGGCAATGCGGTGCAGGAAGGTCAGGGGGATTTGTGGGTAAAACGCCCGAATCTGTTTAACTGGCATATGACTCAGCCGGATGAGAGCATCCTGGTTTCTGACGGTAAGACCCTGTGGTTCTACAACCCGTTTGTCGAGCAGGCTACCGCGACCTGGCTGAAAGACGCGACCAGCAATACGCCTTTCATGCTGATTGCGCGTAACCAGTCCAGCGACTGGCAGCAGTACAACATCAAACAGAATGGTGATGAGTTTGTTCTGACGCCGAAAGGCAGCAATGGCAACCTGAAACAGTTCACCATCAACGTGAGCACCAACGGAACCATCAATCAGTTTGGTGCAGTTGAGCAGGACGACCAGCGTAGCAGCTACCAGCTCAAGACCCAGCAAAACGGCGCGGTTGACGCGTCTAAATTCACCTTTACCCCGCCGCAGGGCGTAACGGTGGACGATCAGCGCAACAAGTAAGAGGCATGAGTGAGCAATCTGTCGCTCGATTTTTCTGAGAATGCGTTTCAACCTCTGGCCGCGCGTATGCGGCCAGAAAATTTAGCGCAGTACATCGGCCAGCAACACCTGCTGGCTGCGGGGAAACCCTTGCCGCGTGCCATTGAGGCCGGGCATCTGCACTCCATGATCCTCTGGGGCCCACCCGGTACAGGTAAAACTACGCTCGCGGAAGTTATCGCCCGCTATGCTAACGCGGATGTCGAGCGCATCTCGGCGGTCACGTCCGGCGTGAAGGAGATCCGCGAGGCGATTGAACGTGCGCGGCAGAACCGCAATGCCGGGCGACGTACCATTCTCTTTGTTGACGAAGTTCACCGTTTCAATAAAAGCCAGCAGGATGCTTTCCTGCCGCACATTGAAGACGGCACCATTTTCTTCATCGGTGCCACCACCGAAAATCCGTCGTTTGAACTCAATTCCGCGCTGCTTTCCCGTGCACGTGTTTACCTGCTCAAATCCCTGACCGTGGAGGATATTGAACAGGTTCTCACGCAGGCGATGAACGATAACGCGCGCGGCTACGGCGGGCAGGATATCGTTCTGCCTGACGACACGCGCCGGGCGATCGCTGAACTGGTTAACGGCGACGCCCGCCGGGCACTCAATACGCTGGAAATGATGGCCGATATGGCCGAAGTGGATGCGTCCGGCAAGCGGGTACTGAAACCGGCGTTGCTCACCGAGATCGCCGGGGAGCGCAGCGCGCGTTTCGACAATAAAGGCGATCGGTTTTACGATCTGATTTCGGCACTGCATAAGTCCGTGCGCGGCAGCGCGCCCGATGCGGCGCTTTACTGGTATGCCCGCATTATCACCGCCGGTGGCGATCCGCTGTATGTGGCCCGTCGCTGCCTGGCGATTGCCTCTGAAGATGTCGGGAATGCCGATCCGCGCGCCATGCAGGTGGCTATTTCGGCCTGGGACTGCTTTACCCGCGTCGGGCCTGCTGAAGGCGAGCGTGCTATCGCTCAGGCGATTGTTTATCTGGCCTGCGCACCGAAAAGTAACGCTGTCTATACCGCCTTTAAAGCGGCCATGTCCGACGCTCGTGAACGCCCGGATTATGACGTGCCGGTTCATTTGCGCAATGCGCCGACCAAACTGATGAAAGAGATGGGGTATGGGCAGGAGTACCGCTACGCCCACGACGAACCCAATGCCTACGCCGCCGGGGAGGAATATTTCCCGCAGGAGATGGCACAAACCCGCTATTATCACCCCACAAACAGAGGTCTTGAAGGCAAGATTGGCGAAAAGCTCGCCTGGCTCGCCGGACAGGATCAAAATAGCCCTATAAAACGCTACCGTTAGTGCGATCGTTGCGGTAATGTTGGCAATGTATCCCTGTGGCCGCAGGCTGTGGTCACATTTTCCTATTTTAATTCGATAAGCACAGGATAAGCATGCTCGATCCCAATCTGCTGCGTAATGAGCCAGACGCAGTCGCTGAAAAACTGGCACGCCGGGGCTTTAAGCTGGATGTAGATAAGCTGCGCGCTCTTGAAGAGCGTCGTAAAGTTCTGCAGGTACAAACTGAAAATCTGCAGGCAGAGCGTAATTCTCGATCGAAATCCATCGGCCAGGCGAAAGCGCGCGGGGAAGACATTGAGCCATTACGCCTGGAAGTGAACAAACTGGGTGAAGAGCTGGATCAGGCGAAAGCGGAGCTGGACGTGCTTCAGGCCGAGATCCGTGATATCGCGCTGGCGATCCCGAACATTCCTGACGATAGCGTACCTGTCGGTAAAGATGAAAACGACAACGTTGAAGTGAAACGCTGGGGCACGCCTCGCGAGTTCGACTTCGAGGTTCGCGATCATGTGACCCTGGGCGAAATGCATGCCGGCCTGGACTTTGCGGCCGCAGTTAAGCTGACCGGTTCTCGCTTCGTTGTGATGAAAGGCCAGATTGCTCATCTGCATCGCGCTCTCGCGCAGTTTATGCTGGATCTGCACACCGAGCAGCATGGCTACAGTGAAACCTACGTCCCGTATCTGGTTAACCACGATACGCTGTACGGTACTGGCCAGCTGCCAAAATTTGCCGGCGATCTGTTCCACACCCGTCCGCTGGATGAGGAAGCTGACAGCAGCAACTACGCGCTGATCCCAACTGCGGAAGTGCCGCTGACTAACCTCGTGCGTGATGAGATCATCGACGAAGACGATCTGCCAATCAAACTGACAGCACACTCTCCGTGCTTCCGTTCTGAAGCGGGTTCTTACGGCCGTGACACGCGTGGTCTGATCCGTATGCACCAGTTCGACAAAGTAGAGATGGTGCAGATTGTCCGCCCGGAAGAGTCGATGGACGCGCTGGAAGAGATGACCGGCCACGCTGAGAAAGTGCTGGAGCTGCTGGGTCTGCCGTACCGTCGTATGGCGTTGTGCACCGGTGATATGGGCTTTGGTGCCTGCAAAACCTTCGACCTGGAAGTCTGGGTTCCTGCGCAGAATACCTACCGTGAAATCTCCTCCTGCTCTAACGTCTGGGATTTCCAGGCGCGTCGTATGCAGGCACGTTGCCGCAGCAAGTCTGACAAGAAAACCCGTCTGGTGCATACCCTGAACGGTTCTGGTCTGGCTGTCGGTCGTACACTGGTTGCCGTGCTGGAAAACTATCAGCAGGCGGACGGTCGTATTGAGATCCCTGAAGTGCTGCGTCCGTACATGAAAGGCCAGCAGTACATCGGTTAATGATTTGACGTGAAACAAAAAAGCGCCTCAGGGCGCTTTTTTTATACCTTAGAATTGATACGACGCAATAACCCCTCCCTCCAAAGTAGTAATACTCCTCCGAATGAAAGTCAGCATAAAAAACCAATAACGAAGTTATTCGTTATATATAAAACTATATAGCGGCATATGCCGCCTCTCTTTTCTTTGTGAGCAACCAAAGTGAGTCTCTATGAAAATCAAAGCGCCTGAAGCGTTAATGGCTGCCGAGGTCACTCGCCGTGGGTTGATGAAAACCACGGCAATTGGTGGTCTGGCCGTTGCCAGCAGCGCCTTTACGCTCCCTTTTTCTCGTCTGGCGTCGGCGGCGGATGCACTGTCCCCGACCACCCCGGAAAAAGTGGTGTGGAGTGCCTGTACCGTAAACTGCGGTAGCCGTTGTCCACTGCGTATGCATGTGGTGGATGGTGAGATTAAATATGTCGAAACCGATAATACCGGGGACGATAACTACGAGGGGTTACATCAGGTCCGCGCCTGCCTGCGCGGCCGTTCAATGCGTCGTCGCGTTTATAACCCGGACCGCCTGAAGTACCCGATGAAACGCGTTGGCAAGCGTGGAGAAGGGAAGTTCGAGCGCATTAGCTGGGATGAAGCCTACGACATCATCGCGACGAACATGCAGCGTCTGATCAAAGACTACGGCAACGAATCCATCTATCTGAACTATGGCACCGGGACGCTCGGCGGCACGCTGACCCGCTCCTGGCCACCGGGGAAAACGCTGGTGGCCCGTCTGATGAACTGCTGCGGCGGTTATCTGAACCATTATGGCGACTACTCTTCGGCGCAGATTGCCGCCGGTCTGAACTACACCTACGGTGGCTGGGCAGACGGTAACAGCCCGTCTGATATCGAAAACAGTAAGCTGGTGGTGCTGTTCGGCAACAACCCGGGTGAAACGCGCATGAGCGGTGGCGGGGTAACGTACTACCTCGAACAGGCGCGCGCCAAATCGAATGCCCGCATGATTATTATCGACCCGCGCTATACCGACACCGGTGCAGGGCGTGAAGATGAGTGGATCCCGATTCGTCCAGGCACCGATGCTGCGCTGGTCTCCGCGCTGGCATGGGTGATGATCACTGAAAATCTGGTCGATCAGCCGTTCCTCGATAAATACTGCGTCGGTTATGACGAGAAAACATTGCCAGCCAGCGCGCCGGCTAATGGCCACTATAAGGCCTATATTCTCGGTCAGGGCAGCGACGGTATTGCCAAAACGCCGGAATGGGCGTCCACCATCACGGGAATTCCGGTAGACCGTATTGTTCAACTGGCACGCGAGATTGGCTCGGCTAAACCGGCCTATATTAGTCAGGGCTGGGGTCCACAGCGTCATGCGAACGGTGAAATTGCCACCCGTGCCATTTCGATGCTCGCCATTCTGACGGGTAACGTGGGCATTCATGGCGGTAACACCGGTGCGCGTGAAGGCTCCTATGAAGTGCCGTTTGAACGTATGCCGACGCTGGAAAACCCGGTTCAGACCAGTATCTCCATGTTTATGTGGACTGATGCCATTGAACGCGGCCCGGAAATGACTGCGCTGCGTGACGGCGTGCGGGGTAAGGACAAACTGGATGTCCCGATCAAGATGATCTGGAACTACGCCGGAAACTGTCTCATCAACCAGCACTCTGAAATTAACCGCACCCATGAAATCCTGCAGGATGACAAGAAGTGCGAGATGATTGTGGTGATCGACTGCCACATGACTTCTTCAGCAAAATATGCCGATATTATTCTCCCGGACTGCACGGCCTCTGAGCAGATGGATTTCGCGCTGGATGCCTCCTGCGGCAACATGTCCTACGTCATCTTTACCGATCAGGCCATTAAACCTCGCTTTGAGTGCAAAACCATCTATGAGATGACCTCTGAGCTGGCGAAACGTCTTGGCGTTGAGCAGCAATTTACCGAGGGGCGCACGCAGGAAGGGTGGATGCGCCATCTGCATGAACTCTCCCGCAAAGCGATCCCTGACCTCCCGGATTTCGATACCTTCCGTGAGCAGGGGATGTACAAACAGCGTGATCCGGAAGGCCACCACGTGGCGTACAAAGCTTTCCGTGACGATCCGCAGGCCAATCCGCTGACCACGCCATCGGGCAAAATTGAAATTTATTCAGAAGAGCTGGCAAAAATTGCCTCTACCTGGGAGTTGCCGGAAGGGGATGTTATCGATCCGCTGCCGATCTACACGCCGGGCTTTGAAAACTACAACGATCCGCTGACCGCGAAATTCCCGCTGCAGTTGACCGGCTTCCACTACAAAGCGCGTGTTCACTCTACCTATGGCAACGTCGACGTACTGAAAGCTGCCTGCCGTCAGGAGATGTGGATTAACCCGATGGATGCCAAAGCCCGTGGGATCAGCAATGGCGACCGCGTGCGCATCTTTAACGGTCGCGGTGAGGTACACATTGAAGCCAAGGTGACTCCGCGCATGATGCCTGGCGTTGTCGCGCTGGGGGAAGGGGCCTGGTATAGCCCGGATGCGAATCGCATCGACCAGGCAGGCAGTATTAACGTACTGACCACGCAGCGTCCGTCGCCACTGGCGAAGGGCAACCCGTCCCACACGAACCTTGTTCAGGTTGAAAAGGTGTAAGGAGTAACCGATGACAACCCAGTATGGATTTTTTATTGATTCCAGCCGCTGCACCGGGTGCAAAACCTGCGAGCTCGCCTGCAAGGATTACAAAGATTTAACCCCGGACGTCAGCTTCCGCCGTATTTACGAATACGCAGGCGGTGACTGGCAGGAAGACAACGGTGTCTGGCATCAGAACGTGTTTGCCTACTACCTGTCGATTGCCTGCAACCACTGCGAAGACCCGGCCTGCACCAAGGTCTGCCCGAGCGGGGCGAT
This sequence comes from Enterobacter sp. 198, assembly GCF_009025585.1. Lineage (NCBI taxonomy): Bacteria > Pseudomonadati > Pseudomonadota > Gammaproteobacteria > Enterobacterales > Enterobacteriaceae > Enterobacter > Enterobacter sp. 198. The sequence goes on along the minus strand of NZ_WCIM01000022.1, from coordinate 285 downwards.
GCACAAGCGTGACGACGGGTTTGTGGTGGTGGATGAAGATGTCTGCATCGGCTGTCGCTACTGCCACATGGCCTGTCCGTACGGTGCCCCGCAGTACAACGCCGCCAAAGGGCATATGACCAAGTGCGACGGCTGCCACACTCGTGTGGCAGACGGCAAAAAGCCGATCTGCGTGGAGTCCTGTCCGCTGCGTGCGCTGGACTTCGGTCCTATCGACGAGCTGCGTAAAAAACATGGTCAGCTGGCGGCCGTCGCGCCGCTGCCGTCCGCGCACTTCACGAAGCC
>NZ_WCIM01000021.1:0-109632 GCF_009025585.1 Enterobacter sp. 198 | reverse complement strand
CAGATCCGCTGCCGGTACCGTCAGGCTCCAGCCGCCGTCCGCCGCGGTTGTTGCGGTGTACTGTTTGCCGTTCAGGGTCACGGTGACCAGGGTACCTTCCGCAAGGTTGGCGCTGGTACCGCTGACGCTCAGATCCTGACCTTTCTCCACCGCGTTCAGCACATTGTCGCCGCTCAGGGTATCGAAGCCCACGGAAGGCAGCCCGGTATCGACAGTCACGTTATGGGTGCCGGATCCGGTATTGCCCGCGGCATCGGTGACGCTGACGCTGACCGTCACGGTGCCGTCGCTGAGGCCAGAAATCACGTTCGCCGGAACGCCGACGCTCCAGTTGCCCGCGGCGTCCAGCACGGTGGTGTAGGTCTGGCTGCCAACGGTCACGGTGACTTTATCGCCCGCCGCCGCGCCGGTGGCAGAGCCGCTGACGATCTGCGCCTGCGCATGCTCAGCCACGTTAATCACGTCGTCGCCCGCCACGGTGTTGATGGTCACGACCGGCACCGTCACGTCGACAGCCAGGTTATGATCCACCGAGGCCGGGTTACCCGCCTTGTCACTGACGGCGGCCGTCACGGTCACGCTGCCGTCCGTGAGCGCCGCCAGGTCGGCTGCCGGAACGTCCAGCGTCCAGTTGCCGTCTGCCCCCACGGTGGTGGTGTAGTTCTTCCCGTTCAGGCTCACGGTGATCGTCTGGCCCGCTTCGGCGGTGCTGGTACCGGACACCGTCAGGTCAGCTTTCGCTTCGGTCGCATTCAGGATGTCGTCAGCCGCCAGGGTGTTAATCGTTACGGACGGCGCGGTGGTGTCCACGCTGTACTCGCGGCCCGCAGACGCGCTGTTGCCGTTGACGTTGGTGACGCTCACCTGCACGCTGGCATCGCCCTCTTTCAGACCGGCCAGGTCAGCAGACGGCACCGTCGCCGTCCATTTGCCGTCGGCATCCACCGACGCCGTATAGGTTTTACCGCCGAAGAAGATGCTGACGGTCTGATTCTCCTCCACGTTGGAGGTGGTGCCAGAGAGCACCAGATCCGCGCCCTTCTCAGCCGCGTTAATCACATCATCCGTGGCAATGGCGTCAATCCCGATGGCGACCGCCGCAAGGTCCACCGTCACATTGTGGGTAATGGACACCGGCGTACCGGCGCTGTTCTGCCCCTGAACGGTGACAGCTACCGTGCCTGCCGCCAGCGCGCCAATATCGGCCGCCGGAATAGCCGCACTCCAGGTGCCGTCAGCCAGCACGGTGGCCGGATAGGTTTTATTATTTACCGTTACGGTCAGTGCGGTCCCTGCCGCCAGTCCTTCGCTGGTGCCGGTCACGATCAGGTTCTGACCATGCTCGATGCTGTTGATCACATCGTCACCCGCCACGGTATCCACGCGCAGGCCCGGCAGGCTGGCGTCGATGGTGATATCGCGCTCGCCGGTGCCGCTGTTGCCCACGCCGTTAGTCACGCTGGCGGTGACGGTCAGTTCGCCGTTACCCAGTGCGGTTAACACGGACTCCGGTACGTTGACGGACCAGGTCAGGTCATCCTGCACCGTTGCGGTCAGGGTGTTACCGCCGAGGGTCACGGTGACGGTGTTGCCCGCCTCGGCGTTCACCACGGTACCGCTGAGAGTCTGGCCGCTCGCCAGCTCCGCGGTATTGATAATATCGTCGCCAGCCACGGTGTTGATGGTGACACCCGGCAGGACAGACTCCACGTTCACGGTGTGAGTCACGCTGGTACTGTTGCCAACAGCATCGGTTGCAGACGCGGTGAGGGTGTAGATCGCTTCACCCAGTGCGCCGACCTGATCCGCCGGTACGGTAGCCGTCCACAGCCCGTTATCATCCACCGTCGCGCTGTAGGCTTTGCCGTTCAGCATCACGGTGACGATCGCGCCCGCCGCCAGACCTGACGCGGTGCCGGTGAGGGTGAGATCCTGCGTTTTCTCGGTGCTATTGATGACATCGTCGTCTGAAACGGTGTCAATGGTCAGCACCGGAGCGGTAAGGTTGACGGCCACGTCGTGCGTCGCACTGTTGCTGTTGCCCGCTTTATCGGTCAGGGTCGCGGTGATGGTGTGATCCCCGGCGGCCAGAGCATTGACGTCGACCGCAGGCACTCCCACGCTCCAGTTGCCCACGGCATCCAGCGTGGCGGTGTAAGATTTATTATTGATGGTGACGGTGACCACATCACCCGCTGCCGCGCCGGTGACAGACCCGGTGACAATCAGCGCCTGCGCGTGCTCAACGCTGTTGATGACGTCGTCATCCGAAACGGTGTGAATGGTCAACTGCGGCACCGTGGTATCCACCAGCACGTCACGATCCACCGAGGCCGGGTTACCCGCTTTGTCGGATACCGCCGCGGTGATGGTGTAGTTTCCGTCGATAATGCCGCTCAGGTCGGTTGACGGTACGCTCAGGCTCCAGCTGCCATCCGCCTGCACGGTGGTGGTGTAATCCTTGCCATTCAGCGTAACGGTCACGGTCTGGCCCGCTTCCGCGTTTGTGATGCCGTTAACCACCAAATCCTGCTGCGCTTCAGACGCATTAATGATGTTGTTGTCGCTGACAATGTCGATAGAGACCGTCGGCGCGGTCGTATCCACGCTGTATTCACGGCCCGCTGACGCGCTGTTGCCGTTCACGTTGGTAACGCTAACCTGCACGCTGGCATCGCCCTCCTTCAGGCTGCCTAAATCAGCAGAAGGCACGGTAGCGGTCCAGTTACCGCTGGCATCCACGGTCGCGGTGTAAGACTTGCCGCCGAAGGTGATATACACGGTCTGGTTGGCTTCGACGTGGGTGGTGGTACCCGACAGGACCAGGTCCGTGCCTTTTTCCGCCGCGTTGATCACGTCGTCGGTGGCAATCGCGTTGACGCTGATCGCCACCGCGGCCAGATCGACCGTGACGTCATGCGCAATCGTCACCGGGTTTCCTGCGGTGCTCTGACCCTCAACGGTTACCGTCACCTTGCCTGCGCTCAGCGCGCTGACGTCGGCGGCCGGGATCGCTGCCGTCCAGGTTCCGTCGGCCAGAACCGTCGCCGCATAGGTTTTACCATTGACGGTCACCGTCAACGCAGAGCCGGTTTTCAGCCCATCACTGGAGCCGCTAATAATCAGGTTTTGACCATGCTCGATGCTGTTAATCACATCGTCGCCCGCCACGGTATCGACCCGCAGACCCGGCAGGTTGGCATCAATGGTGATGTCGCGGCTGCCGGAGCCGGTATTGCCGTGACCGTTAGTGACGCTTGCCGTCACGGTCAAATCGCCGTTGCCAATGGCCTTTAAGACTTCAGGCGGCACATTGACCGACCAGCTCAGATCATCCTGAACGGTGGCGGTCCAGGTGTTGCCCCCCATTGAAATCGTGACAGTGTCACCGCTTGCGGCACCGCTGACGTTCCCGCTCAGGGTCTGTCCCGCAGTCACTTCCGCCGCATTGATGACATCATCAATGGCGACAGCGTTAATGGTCACCACCGGTAGCGCACTGTCGACAAGTGCCTGATGGCTGGTGCTCGCGCTGTTGCCTGCGGTATCGGTCACGCTCGCGGTGACGGTGTAGTTCGCTTCGCCCAGCGCCGAGACGTTTGCTGCCGGTACCGTCACGCTCCAGTTGCCGCTGGCGTCAGTCGTGGCAGTGTAGTTAATGCCATTCAGGGTCACGACGATCGTGGTGCCGTCCGGCTGGTTGCTGGTGCCGGAGAGTTGCAGATCTTCGCCTTTCTCGATGGCATTGATCACATCATCGCCCGCAACGGTATTGATAGCGATAACCGGAGCGGTCAGGGAAACCGCAATCTCATGCGTCTGCGTGGTGTTGTTGCCCGCTTTGTCGGTGAGGGTCGCAGACATCGTATGGTCGCCATTGCCCAGCGCGCCCGCGTCAGCCGCCGGAATACCCAGACTCCAGTTGCCGGACGCGTCCAGCATTGCGCTGTAATTTTTACCGTTCAGCGTCACGGTGATCACGTCGCCTGCCTGTGCCCCGGTGACTGTGCCAGAAACGATCAGCGCCTGACCGTGTTCAGCAATATTCAGAATGTCATCACCGGCAACGGTGTTGAAGGTGATCTGCGGCACGGTGGTGTCCACCAGCACAGACGCATCCGTGCTGGCCGGGTTACCGGCTTTATCCGACACGGTCGCCGTAACGACGGCAGTGCCGTCGGTGATACTGGCCAGATCGGCTGCCGGCACGTCAAGCGTCCAGCTGCCGTCAGCCTGTACCTGTGCGGTGTATTGATTGCCATTAAAGGTCACCGTGACCGTCTGCCCCGCTTCGGCAGTCGAGGTGCCGCTCAGGGTGAGATCCTGTGCCGCCTCTGCCGCATTGAGCATGTTGTCGTGACTGACCGTATTGATGGTGACCGCCGGCGCAGTGGTATCGACGCTGAATTCGTGTGACGAAGAGGCCGGGTTGCCATTCACGTTGCTCACGCTCACCTGAACGCGGGCATCGCCCTCTTTCAGGCCGCTTACATCCGCAGCCGGAACGGTGTAAGCCCAGTTGCCATTCGCATCCACGGTGGTGGTGTAGCTTTTGCCGCCAAAGGTGACCGTCACCGTCTGACCGGCTTCGACCCCAGACGTGGTGCCGGAGAGCGCCAGATCGTGTCCCTTCTCCGCCGCATTCAGCACGTTATCAGGGGTCACGCTGTTAACGCTTATCGCGACCGGGGCGAGATCGACATCCACCACGGTCCCGATATTCACCGGGTTGGCGGAAGCATCCTGCGCGCGGGCTGTAATGTTGAGAGGACCGTCCGGCCACTGGCTGACATCCGCCGCAGGCACAGCCGCTTTCCAGGTTCCGTCGGCCAGGACCGTGGCGACGTACTCAATGTTGTTAATGGTCACGGTAACGGTGCTGCCCGCTGCAAGATCGGTGCTGGTACCGGAAACAATCAGGTTCTGCCCATGCTCGATGATATTGATAACATCGTCGCCCGCCACGGTATCAATACGCAGGCCAGGCAACTGGGCGTCGATGGTGAAGTCCAGCGCGGCAGAACCGGTGTTTCCGTGCGCATTCGTCACGCTGGCCGTAACCGTCAGCTCACCGTTACCGAGCGCGGTTAACTGGCTCTGGGTTAACGGCAGGCTCCAGGTAAGATCGTCCTGCACCGCAACGGTATACGTCTGGCCGCCCAGGGTAAGGGTGACAATGTCGCCTGCCGCCGCGTTGGCGACTTTCCCCGTCAGGGTCTGGCCTGCCGCCAGTTCCGCCGCGTTGATGATGTTATCGCCCGCCAGCGTGTTGAGCGTGACCACCGGCAGCGAGCTGTCTACCAGCACATCGTGCGTGGCCGACGCGCTGTTACCCACACTGTCCGTGACGCTCGCCGTCACCGTGTAGTGCGCCTCGCCCAGCGCGCTTACTGCGGAGGCCGGTACGGTAACACGCCAGTTACCGCTGGCATCCGTAATGGCGGTGTAGTGAATGCCATTCAGGGCCACGGTGATCGGGGTGCCTTCTGGCTGGTTGCTGGTTCCGGAAAGCAGCAGGTTTTCGCCTTTTTCCGTGGCGTTAATCACGTCGTCCGCCGCCAGAGTGTGAATACCTATCTGCGGCGTCACGGTATTAACCATCACCTCCAGCGTACTGCTGCCGGTGTTGCCAGATTGATCGGTCACAGAGACCGTAATCGTCCAGGTTCCGTCCGCCAGGCCCTGTACCACAGACGCAGGCAGGCCGAGGCTCCAGTTGCCCGCCGCATCCACCACAGTGGTGTAATCCACGTTATTGATGGTCACCGTGACCCAATCACCCGCTGCCGCTCCGGTCACGGAGCCGCTGAGGACCTGCGCCTGGGTATGGGCAAGCTGGTTTATGGTATTGGTATCGGTGACAAAATCGTTAATGGTCACCTGCGGTACGGTGGCATCCACCAGCCCGACGCGATCCGTGCTGCTGCTGTTACCTGCCACATCGCTCACGGTTGCCGTTACCGTGACGGTGCCATCGGCCAGTGCGCCGACGTCCGCGGCAGGTACTGTCAGTTGCCAGCTACCGTCATGTTGAACGGTGGTCTGGTAGTTTTTACCGTTCAGCGCGACGGTGACCGTCTGGCCCGTTTCCGCCGTGCTGCTACCGCTTAACACGATATCCTGCTGCGCTTCGGCGGCACTGATGATGTTGTCATCGGTCAGATTATTGATCGTGATGTCCGGAGGCAGCGTATCGACCGTCACCACGCGCGACGCATCGGCGCTGTTGCCGTTAACGTTCGTCACGCTGACGCTCACCTGCGCGCGGCCGTCAATCAACGTTTCCATGGCGCTGGCCGGTACGGTCAGGCTCCAGGAGCCATCCTGCTGCACCTGCGCGGTATAGGTCCGATCGGCGAATTTCACCACCACAGTCTGCCCGGCTTCCACGCCCTGCGTCTGGCCAGAGAGCGTGAGATCGCTGCCTTTTTCCGCCGCGTTCAGCCGGTCATCACCGGAGATGACATCAACAGTCACCGCCACGGCGTTCAGGTCGAGTTCGATCGGATGTTCAGCGGCAACGGCATTGCCCCACGCATCTTCTGCACTGACGTGCACCGCGATATGGCCCGGCGTCCAGGACTGGAGGTCGCTCGCCGGGACACCAGTCTGCCAGCCACCGGTGGCGTTGACCACGGTGACATAATCGACGTTATTGATGGTGACGGTGATCTGCGTGCCTGCGGCCAGATGGCTGCTGGAGCCGGTCACGGTAAGATCCTGATGCTGCTCAATGGCATTGATCACGTCATCACCGGAAAGGGTGTTGACGCGCAGACCCGGCAGCGCCGCGTTGATATTGATATCGCGCTCGCCGCTGCCCGTATTGCCGTGGCTGTTGGTGACTGACGCGTTAATGGTCAGGTCGCCGTCGCCGAATGCCCTGAGATCCGCAGACGGGATAGTGAGGTTCCAGGTCAGATCGCTACCCACGGTGGCGCTGTAATGCTTGCCGCCAACGGAAACAGACACCGTATCCCCTGCCGCTGCACCCGTGACACGACCGCTGATCGTTTGATCGGCGGCCACTTCGGCGTTATTCACCCGGTTGTCGCCGGCAAAGGTATTAATGACCACCTGTGGCAACACGGTATCAACCAGCAGTGTGGCCTCCGCTGAGCCGCTGTTGCCCACGCTGTCGGTACCGCTGACGCTGGCGGTGTACAGCGTGTTCGCCAGTTGCAGGACGTCGGAAACGGGTACCTGAACTGACCAGCTCCCGTTCTCGGCAACGGTTTGATAATTGACGTTGTTCAGCGTCACGGTGATGGCGCTGCCGTCTGGCAGCGTGCTGGTGCCGGTCAGGCTCAGCGGCTGCATAGCCTCCTGAGCATTGAGAACGTTATCCTGGCTGATGGCATGAACGGTAAATTCCGGTGGGTTACCGCTCAGCGTAATGCCGTGTGTGGCGCTGCCGGTATTGCCCGCGGCATCGGTAACGGAAACCGTAATGTTGTGGTTGCCTTCTCCCAGCAAGCCTAGCACGGACGCAGGCACCCCCACGCTCCAGCTGCCGTCCGCCTGCACCACACCGGTGAAGGTCTGACCGCCAACGGTTACGCTCACGACATCCCCTGCTGCGGCGCCTCTCGCCGTACCGGAAATAATCTGCGCCTGGCCCTGCTCGCTGGTATTGAGGATATTGTCGTCAGCAACGGTGTTAATCGTCACGACCGGGGCGGCGGTGTCCACGGTGAAATCGACGGTCGTGGAAGATCCGTTCCCCGCTTTATCGCTGACGTTCACCGTTAGCGTATGGTCGCCATTCGCCAGCGATTGCACCTCGCTGGCGGGAAGCGTAACGGACCACGTGCCGTTGCTCCCCACCGTGGCGGTATGATTTTTCCCGTTGAGCGTTACCGTCACAATCTGGCCGGCTTCCGCATCGGTTTTACCGGTGAGCGTCAGCGCCTGGTTGTGCTCAGCCGCGTTGATGATGTTGTCCTGCGCAATCGTATCAACAGAAAGCGCTGGCGCGTTGGTATCCACACCTATCGTCTGGCTGCCGCTCACGGTATTGCCCGCGGCGTCTTTACCGCTGACGTTCACCGTCCAGGTGCCGTCACCCAGCGCCTGTGCATCCGCGGCAGGCACGTTCACACTCCATGCGCCGCCGGCCCCCACTTCCGCCGTGTAGGTTTTGCCGTTCAGCGTGACGGTAAGCCCGGTTCCCTGCGCCAGATTTTTGCTGGTGCCGGACAGCGTAAAGCCAGCGGAGTGTTCGCTGGCATTGATCACGTTGTCACCGGCCGTTGTCCCCAGCGTGATGCTGGCGTCAGCGGTAGAAATTGTGACGGTAATGCTGCCCGCCTGCGTCGTTTTGCTCCCGTCGATTTGCACGACAGACCAGGTATGTTCGCCGTCAGCCTGAGTCGGGAGTTTTACGGTCCAGGTACCCTCTTTCCCGACCATGGTGCTGGCAATGGTGCTTCCGCTGCTGTCTTTAACCTGAATGGTCGCGCCCGGCTGCCCGGTACCGCTAAAGGTTGGGGTGTTGTCGTCCGTGATCGCTTTTCCACTCAGCACACCCTGCTTATCACCCGCGTTGTCCGTCAGCAAAAAGGTCGGCGTCGCGCTTTCAACATCTTTGGTGTTGTCGATGACTTTGGTTTTGGTTTCGCCGTCACCCCGGTGCGCCAGCAGTGCGCCAATGGCACCGCCGCCCAACGCAGCGCCTGCAATCCATCCCCATGGCGCGTCATTGAGAACGCTTCCCTGCTCAAGGAAAGGCTCAATGCTGGCAACCGGCGTAGCCTGCGCGGTTAACTCGGTAACAGCAACGCCAGACGCTTCCCCGGCATCGGCAAAAGAAATATGCGTCAGTTCCTGCTGATCGTTGAAGACCAGTTCTGATTGATTATGGGTCTGTGGATCTTCAACAAAATAGTTATTGCAGCGAATAACGCTGCCGTCTTTCATATAAATAAGCAGGTCTTTACCCTGGCGAACATAACGCACAACATCCTGAGCAGAACCCTGAATTTCAATCACACTCGGCGAAGAAATAGAAACCGACAAATTACCCTCTCCGGTTAATTTCGTTTTCTCGGCCGTTTTGCGAATGATGACATCAACAATTTTTACGTTACTCATTTTCCTCTCCTTGCAGGTGTCCGGATTCCTGTGGATATGTCCACCAAATGGATGTAGCTATCCCTGGGAAAAAGCACCCATTATTTTCTTACTTATTTCGCACAAAAAGACGCGTGTTTTTTAACTCAAATCAGGTAATTTTGCGGCAGCGTTTTTCTCTATGCCGATCATTGGCATCAAATTATCAACGGCAGATGCGTAATTAATCGCCGAACTCCAGCCATCATATTCAGCCATTATTTTGGCTGAGGTGGCTTGCCAGACATCCTGTTCAACGCTGAGCAAATCGTTAATGCTCCGCTTGCTCAGGGTATATTCATTTCTGTAAACATCCCGGGCGCGTAACGCGCTTTCCAGCTGCAGCTTCCCCGCCTGCATTCTCCCCTGCGCGCCGGTCCAGTCAGCCTGCGCAACAGAGGCTTTTTGCAGGACATCGAACCGCGCCTGGTCAACCTGAGACGATGCCATGGCCCTTGCCCCTTCGGCCTGGCGAACGCGGGCTGAAACGGCACCACCCTGGTATAGCGGTGCGTCAATATTGAGCTGAATCTGGTCATCCCAGTAAGAACGGTTGTCGGACTCGTAGCGGGTGCGGCCTCCTTTCAGGCTTAACGTCGGCCAGTGCTGAGACTTTGCCGTTGCCACGCCATACTGAGCTGAACGCTCCATATTCTGCGCGGCCATGACCGCGGGAATGGACGAGTAATCAATGCGATTAAGCGAGTCTTGCTCAATGGCAAGCTTCGCCGGTACAGGTGAATAGCGCTCGGCCTCCATGCCAGTCAACACCGCAAGCCGTGCGCGGGCGCTGTTTAACGCCGCGTTATACTGCTCGACCGTGGCCTGCATACCGGCAATGCGCGTGCGCGTCTGAAGCTCGTCAGAGGTTGAACTGACGCCTGCGTCGGCGCGGAGTTTGGCCAGTTGTTCAACGTTTTTGAGCGCCTGAACGTTCTCTTTGGCGGCCTGCAACAGGTCGGAATAGCGTTTGACTTCTACGTAGCTGAGCGCCGTTTTTTCCGCCACCGCAGACAAAGTGCTCATCAACTGGTAACGATAGCTATCGCGCTGCGCCGTGGACTGGTCGATGCTGTTGTTGGTCTTGCCAAAATCGTATACCAGCTGCGTCAGACTCAATCCCCAGGCCGCAGAATTGCGCAGCGAGCCGCTGGAATCGGTGGTCTGGCTATGGCCAGTGCTACCGTTTAACGATATTTGTGGCATCCAGCCGCTGCGTGCTTCATCTATTTGTGCCTGACCTATTCCCAGTTGCGCGGCCTGCTGGCTAATCGACGGATCGCGATCGATGGCAAAAAGAATACTCTCTTTTAATGTTGTCGCGGCAATCGGAGCAATCCCCACCTGGCGGCTATTCGCAGAGGCCGTATTAAAGGCTAGCGAAATTAATGCCAGGGCGACTGGAAATCTCAGCAACATATTATTTCGCATGATAGTCATTTTTATCTCCCTGACTCTGAATGACGCTTAAATATTTACCCCTAAAGGGGTATAAATAATTCGACAAATATCTTACCTGGGTCCGAATAAATATTGGACAAACGCTCCCCAACCCCATTTCCATTGGAGATGAGAGCCGACCATATTCTTATGACAATAAGAATTTACTTATTTCTTTAACTGGTTTGCAGCATAACAAAATGCGCTATAGGCAACTACACCCACAATGTTAATGTGGTGTTACAGATAAGAAAAAAGATGGGGTTTCTGGACAAAACCTTAAAAAGGGGCTTTCAAATGAAACAAATAAAGTCTTTGTTATTTAAGTAAAATTTTAGAATCGCCGGATGCACATTTTTGCGTTAATTTCAGCATGCGTCAGACACAAAGATTTTCAAAGAAATGTCAATTTAAGTAACCATAATGCCATATACAACATTAATATCTATTAATATAAAAATACACAGAATTTATTGCTATTTATTAATTTCATTAAAGCATTAATGGTTGCATATTGGTATCACAATGGTTATATACGCCAGTGTGTTTAATAAAACACAACAATAACATTGCTGTTAACATTTGGAATGAATCACTCACACCGTATTAATAACATTTTAATAATAACCAATCTGAACAATACCGGACATTGATACTTACTGGCGATCAACACCCTTCCCTCTGCGGTAAAATGCTGTAATATGCAACTTATTGCGACATTTTGCGGGATTTACCCATGCACAAAACGGCCAGACAAAAATATGTGCTTGATATCATTAGTGAGCACGGGCAGGCCAGCATTACGGAACTGGCGGACAAACTGCAGGTCTCAGCGGACACCATCCGCCGGGATCTGACCGATCTCGAGAAACAGGGGCTGGCGCAAAAGAACCACGGCGGGGCAATTGCCCTGAATCTATCGGCCATGAATCGTCAGGGGCGCAATACACTGCTGCCCGAAACCAAACAACGTCTTGGTCAACAGGTGGCGCAGGCTGTTCCGCCAGGTTCGACGCTGTTTCTGGATGCGGGGAGCACGGTAATGGCTGTCGCCTCGTTCCTGAAGGGACCGCTGACAATCATCACCACCTCGCTGGATATCGCGTGGCACTTCAGCGACCGTGACGATATCGAACTGATCCTGCTCGGCGGAAAATGGGACCACAAGCAGCGACTGTTTGCCGGCAGCGCCACCCTCTCCCTGCTGTCACGCTACCGCGCGGATATCGCCATTCTGGGAGCCTGTGCTATCCATGCTGAACTCGGTCTGAGCGCCGGAAAAGAGGCCGATGCCGAGGTCAAACGGGCGATGCTCGCGACCAGTCATGAGCGCTGGATTGTCGCCGACCATCTGAAACTAAACCGCTGTGAACCGTATCTGGTCAGCGGATTATCCAACATCCAGCACCTCTTTTTAGATCGTCCCTGGCCTGAGCTTGGGGACCCTGGCGCAATGCACATTACGGTTTGCGCGAAATAACGTGGAGAAGGTCATGAGTAAAAAGAAGACAATCAACATTGCGCTGATCGGGTATGGATTTGTAGGCAAGACCTTCCATGCCCCGCTGATCCAGTCCGTGGACGGCCTTAAGCTGGCGGTGGTTTCGTCTCGTGATGAAGAGAAGGTTAAACGCGATCTTCCTGATGTTCAGGTGGTGGCAACCCCGGAAGAGGCAATTCAGCATCCCGATGTCGATCTGGTGGTGATTGCCTCCCCTAACGCCACCCACGCGCCGCTGGCAACGCTTGCCCTGAATTCAGGCAAACACGTGGTCGTGGACAAACCGTTCACACTCGACATGCAGGAAGCCCGCGACCTGATTGCCCTGGCGCAAGAGAAGCAACTGCTGCTCTCCGTCTTCCATAACCGCCGCTGGGACAGCGACTTCCTCGGCATTAAGCAGGTTATTGAGCAAGGAACCCTTGGCAAGGTCAAACACCTTGAGTCGCACATTGACCGTTTCCGCCCGGAAGTGCGCGTGCGCTGGAGAGAGCAAAACGTGCCCGGTAGTGGTCTGTGGTTTGATCTGGGGCCGCACCTGATTGACCAGACGCTGCAGCTCTTTGGACTGCCACAGTCGGTACAGGGCAATATCGCCACGCTGCGTGACGGCGCGGAAATTAACGACTGGGCACACGTGGTCTTAGATTATCCGCAACATAAAGTGATTTTGCACTGCAGCATGCTGGTGGCTGGCGGAACGGCACGTTTTACCGTTCACGGCGATAAAGGCAGCGTGGTGAAAGCCCGAATCGACCAACAGGAAGCGCAGCTGCTGGCGGGCGTGATCCCCGGCAGTGAGGCCTGGGGCGAGGACAGTGACAGCATGGTGTTCTTTGGTGCAAACGGTGAGCCGCAGACCGTTACCACGCCGAAAGGCGATCAGCGTCAGTACTACATCAACGTGCGTGATGCGCTACTCGGAAAAATCACCAATCCGGTTCATCCGGTCGAGGCGCTGGCGGTGATGGCGGTACTGGAAGCGGCCGTGAAATCCTCAGAGACGGGCACCACTCAGGCGCTGGAGTTAACCCCGGAAGAGCGCGCTCAACTGCAATAAAACGCAAAAAAAGCCCTGCAGACTGCTGCAGGGCTCGCGGTTATGGATTACTGGCGTTTTTTTGGCATCATGCGCAGGAGGGTGTTGTCTTTCCAGAAATAGTGATGCATCAGCGCCGCCATCGCGTGCAGACCAATCACAACGTACCCCACGTTGGCCAGCGTCTCGTGCCACTCTTTCAGAACGTCGACCAGATCAAAATTCGATTCTGCCGCGTGCGGCATCACCAGACCAAAGGCTAACCAGTCAGTACCGCGGTTATACATCATGACAATACCAATCAGCGGCAACGCGATGAACAGCAGATACACCACCAGATGGCCAAGATGGGACAGCCCGGTCACCATCGGTTTTGGCTTTGGTTCAATCGGCGGTGCGCGGAATTTAAGGCGAACCACTAAACGCGTCACCATCAACACCAGCACAGAGATGCCGCACGAAACGTGGATCATGTTGATTACCGGCCGGGCGGTGCGTGGGAAGAAGCCTTTGAACTCCATCGCGCAGTAGGCGACGATGATTAACAAAAACACCAGCCAGTGGATAGCAATTTGCAGGCTTGTATATTTAGTACGCATGAGATTTCCTGATAAATAACCGATATCGCGCCAACATAATCCCCTTTCCTTAAAAATTCATTAATTTTTCTGTATGGTTTTTCAAATACTTCCCCTCGCATGAAGCTTCTTCAATTGCCGCCCTGTCCGTGATGGTCTAAGCCTGGATGAGTTCAAACTGTCGCAAAGACGCGTTCACAGGAGTACACCATGAGTAAAATTGGCATTAACGGATTTGGACGCATAGGACGCCTTGTCCTGCGTCGCCTTCTTGAAACCCAGGACAGCAACACCGTCGTCGCCATCAACGATCTCACCTCTCCCAAAGTGCTGGCCTACCTGCTCAGGCATGATTCCAACTACGGTGGCTTCCCGTGGAGCGTAGATTTCACCGAAGACGCCCTGATTGTTGACGGAAAAACTATCGCCGTGTACGCCGAAAAAGAGGCAAAACATATCCCGTGGAAAGCCGCGGGCGTGGATATCGTCGTGGAATGCACCGGCTTCTACACGTCGGCAGAAAAATCACAGGCACACCTTGAGGCCGGAGCCAAAAAAGTGCTGATCTCTGCCCCTGCCGGTGAGATGAAAACCATCGTGTATAACGTGAATGACGATACCATTGTCGCCAGTGATACGATTATTTCCGTTGCTTCCTGTACCACCAACTGCCTCGCCCCACTGGCAAAAGCCCTGCACGATGCGTTTGAAATAAAAGTGGGCACCATGACAACCATTCACGCCTATACCGGCACGCAGGCGCTGGTGGATGGCCCGCGCGGGAAAGACCTTCGCGCCTCACGCGCCGCGGCGGAGAATATTATTCCGCACACCACCGGGGCGGCCAAAGCCATCGGTCTGGTGATTCCGGCCCTCAGCGGCAAGCTGAAAGGCCACGCCCAGCGCGTACCGGTGAAAACCGGTTCAGTGACCGAGCTGGTCTCGATTCTGGGTAAAAAGGTCACCGTTGAGGAGATCAACGCCGCGCTGAAAAAAGCGACGCAGGGGAATAAATCTTTTGGTTATACCGATGAAGAGATTGTTTCGTCTGATGTGATTGGCTCTCACTTTGGTTCTGTCTTTGACGCCACACAGACCGAGGTATCAGAGGCTGGCGATCTGCAACTGGTGAAAACCGTCGCCTGGTATGACAACGAATACGGTTTCGTCACCCAGCTGGTGCGCACGCTGGACAAATTCGCCTCGCTGTAATGCCTGTCCCCTCTCCGCGGAGAGGGGAATACCGCAAACGGCCTCTGCTCAGAGAAGCGACCGGTGATTCAGGGCATCCGTAAGCACAGGATCCTGCTTTAACCGTGCCCACGCTGCAGTCACCTCGTCGGGGAATTCAACGTGTGCAATAAAATCACGCCCGGCCGGGCCATAGCCGTTCATGTCATCACAGAGTCGCGGAAGCTCGCCTAAAATGAGCGAGAGATAACGCTCTACCGGCCAGAGGCCAGCGCTCTCCCCGCTGAACATCAGCCCGTTTTCGCCGTTTTTCAGCACCGGTGTATAGCCCGGGTGGCTGACCCACTGCGGCGAAGCAGACTCGTCACGGCACACGCGGGCAAAGGTTGCCATCGTGCGGCGTTGCATGGTCGGATCCTGCACGACCAGCACGCGCCCGGACGTCTGATGATGCTGTTTGAGCATGTTCCAGCTAAAACGCGCGTTTTCTCCGCAGTTGGTTGATTGATCGTCAACCCACACGCGCGCATCAGGGATCTGCCAGAACTGGCGGGCAATATCGGCCAGAATACGTGCTTCCGCTCGCCCGGTTACCGGGACAGTTTGATAATGCGGATGCTGAGCGATGGCCGCATACAAAAACGCGGTCGAATGGCCAATCCCTCCGCTAATCAGTAACGGAACGTCGTGTTCAGCGGCAATACGGCAGGCAGCGTCGATGGTCGGCATCACCGCGTTTCCGGCCAGAATAACCCTGTCAACCGCCGCCACGTCGCGGGTATCGCCCAGATCATCCTGTGCCAGCCACTGGCCGACCGTGTTAATTGCCGCCAGGGTTGACTCCGGCAGAAGGGGAAAATGCGTCTGAACCATGGTGATGTCCTCAGTTGCTCTGGTTCAGATTAACGACTTCAGATCGACAAAACAACGGCCTCCCGGGCCGCTCTTTTTCCTTAACCTGTTCTTCAACATTTGATTAACCTGCGAAAATCATATTCACTTGAATTATCATTTGCGGCAAACGTAGAATCGTTAGCCCACTCATTATTCAATTTTTTCTAAGGTAAAAGACGTTATGCGCCTGCCCGAACGCGACCCTTATGCTCCTCGCGAGTGGCAGCCTCATGAGAAACCCGCCCTGTTGGGTTCGCCCTCCACGCCAGAACACAGCACGCCAAAACGGATTGCCTACGGGGTTGTCGGTCTGCTGGTGTGCCTGACGGGGGCGCTGGGTAATGCGGTGGTCACCGCCAATCTGCAAAATCTGCAGGGGACCTTCGGGGCCTGGTCGACAGAAATCGCCTGGCTCCCGGCGGTGTATGTAATGACCAACATCTCCATCAACCTGCTGCTGGTGAAATTCCGCCAGCAGTATGGTTTGCGCGCCTTCACGGAAGGTTTTCTGGTGCTGTATGTGCTGGTCACCTTTTTCCACCTGTTTGTAAACGATCTCAGCTCCGCGCTGATGGTGCGTGCCGCGCACGGGATGGTGGCCGCCGCGCTCAGCTCCCTCGGTATTTACTACCAGATACAGGCCTGGCCCGCGAAACACCGTCTGAAGGCACTGACCATCGGGATTACCGGGTCATCGCTCGCCATCCCCCTCGCCCGCCTCTTTTCGACCGAGCTGCTGCAGCTTGACGAGTGGCGCGGGCTTTACTTCTTTGAGCTCGGGCTGGCGCTCATTTCACTGGCCTGCGTGATAGCGTTGAAATTGCCTCCTGGCGACCGGCGCAAGGTCTTCGAGAAAAAAGACTTCATCACCTTCTTTTTACTGGCCCCGGGGATGGCGCTGCTCTGCGCGGTGCTCTCCTTAGGCCGTCTTTACTGGTGGTTTGAAGCGCCGTGGATCGGCTGGTCGCTGGCATTAGCGCTGGTATTAATCGTGTCTGCGATCGTGTTTGAACATAACCGTTCTAACCCGTTGCTGAATACCCGCTGGTTGTCGAGCGGCAGCATCGTGCGTCTCGGGCTCATTATGCTGCTGATCCGCATCGTGCTGGCGGAGCAAAACACCGGCGTTATCGGCTGGCTGCAGTATGTCGGCTTGCAGAATGAGCAGATGACCCACCTGGCGTGGTCTATTTTTGCCGGTATTGTCTGCGGGATTGTGACCAGCTGTTTGACCATCAAGCCCACAAAACTGGCGTGGCCGATCATTACCTCGCTGGCGCTTATGATTGTTGCCTCCCTGCTGGACAGCCAGTCGAACAACCTGACCCGCCCGGACCAGCTGATGCTAAGCCAGTTCCTGCTGGGCTTCGGCAGCGCCTTCTTCCTCGCGCCCGCCATGCTGGCCGCGATTGGCGGGGTTATCGCCGATCCGCGCAACCTGGTGAGCTTCTCGGTGATGTTTGGCATGAGCCAGAACCTCGGCGGCCTGCTCGGCTCTGCCATCCTGGGGACCTTCCAGACCTGGCGCGAGAAATACCACTCCAGCATGCTGGCCGATCAGCTTACAACCCTGAACCCGCTGGTGAATGACCGTATTCAGGCTTACACCGGGCTGTACCGGAACCTGATTGGCGACAGCTCGCTGCTGGGTACCCAGGCCATCACCCAGCTGCAAACGGTTTCATCGCTTGAAGCAAATATTCTGGCTTATAACGATACTTATTTACTGACGGCGAGCATTGCCGCCGCCACCCTGGTCTGGATTTTATGGCGCTTGCTGCGCCTGCGCCTGACTGCCCGTATGGCCCTGAAGAAGGCAACAGGCAACAAGTAATGAATATGAAGATGATTTCTCTGGAGATGTTATGAGTCAGCAGGATGCCGCTAAAGAGCAGGCCAACACCCGTAAAAATGTCCGTATCGTTTCGGTTTTCACCGCGGCGGCAATCGGTATTGTCGGCGTACTGGTGATCCTCTACGCCTGGCAGCTACCCCCGTTCACCCGCCACTCGCAGTTTACTGATAATGCCTACGTGCGCGGACAGACGACCTTTATCAGCCCGCAGGTTAACGGCTATATCACTGAGGTGAAGGTGCAGGATTTCGACCGGGTCAAAAAGGGCGAGCTGCTGCTGCAGATTGATGACCGTATCTACCGCCAGCGGGTGCATCAGGCCGAGGCACAGCTGGCGATGAAGATTGCCGCCCTGAACAACAACCTGCAACAGCGCAAAAGCGCCGAAGCGGTGATCGCCAAAAACGAAGCGGCTCTGAAAAATGCCCGCGCCCAGAGTCTGAAATCTCAGGCGGATTTGAAGCGCGTAAAGGACCTGACGGCGGATGGTTCACTGTCTATCCGTGAGCGCGACGCCGCGCTGGCAAGCGCAGCCCAGGGCAGCGCCGACATTGATCAGGCGAAAGCCACGCTGGAAATGTCGCGCCAGGATCTGCAAACGGTGATCGTCAATCGCGGCGCGCTGGAGGCGGATGTGGAAAACGCCAAAGCGGCGCTGGAGCTGGCGCAAATTGACCTGCAAAACACGCGCATTGTGGCGCCTCGCGACGGCCAGCTTGGTCAGATCGCCGTTCGTCTGGGCGCTTACGTTACCGCCGGAACCCACCTCACCACCCTCGTGCCGCCTCAGCACTGGGTGATCGCCAATATTAAAGAGACGCAGCTGGCGGAGCTTCGGGTGGGTCAGCCGGTGAAATTCACCGTCGATGCGTTAAATGATAAGGCCTATCAGGGCCGCGTGGAGAGCATCTCTCCGGCAACCGGCGTTGAGTTCAGCGCCATCACGCCGGATAACGCCACGGGTAACTTTGTCAAAATTGCCCAGCGTATTCCGGTACGAATCGAAGTATTGGGTGACCAGGAAGCCTATCAGCTTCTGCGTCCGGGCATGTCGGTGCAGGTGACCATTGATACGCGGGAGGCGAAGCAATGACCCTTCGCCCGATAGCCGTTCTGATGATGATGACCGTGCTGGCCGGTTGCCAGTCGGTTGACGTGAAACCGGCGCAGCCGTCGCTGCACATCCCCACGCAATGGCGAGCAACAGCAGGCCCGGCAAGCCCTGCAGAACAGCTCTGGTGGCGTAATTTCCACGACAATAATCTGAACCGCTATGTGGACCTGGCGCTTAAGAACAACAGCGACGTGCTGATTGCCCGCGAACGGATTAACGAGTATCAGGCGCGGGTCTACGCGGCCGAAGGCAGCCTGTTTCCGTCGCTGGATGCTGGCGTCACGGGCACCCGCGCCCGGACACAATCTGCTGCCACCGGTCTGCCGATCTACAGCAGCCTGTATAAAGGCAGCCTCACCGCCAGCTATGATGTCGATATCTGGGGCGTAAACCGCAGCACCGCGAATGCGGCTGAAGCCTCGCTGGACGCGCAGAAAGCCGCGGCGGCGGCAGCAGATCTTACCGTGGCGTCCTCGGTCGCCTCCGGCTATATCACTCTGCTGTCCCTCGATGAACAGCTTCGCGTTACCCGCTCCACGCTGAAGTCCCGGGAAGAGGCATTCACTCTCGCTAAACGCCAGTTTGAAACGGGCTACAGTTCACGCCTGGAGCTGATGCAGTCCGACTCCGAACTGCGCTCCACGCGGGCGCAGGTTCCCCTGCTGCAGCATCAGATTGCACAGCAGGAGAACGCCCTGAGCCTGCTGCTGGGGAGCAACCCGGGCGAGGTCGCGCGCAGTGAAAGCTTTGCGGCCCTGACGCCCCTGACATTGCCCTCGCAACTGCCCTCCTCGCTGCTTAATCGCCGTCCGGATATTGTGCAGGCTGAAAAGCAACTGGTTGCGGCTGATGCCTCGCTTGCTGCCTCACGCGCCAGCCTGCTGCCGTCGATCAACCTGACCGCAACCGGATCGATACAGGATCGCACGCTCTCCGGCTTACTCGACAACCCGCTGCAGCTCTGGAGCGTCGGCGGCAGCATTCTTGCTCCGCTGCTCAACCGCCAGGCGCTGAACGCACAGGTGGATATTTCGCAGTCCCAGCGCAACCAGGCGCTTTACAGCTATGAAAAAACCGTCCGTAACGCCTTTGCCGAGGTCAATAACAGTCTTGATGCCATCACGCGCTATCAGGAACAACTGACGGAGCTGCTTGCCCAACAAGATGTGGCGCAAGAGACGCTGCGCATAGCGCAAAACCGCTATCGCAACGGCTATTCGTCGTACCTGGATGTGCTGGATGCCCAGCGCACGCTGTTCTCGGTACAAACCAGCGTCGTGCAGGTCAAAAATAACCTGCTGCTGGCGCAGGTTGATTTGTACAGAGCACTGGGCGGAGGCTGGAGCAACGCCTGACCTGATACCCCACAGGCCCTCTCCGGCATGGAGGGGGCGAAAACCGGATCGCAGCGCAACCCGGTGTTTGCCACTCAGGAGTCAATCTATGCAACAACAGTGGTCTGCAGTTGATAATTACATGATCTCTTCACTCATTCCCGAGGATGATATCCTCCAGCGGGTGCTGGAAAACAACCAGCGTGCCGGTTTACCCGAACACGATGTCGCGCCAAATCAAGGGCAGTTGCTGGCGCTTTTTGTCCGCATGACGCAGGCACGGCGGATCCTTGAAATCGGCACGCTGGGCGCCTACAGCACTATCTGGATGGCACGTGCGCTGCCACCTGACGGGAAGTTGATCACCCTCGAAGCGGACCCCATCCATGCCCGCGTTGCACGGCAGAATATCCAGCTGGCGGGGCTCAGCGATCGGATTGAGCTCATTGAAGGCCCGGCGCTGTACTCTCTTGAACACATCGGTGATATTCCGCCGTTCGACCTGATCTTTATCGATGCCGATAAGCCAAACAATCCGGGGTATCTGGAGTGGGCACTGTACTACTCGCGTCCGGGAACGCTGATCGTCGGGGATAATGTGGTTCGGGACGGCGAAGTGATTAACGCGCAAAGCGACGATGCCCGCGTACAGGGCGTCAGACGATTTATTGAGATGATCGGGGATAACCCGCGCCTGACGGCGACCGCGCTACAAACGGTGGGCAGTAAAGGATGGGATGGCTTTACCCTGGCCGTGGTGAATCGCTAAACGCAGATGCCCTCTCTCACAGAGAGAGGGCGAACACCCGACGTTACGCCGAAATCTGCTCCATTGCCTGCAAAATACGCTTATCCGAAATGGGATACGGCGTACCGAGCTGCTGGGCAAAGAAGCTGACGCGCAGCTCTTCGATCATCCAGCGGATCGCCTGCACGTCTTCATCGTCACGGCGCGCTGGCGGCAATTTGTTGAGCCACTGCTGCCATGCCTTCTGCACGCTTTCCACTTTCAGCATCTGCGCGCGGTCACGATGCGGATCGATAGCCATTTTCTCCAGACGTTTTTCGATCGCCTGCAGATAACGCAACGTATCGCCAAGGCGTTTGAAGCCGTTGCCGGTAACGAATCCACGGTACACTAACCCGGCCATTTGCGCTTTCACGTCCGACAGCCCCAGCGCCATGGTCATATCCACGCGCCCTTTCAGGCGTTTGTTGATATTGAACACGGTGGTGAGGATCTGCTCGACCTGTTTCGCAATGTCGACCACGGTGTCGTTCAGTTCTGCCCTGACTTTCTCGTGCAGTACCGCAAACTCCGCTTCTGACCAGACCGGACCGCCCGCCTCGTGGATAAGCTTGTCTACGCCACAGGAGATGCAGTCGTCAATCAGATCCAGCACTTTACCGTACGGGTTAAAGTAGAGGCCAAGCTTGGCTTTGTTCGGTAACTTCTCGTGCAGATATTTAATCGGTGACGGAATATTAAGCAGCAGCAAACGACGCAGACCACGCCACATCATCTGCTGTTGTTCCTGTGGATTATCAAAGAGTTTGATGGCCACGCTGTCACGCTCATCCACCAGTGCAGGCCAGGCCTTCACCCTGTAGTTGCCGCGTTTTTGCTCATAGCTTTCCGGAAGCTCTCCAAAGCTCCAGATGTGCAATCCGCTCTGCTCGATACCGTCATCAGCCACCGCAGAAAGCGTCTCCTGGACTTTACCTTTCAGCGCCTCTTTCAGTTCGGTCAGCGATCGGCCTTCCTGCAGCTTTTTGTTTTTGTCGTCCACCACGCGGAAGCTGATTTTCAGGTGATCGGGCACCTGATCCCAGTGCCAGTCGTCGCGGTCGACGGTTACGCCCGTCATGCGCCTGAGCTCACGCTCCAGCGAATCCAGCAGCGGCAACTCCAGCGGCGTTACGCGGCCTAAAAACGCTTCGGCATAGTTTGGCGCAGGCA
Organism: Enterobacter sp. 198; assembly: GCF_009025585.1. NCBI lineage: Bacteria > Pseudomonadati > Pseudomonadota > Gammaproteobacteria > Enterobacterales > Enterobacteriaceae > Enterobacter > Enterobacter sp. 198. The sequence goes on along the minus strand of NZ_WCIM01000021.1, from coordinate 87,615 downwards.
CAAAGTTACGACGCACCGGTTTTGGCAGCGATTTGATCAGCGCAATCACCAGCTCGCGACGCAGCCCTGGAATTTGCCACTCGAATCCGCTCTCTTCGACCTGGTTTAACAGCGGCAGCGGAATGTGTACGGTGACGCCATCCGCATCCGCGCCCGGCTCAAACTGATAGGTCAGGCGCAGCTTGAGAGAGCCCTGATGCCAGAAGTTCGGGTAATCGAGTTTGCTGACCGACTCCGCTCCCTCTTTGATCAACATGCTCTTTTCAAAGTTGAGCAGGTCCGGGGTCTCTTTGCTGGCCTTCTTCCACCAGCTGTCGAAGTGGCGGGCAGAAATCACATCGTGGCTGATACGCTGGTCGTAAAACTCAAACAGCGCCTCGTCGTCGACCAGAATGTCGCGGCGACGGGATTTATGCTCAAGCTCTTCCACTTCGGCACGCAGTTTGAGGTTTTCACGGAAGAACGCATGACGCGTCTGCCAGTCGCCCTCCACCAGCGCGTGACGAATAAACAACTCGCGGCACAACGCGGGGTCTATCTGGCTGTAGTTAACCTTGCGCGCGCCAACCACCGGCAAACCGTAAACGGTCACTTTTTCGGTCGCCATCACCGCGCCCTGCGCGCGCTCCCAGTGCGGTTCACTGTATGAGCGCTTCAGCAGGTGCTGGGCAACAGGTTCAACCCATTCGGGATCAATGCGCGCCGCAATGCGGCCCCACAGGCGGCTGGTTTCCACCAGTTCGGCCACCATGGTCCATTTAGGCGGTTTCTTGAATAAACCGGACCCCGGGAAGATGGAGAAACGGGCGTTACGCGCCCCGGTATACTCCTGCTTGTCGGCATCCTTCATCCCGATATGGGAGAGCAGACCGGTCAGCAACGCAATGTGAATTTCGCGGTACTCCGCCGGTTCACTGTTAACCGGAATGCCCAGCTCTTTCACCACCTGACGCAGCTGCGTGTAGATATCCTGCCACTCGCGCACGCGCAGATAATTGAGGAAATCGACGCGGCACTGGCGGCGGAACTGGTTCGACGACAGCGCTTTCTGCTGCTCGCCGAGGTAGTTCCACAGGTTCACAAAGGCGAGGAAGTCGGACTCTTTATCGTGGAACCGACGGTGTTTTTCATCAGACGCCTGCTGCTTGTCCATCGGACGCTCGCGCGGATCCTGAATCGAGAGCGCGGAGGTAATGATCATCGCTTCACGCACACAGCCGTGTTTCTGTGCTTCCAGCACCATGCGCGCCAGCCGCGGGTCAACCGGCAGCTGGCTGAGCTGACGGCCCAGCGGCGTCAGTTTGTAGGCGCTAGCCTGCTCGTCGGTGGTGATGGCACCCAGCTCTTCCAGCAGGCGCACGCCGTCCTGAATGTTGCGCTTGTCCGGCGCTTCGACAAACGGGAACGCGGCGATGTCGCCAAGCCCTAGCGCAGTCATCTGCAGGATGACCGACGCCAGGTTGGTGCGCAGAATTTCCGGGTCAGTAAACTCCGGTCGCGACAGGAAATCGTCCTCGGAATAGAGGCGAATACAGATCCCTTCCGACACACGGCCGCAGCGCCCTTTACGCTGATTAGCGGAAGCCTGAGAAACCGGCTCAATTGGCAGGCGCTGCACTTTGGTGCGGTAGCTGTAGCGGCTGATACGCGCCGTACCCGGGTCAATCACATATTTGATGCCCGGCACGGTAAGCGAGGTTTCCGCCACGTTGGTGGCCAGCACAATACGACGTCCGCTGTGCGGCTGGAACACGCGGTTTTGTTCGCTGTTTGACAGGCGCGCATACAGCGGCAGAATTTCGGTATGGCGAAGATCGCGCTTGCTGAGGGCGTCAGCGGTATCGCGAATTTCCCGTTCGCCGCTCAGGAAAATCAGAATGTCGCCCGCGCTTTCATTTCCCAGCTCGTCGACGGCATCAAAGATGGCCTGCAGCTGGTCGCGCTCGGTATCGTCCGCGTCTTCCACTATCGGGCGATAGCGTACCTCCACCGGATACGTTCGGCCAGAGACCTCGATAATCGGCGCATTGTTGAAATGCTTTGAGAAACGCTCCGGATCGATGGTGGCGGAGGTGATGATAATTTTCAGGTCCGGGCGACGCGGTAACAGTTCTTTCAGATACCCGAGCAGGAAGTCGATATTCAGGCTGCGTTCGTGCGCTTCATCGATAATGATCGTGTCGTACTGCATCAGCAGACGATCCTGCTGGATTTCCGCCAGCAGAATACCGTCAGTCATCAGCTTGACCATGGTGTTATCGCTAACGTGGTCGCTGAATCGCACCTTATACCCAATGCAGCCACCGGGCTGCGTTTGCAGCTCTTCGGCAATACGGTTCGCCACGGTACGCGCCGCCAGACGACGCGGCTGGGTGTGACCAATCAGCCCTTTCACCCCACGCCCCAGCTCCATACAAATTTTCGGCAGCTGAGTGGTTTTCCCTGAACCGGTTTCCCCTGCAACAATCACCACCTGGTGGTCGCGCACGGCGTCAAGAATGTCCTGTTTTTTCTGACTGACCGGCAGGTTTTCCGGGTAGGTAATCTCCGGACGTGCGGCTTCGCGCAGCACGACTTTCCCTGCCGCCTGTTCAATCTCTTTCGCCATCTCCTGATAAATGGCCTGTTGTGCATCAGGATTTTTAACCTTCTTCACCCCGTGCAGACGGCGGGCAAACCGCTGTTTATCACGCAGCATCAGTGAATCAAGCTGTTGCAGGAGCATCGGGAAGGTTAATTTTTGTTGTTCTGTCATAGCGTTAACGGGCAGTGCACTGCCGGGTAAAATCTCTTTTTAATGATTGCTATAGAGTATCACATTGGCGCTTTGAGTGCCTTATTCAAAAAATTCGAACATAGACTTCGATATATTGCGCTATCCCTGCGACAGGATTGTGAATAGAGTGTCAACAAGCAACGGGGCAACCCCCTTCAATCAAATGCAAAAACAGGAATCACCCATGAGCAAAGTATTAGTATTGAAATCCAGTATTCTGGCAGGGTACTCACAGTCTGGTCAGCTCTCTGACTACTTCGTTGAACAGTGGCGTGAACAGCATTCTGCTGATGAAATCACCGTGCGTGACCTGGCTGCAAACCCGATTCCTGTGCTGGATGGCGAACTGGTTGGTGCGCTGCGTCCAGGCGACGCTCCCCTGACGCCACGTCAGCAGGAAGCCCTGGCCCTCTCTGACGAGCTGATTGCTGAACTGCAGGCGCACGACGTTATCGTGATCAACGCGCCAATGTACAACTTCAACATCCCTACTCAGCTGAAGAACTACTTCGACCTGGTTGCCCGTGCCGGCGTAACCTTCCGTTACACTGAAAACGGTCCTGAAGGTCTGGTGAAAGGTAAGCGTGCGATTGTACTGACCAGCCGTGGTGGTATTCACAAAGACACCCCAACTGACCTGGTTGCACCGTACCTGACTCTGTTCCTGGGCTTCATCGGTATTACCGACGTGAATTTCGTGTTTGCTGAAGGTATTGCCTACGGCCCGGAAGTTGCGACCAAAGCGCAGACCGACGCGAAAGCCGCTATCGACAGCCTCGTAGCCGCTTAATCATCCCCCTCTCACCGCCTGGTGGGAGGGTTTCTTTCTGTCCCCACCGCTAAAAATTCGCTATCATCCGCACCCACTCTTCTGTCGGGCCGTCTGATGTCTGCGATTATAGATTCTTTTATTGCCCCACCGTGTTACGACGAGATCGAGATCCTCTGGCAGGACGAACATCTGGTCCTGATTAATAAGCCTTCCGGTCTGCTCAGCCTTTCAGGCAAAAATCCGCAAAACCGCGATTCCGTGCATTATCGACTGGTACAGACGTTTCCCGGCTGCACGCTGGTGCATCGTCTGGATTTCGGTACATCCGGGCTGATGGTGATTGCGCGCAATAAAGCGATTAACGCCGCTCTCTGTCACCAGTTCAGCCAGCGCGCCGTGCGAAAGGTATACAGTGCCCTGCTTTGCGGGCATGTGGAAAACGACGAGGGCGTGATTGATGCCCCGATTGCTAAAGATCCGGCGCTGTTCCCGCTGATGTCGATTTGTGCGATTACCGGCAAGCCCGCACGCTCACGCTATCAGGTGGTGGACCGGTTTTATGATGCGGAACTGCCGTTGACGCGGGTCAGACTGACCCCGGAGACCGGGCGAACCCACCAGCTGCGTATTCACTGCCAGCAGTTGGGCTACCCTATTTTAGGCTGCGATCTGTATGGTGGTCTTGCACTGCCGGGCACCGAACCGATACCGCGGCTGATGCTGCACGCCAGTGAGCTGGATTTTGTGCATCCGGTGAGCGCAGAGGCAATTAACGCCCGTCACGCCGCACCGTTTTAAGCGCTGCTTACCACATCAAATCGTCAGGAATTTTGAAATCTGCGTACGGATCGTCTTCATCCTGCTCTTCCTGACTCAGGGCACTATTTAACACGATACTCTCGGCATCGCGCTGGGCGATTTTATCGGCCACCACTGCCGGGATAATCGCATAGTCGCAGTCGCCATTGGCATTAATCACCAGACGCGCAATCGCCAGGCGGCCATTGATCAGCTGGGCCTGCGTCTGCTTGTCGACCTCGATTTTTTTGATGAGATTGCCGTCGGTAAAGTTAAAGGCGATGGTGCCTCTGGTCACGGTGATGCGGTTCATTTCGATCAGCTGCTTGACCTGCGCTTTAAACTCTTTCGCCAGCGTCGCCTGCTTCTGCTGCTCGCTCAGCTGCTTGTCACGCTCGAGCTGCGCTTTTTTATTCTCTTCTACTGCTTCCCTTGCTTCACGGGCCTGAACGCGCGATTTCTTGGCCGTGCGCTGAACTTTAGCCATCTTCTTACTGCTGACTAAGCCTGCTTTCAGCATCTGCTCTTGTAGGGTGAGTTTCGTCATGATCGTTTCTAAACCGTATTGAAATTTTGGGGATTATACCTGGAAAGGCGCTGTTCATGAAGATAGCTCATGTTGCAGTGAAATTAAGTCACTTCCCCTCCGTCACGGGCTCAGGCATAAATTATGCATTGGTAACTTCTTAGCAACAAGAACTTAGGATGTATAACGACGATGAGTAATGCTTTTACATTTAGCCTTAAGCGTAGTTGCTTTGATGAAAATTATAACCCTTCAGAAAATACGCGTACCACCACCAACTTCGCCAACCTGGCCCGTGGCGAAAAACGCCAGCAAAACCTGCGTAATACGCTGGTGATGATGAATAACCGTTTTAACGCGTTAGCGCGCTGGGATAACCCAAAAGCCGAACGCTATGCGCTCGAACTGGACATTATTTCTGTGGATTTGCATATCGGCGCTGAGAAGCCCTTCCCGGTTATCGAAATATTGCAGACAACGATCGTTGATAAAAAGACCCATGAGCGCATCGACGGTATCGTTGGAAATAATTTCTCGTCCTATGTCCGCGATTATGATTTCAGCGTCTTGCTGCCGGAGCACAATAAAAATCAGTCCCGCTTCGCGATCCCGGATAATTTTGGTGAGCTGCACGGCACTATTTTCCGGCATTTCGTTAACTCACCTGAATACAAAGAGAACTTCAAAAAGGCACCGGTGATCTGCCTGAGCGTCTCCAGCAAAGACACCTACCGCCGCACGGGCAACCAGCACCCGGTGCTGGGCATCGAGTATCGTCCGGACGGTACATCCTTAACCGAGCAGTACTTCGGGAAAATGGGTCTGCAGGTTCGTTACTTTATGCCTGAGAATAGCGCAGCGCCGTTTGCGTTTTATTTCACCGGCGATTTATTACGGGATTACACCAACCTGGAGTTGATTAGCACCATCAGCACCATGGAGACTTTCCAGAAAATTTATCGTCCTGAAATTTACAATGCGAACTCGACCGCCGGGGAATGCTTCCAGCCCGATCTGAATCATGAGGATCATTCATTAACAAAAATTGTTTATGACCGCGAAGAACGCAGCCGGCTGGCAATTGAACAGGGCAAATTTACGGAAGCGTATTTCATCAAGCCCTATAAACCTCTTCTTGAGCAGTGGTCAGGTCACAACACGCTTTAATTAATCGATAATAAAGGTCTTCTACTATGAAAACATTGCTCCCGACTTCAACGGCTGGCAGTTTGCCTAAGCCAACCTGGCTTGCGCAACCCGAAACGCTCTGGTCGCCATGGAAATTGCAGGATCAGGAATTACTTGCCGGTAAACAGGATGCGCTGCGTTTATCTCTGGATGAGCAGATCCGTGCGGGCATTGATATTGTCAGCGACGGGGAACAGACTCGTCAGCACTTCGTCACCACCTTTATTGAACACCTCAGCGGCGTTGATTTTGAGAACCGCCAGACCGTGCGAATTCGTAACCGCTATGACGCGAGCGTGCCGACCGTGGTGGATGCCGTCGCGCGTCAAAAACCGGTGTTCGTTGATGACGCAAAGTATTTACGTCAGCTCACGGATAAACCGATCAAGTGGGCTCTGCCCGGCCCGATGACCATGATCGACACTCTCTATGACGCTCACTATAAAAGCCGCGAAAAGCTGGCCTGGGAATTTGCCAAAATTCTCAATCAGGAAGCGAGAGAGTTAGAAGCGGCAGGCGTTGATATCATCCAGTTTGATGAACCGGCCTTTAACGTGTTTTTTGATGAGGTGAACGACTGGGGTATTGCCGCGCTGGAACGTGCCATCGAAGGTCTACGCTGCCAGACCGCGGTCCATATCTGCTATGGATATGGCATCAAAGCCAATACCGACTGGAAAAAAACGCTCGGTTCAGAATGGCGGCAGTATGAAGAAGCCTTCCCTAAACTGCAGACGTCCAATATCGACATCATCTCGCTGGAGTGCCACAACTCCCGCGTACCGATGGACCTGCTGGAACTGATCCGCGGTAAAAAGGTGATGGTGGGTGCCATTGACGTGGCGACCAATACCATTGAGACGCCAGAGGAAGTGGCCGATACGCTGCGTAAAGCGCTGCAGTTTGTCGATGCCGACAAGCTGTGGCCATCAACAAACTGCGGGATGGCCCCTCTCTCACGTCAGGTTGCCAACGGAAAGCTCAACGCCCTGAGCGCCGGCGCCGACATTATCCGTAAAGAACTCGGCGCGTAATCGCTACGTCTGCCAGTAAGGCGGGGTGCCGAAAAGCGCCACGTAATGATCAATCACCGCCCTGACGTTCAGGGGCGGATGACGGGCGTGAGGATAGATCGCCGCAATGTTCAGCGGCTCGGTATTTATGGCGCACTCCCGTTCCGCGAGGAGTGCGACCAGTTCCCCCTTCTGCAGTCTGTCGCCAATCAGCCAGTCCGGAAACAGCACGATCCCCATCCCGCCCAGCGCGGCAATGAGCAGCGACTCCGCATTATTGGAGGTCATCAGCGGCACCACGGGGTAATGCACCCAGGCGTCCCCCTGACCTCGCACCAGCCAGCGATTGGGACCTGACGACCCGCGGTAGACCAGGCACCGGTGACGACTGAGGTCATCCGGCCCGTCTGGCACACCGTGTTTTCGCAAATAGTCCGGCGACGCGGCCAGATGGTAACGCTGCTGGCCAAAAACCCGCGCGTGAAAGGTTGAATCCGTCAGCATGCCGATGCGAAAGATAACGTCGGCGGCATCTTTGTGTGGGTCGATAAAGTCATCGGTCAGCGTCAGCTCTATATTCAGCCGGGGATACCGCGCCGCCAGTGCAGGCAGGCCCGGGGCAACGTGTCGCTGCCCAAAGTACACCGGGCCATTTATGCGCAGCGTCCCGGAAGGCTCCGTCGAACGCTCATCCAGCTCCCGACGCGCCTCCTCCAGGCTTTCCACCATCGCTCTGGCGTAGCGGATAAAAAGGTGGCCGCTTTCCGTTGGGATCACCGCCCGGGTATTACGATAGAAAAGCTGCTGGCCGAGCGCATCCTCAAGCTGATGGATAACGCGTGAAACCTGCGAGGCAGACATCCCCTCCCGCCGGGCGACCACAGAAAAGTTTTGCGCTTCGTAAACCGCAATAAAAACCCGCAGCGAGCGGATATTCATATTTCCGGCATCAACCATTAGTGCATTTCCTGCAAAGGTGTTTCCTGCATTATGGCATTTTTCTCATCGATGTTCAGGGCTAGTCTGTTTCACCTTCAGAACGTAGAGATAATGAATATGCAATGGATGTTAATTTTACTGGTTATTCTCGGCGGCATGGGCCTCTCCGTAGAGGCTGGCTTGCTGGGGCCACTGGGTGGGGAAGTCGGCGATTTATGGGCCACGTTCAGTATTTTCGGTACAGGTGCCGCGCTGACGTTTCTGCTGATGCTGTTTTTCAGCCCGCGTAACAGTCCGTCGTTTTTCGCACAGCCCGCATGGCAACTGCTCGGCGGCGTACTCGGGCCCGTTTACGTCGTCATTTTGACCCTCGCCACGCCGGCCATCGGCATTGCCCTGACGATGATTGGCATTCTGGCAGGTCAGGTCTTTAAGAGTCTTATCATTGACCACTATGGGTTGCTGGGCACCACGCCCAGAAAGATTAACGGTAAACGCATCATCGCGCTGCTTTTCATCATTGCCGCGCTGGTTCTGGTTGCACAGGGGTAACAAAATGACACTGATTATGATTATGTTGGCAGTGTGTGGCGGTGCCACGCTGAGCATCCAGGCCGCCATCAACGGACAGCTGGGAAGCAGCGTGGGCGTCTTTAAAAGCGCGTTTCTGACGTTTTCCGTTGGTGCGCTGGTCACCGCCCTGCTGATCTTCTTCTTTGAACCCAAACAGGCCGTTACCCTGATGGACGTGCCCAAATGGCAGCTGCTCGGTGCCCTGTTCGGCGTGCCCTACATTGTGATAATGGTACTGGCGGTACAACGCATCGGTACCGCCGTTGCCACGGTCGCGGTGATCTTCGGCCAGCTCACCATGAGCATGTTGATTGACAGCTTTGGCTGGCTGGGTAACGCCGTCATTCCGTTTTCGCTGAGCCGTCTCGGGGCCATCGTCTGCCTGGCCATTGCGCTGATCTTCATCTACCTCAGCAGCAAAACCCCCGCCGAACCGGCACCCAGGAGCGAGTAACGTCACGCCTTGCGGGTAAAGAACAGCGTCACCGTGGCGACGGTGACGCCCAGTTTCTTCAGCTCTGTTTTATTGAACAGATGGGTTTCATCCTGCAGGTACATCCAGTCGTCAAAGTGCAGCAGCCAGGTGCTGCCATTGGCTTTCACCTGCATGCTGTAATGCCAGTTGAAGGCGTTTCCCGCCGCCTGCCCGGTCGCCACCCCTTCGATATCCCCTGCCGTGCCTTCGTAGCGATCGCCCCCCATCCGTCGGATATGCCATACCCGCTGCTGCTTTTCGCCGTCGTCATAGACGAAATGTTCATTGAGCGTCAGCGTATCGCCGATAACGTCCCCGGCAATCTCAACGTGAAACCGGCGCAACTGTTTACCGCTGCGATCCTGCACCATGCCCCACGCTTCGGTTTTCCCCTGAAAATAGTGGAAGATATCCAGCTTCGGCTGCTGCTGACGGTATTCCGTCACCTCTGTACTGCAGCCGGCCAGCAGCATCGTTACCGCCAGCGCGATGACCAGAATACGTTTCATTGTTGCCCTCCTGTCAGCTGCTGACGCAGCGCGGGATATTGCGTGCGGGGACTGAGCCAGATTGCCAGAAAGCGCGTGCTGAACGCGGCGGACTGACGTGGTCCCAGCGGAATAAAGTCTTTCTGCGTCGCCAAAGCGCGGTACCAGAACTGCCCCTGCCTGTCGGTGACCACAAACGCCAGCTGGCTGCCCGGCCCAACATCGGGCCAGAGCGACTGGAGCATACGCAGCCAGGCTGCGCTTTGGGGCTCCTGCTCGAGGATCCCCTGCGCCTGCCACTGATCGCGCGTTGCCTCAACCAGGTCTTCACGGTCGATTTCACGCGCGTAAGTGATGATCAACGCCCGATCCCCGTTCTCCCCGCTGTAACGTCCCTCCGGCGTGCGAAGCTGTGAGGTATAGACGGTGAACGGCCCCCAGGTCAGCGTGGCGTCACCGACCTTGCGCCAGGTCAGCCAGTCGGCAGCCTGAGCCACGGGGGACAGGATTATCAGTAAGAGAAGCAGTGCCGCAGCTCTCATTTTTGTCTCCCCACCAGCAGATGGAAAAACAGCATCAATACCAGCCAGCCCGGTGCCATCCAGCTGATGACAATAAAGGTCGGCTCCAGAAAAGTAATGGCATCAAGCCGTTCGCCAATCAGATAGGCGACAGGCCCGCCCACGGTTGCCAGCAGGGTCAGCAGCCAGCCGGGTAATGTTGTTGTGCGCGTCAGCTGAGTCCAGACGGTGGCGAACATCAGCCACAATGCCACCATCCACAGCGGCATCAGTGACTCACCCGTAAACGCAAGCAGGCCCGTCAACGCCCAGAGCGTATCCAGCAGGCTCCCTGCCGCGGCCAGCGCAATGGCGTAAAGTCGGTACGCGGACGGCAACAGCAGGCAGGCCACAACCGCCAGCACGATCCAGATAATCAGGCCCTGCTCGCGAAAGAGCACCACCAGCGCCCAGTAAAAATCGAACGCGATAGCCAGCAGAAAGACCTGCAAATAATGTTTCATACGCGCTCGGCGGTCAGCTGCACCACGCTGATGGTGCGGGCGTTAAACCCGGCTTCGCAGTAGCCGAGGTAGTACAGCCACATCCGACGAAACCGCTCATCGAACCCAAGCTTTTCAATCTCCTGCCATGCATGCACGAAGCGCTGGCGCCAGAGAGCCAGCGTGCGGGCATAGTCGGGCCCCATATCAAAGAGATTGCGCATCACGAAATCGGTGTGGCGCGTCATAAGCTCATTCATGGCGGTGATGCTTGGTAAAAAACCGCCGGGGAAAATGTAGCGCTGGATAAAGTCGACGCTTTTGCTGTAGTCGCGATAGCGCTGGTCCTGAATGGTGATGGCCTGTATTGCCATACGACCTCCCGGTCGCAGCCTGGCCTGACAGGTGCGGAAGAAAGTTGGCAGATAGCGCTGCCCCACGGCCTCAATCATCTCTATCGAGACCAGCTTGTCGTACTCTCCGGTGAGGTCGCGGTAATCGCACAGCAGTACCTCAACGCGATCCTGCAACCCGGCGCGGACAATCCGTTCTTTCGCCCAGAGATACTGCTCCTGCGACAGCGTCGTGGTGGTCACCCGACAGCCATAATGACGGGCGGCATATTCCGCCATCGCTCCCCAGCCGGTGCCAATTTCCAGCAGGTGATCATTGGCGTTCAGCGCCAGCTGATCGCACAGGCGAGCCATTTTGGCCTGTTGAGCCGCTGTGAGATCCTGCTCATCTGCGGTGAACAGCGCACTGGAGTAAAGCAACTCGTTGTCCAGAAAATGGGCATAGAAGGTGTTACCCAGATCGTAATGCGCGGCAATATTTTCGCGGGCCTGGGCGCGTGAGTTTCGCCGCGTCCAGTGACGAAGCCGTTCAAGCGGCCTGCTGAACAGGCGAAATCCCTTTTCCAGCCGGCCAAGCACCTGCCCGTTAAGCGCCAGGATCTCAAGCAATGGCGTGAGCTGTGTGGTTTCCCATTCGCCATCCATCCAGGCCTCAGCGGCGGCGAGGCTACCCCCCATTAAGACACGCCAGTACACGCCCGGGCTCAGGATCTGAACGTCAGCATGCAGCGCAGCGGATGTCTCGCCGAAATGGAACGTCTGCGCACCCTCACGCAGGGTCAGCGAGCCGCCGCGGATACCGCTTAACAGACGAAACAGCAGCCAGCGCGCGATGCGGACGTTGCGCGGGATATCGGGTTCAAGCGCAAAGACGGGATCGGTCATGAGCGTTCACTCCTGCTGACGGGATGGTTATACAGCGGCACGCGCTTGAGCCACAGCCGCAGCGCCTGCCAGTAAATAGCGAAAACGGTTTTGAGGGTCATCAGTGGAATGCGCAGCAGCAGCGACCGCAGTGCCGCCCGGGTAAGCGGCTCCCGGCGTAGCGCCAGCGTGGCGTCAAACACCTTCGCTTCCTGATGGTTTTCAATGTGCATATGCAACGAGTCGTCAGGCGGGTTAAAGCGCCAGTGGTAAACCATGTCCATCGGGTTAAAAGGGGAAACATGAAACGCTTTTTCTGTGGGACGCGCATCCTGCCCATTCACCGCGTAGTAATGACGCTCATTCCACGGGGTATTGCGAACTTCCGCCAGCACCCAGCGCAGCGTCTCCGCCCGGTCATAGCAGTAGTAAAAGTTGACCGGATTAAAATGGAATCCGAAGTAGCGCAGCTGCGTCAGGAGCATAACCCGCCCCTGCGGCCGTTCTCCGGTCAGGCTTTCAAGCCTGGTGAGGACATTCTCTTTAAGCGGCGTGCCCAGCGGATAATCTGCATCATGGAACGAGGCGGCGGCAACGCGATTGCGACGTACCCCGACCGCGGGCAACGTCTCCAGCTCATCGAGATCGAGCCAGGCCATAAAGACGCTGTAGCGGAACTGGTGCGCTTTCGGCCGGAAGCGACGATGGCGTAATACACCGTGATAGAGGCAGCTGTTCATTTCAGTTCCCCTCCCCGGCGGCTATCGCATTCACCACGTCCAGCGCACTGCGCACGCCATCTTCATGAAAGCCGTTGTACCAGTAAGCGCCGCAGAACCAGCTACGCTGGTGGCCGTTAATCTCACCGCGACGCGCCTGTGCACGCCAGCTTTTGGGGTTAAACAGCGGGTGTTCATAGACAAAGCGTTTCAGAACGAAGCGTTCATCCACGGGGATGTCCGGATTAAGGGTGACGCAGAACAACGGGCTACCCGCAGGCAACCCCTGCAAAATATTCATGTTGTAGGTGACGCAGGCGCTGGCCTGATCCTGCTGGCTCAGACGGTAGTTCCAGCTCGCCCAGGCACGCTGACGTACCGGTAGCCAGCGCGGATCGCTGTGAAGCACCACCTCATTACGCTGCCAGCCGATATCGCCCAGCACGTCCTGCTCAGCCGCGCTCGGCGCGTCAAGCATCGCCAGCGCCTGCCCGGAGTGACAGGCAAAAATCACCTGATCAACGCTGTGGCTCGCGTTGTCGAGCTGGATCGTTACCCCATTCTGCTGACGAATCACCCGCTGCACCGGGGCGTTGAGGTGCAGCGTCAGGCGGTCACCGAGTTTATCCAGCATGGCGCGGATGTATTCCCGCGAACCTCCGGGCACGACGTACCACTGCGGACGATGCGTCACATCCAGCAGGCCGTGATTGTCAAAGAAACGCAAAAAGAGCGGCAACGGAAAACGTTTCATCTCCTGCAACGACGATGACCAGATGGCCGCCCCCATTGGCAGAATGTAGTGACGCGCGAAAAACGGCGTAAAGCGGTGTCTCTCCAAAAACGTCTGCAGCGTCGCGTGCGGGTCTGGCTCGCTCTCCAGCGCCTGTTTCGCCAGGCGATTAAAGCGGACAATCTCCCCGAGCAGCCGCCAGAACGACGGGTTCACCAGGTTTCGACGCTGGGCAAATAACGAGGTCAGGGTGTGTCCGTTGTACTCCAGCCCGGTTTGCGGGTTATGCACCGAAAAGCTCATCTGCGTCTTTTGCCCACTGATACCCAGCTCGCTCAGCAGGCCCATAAATCGTGGGTAGGTACGGTCGTTGTAGACGATAAAACCGGTATCGATGGCGAAAGTACCCTGTGGCGTCGGCACGTCAACCGTCGCGGTATGACCGCCGGGAGTGGCCCCCGCTTCGAAGAGCGTCACCTCGTGATGACCGGCAAGACGCCAGGCACAGGTCAACCCGGCGATGCCGCTGCCGATAATGGCAATCTTCATGAACGCACCATCCTGCGCAGCAGTGCGCGCTGAAGAAATGCGGGAAGCCCTGAGAGCAACCGCAAGATAAGGCCAAACCCCACCGGAAACGCAATTTGCATTTTCCCTTTCGCCAGCCCGGTCCGAATGGCCTGAACGGCCTCCTCAACGCTCACCCTGCCCGGCATGGCAAAGTCATTTTTTCGCGTCAGCGGCGTATCAACGAAGCCCGGGAATACCACCGTCACGGCGATCCCTTTCGGCTCCCAGTCGAGCCGCAGACTGTCGGCAAACCAGCTCAACGCCGCTTTGGACGCGCCGTAAGCCTCTGCGCGCGGGAACGTCAGCCAGTGCGCCATGGAGCTGACCAGCACCACGCGGTTGCCTGAAACCAGCTGCGGCTGTAACGCGGCCAGACAGTTCACCGGCCCGAGGAAATTGGTGGTCATCACCCGCTCTACCAGCGCTGCATCCACCACGCCCTGCTCAAGGTATTCGCAGGTACCGGCGCAGAGAATAACCAGGTCGGCATAGCAGCCCGTCAGCGCCTGGCGACAGGCGTCCCTGTCTGTCATATCGAACAGGCGAACCGTGATAGTGGGGCTGTGCTGATGCAGGGCGTCCAGACGCGCCGGATCGCGCCCGCAGGCGATAACCGTGTGGCCGTCAGCGGCGAAGGATTTCGCCAGCCCGGCGCCGATGCCCGAGCTTGCTCCGGTAATCAGAACCGTGCTCATGCGTTTACCCTCCGCTTCACGCCGCGCACTGCCCAACCGAGCAGCGGAAGGTGTTCGTAGATCATCTCTCCGGCGTCGTAATAGTCACGCTGGCGAGTAATCAACCCATGTTCGGTCTCCACCACCGAACATCCCGGCAGGTCGAGCGGCTCGCCTCCGGCAATGCGCGGATGCGACCAGTGCATAATCCACGTGACAACGAAACGGCGGTCACCGAACAGCGGAGGATCAATGGTAAAACGGCAATTTTCTACATTGGCCAGCAAATGGGTGAAATAGCGCTGGAGCGCGAAAATCCCGTCATGCTCGCCGAACGGATCGATAAGCGTGGCATCCGAATGATAAAGCCCAACCAGCGCTGAGGGCGGCTGGCTATCCAGTGCGGTGTAGTACTCAACAAACCGACTCACGACAGAGGGCAAAGTGCTCATGGGTCACATCCTGGCGGTAAACAACGTGGCGTAATCGCATAATTAAAACTTACACAATTAACGTTATTTGTCCAAGTTTGTGTAAAACTATTTTTTATTTATATTATTTTTCAAAAAGTTACACATGTGTTGCCGATGCTTTTTTCAGAACATTTTCTGACACACCTGTTTCACGTTTTGCTTTTCAGTTTTACCTTAAGGCGCATTTCCCCTTCTTCTTCCAGACTTATCCTTTTTAATCATAAGGATGAGGAAACCCCGCGATGAAACGTTTCTTTCTGTCACTTTTCTCCAGTCCGGAATCATTGCTCCAGGTGATGAGCCAGCAGGAAATTATCGAAGCCGTAGAGGATGGCGATCGCATCATCATCGACCAGGACGGGAACGCCTCGGTGAACTACAAGAGCAACGAGGTACGACAGGATTTCCTGCGTCATGTTAACGCGCTGAAGAGGGCCTGATATGGGAACGGCTATCTTTATGGTGCTGATGGTCTGTGGGTACTGGTACACCAGCCGTGACCTGTCGACCCGTTTTAAAATCAAGCGATCTTTCGGCTGGGATGTCTATTTTCTCGTTGCCCTGTATGGCTGTATCTTCGTTCTGCAAGGGGTGATCGCCACGGGGCTGCTCTGGCTGTTGCTCTATGCACTTTCTGCCGCCGACAACACCTTCCACTTCACGGCGCAAACCTATGCCGACTGGCAAATAGATTTTATGAACTGGAGCTTTTTAGGTATTCAGGCACCGGTTGTCGTCATGCTGGCCTTCGCTATCCTGTTTTGTCTTTATCGTTCTAACTGGGCTGGCAGCGCCAGGCTGGACGGTGAAGGCAGGAAGAAGCTCTACAAACGTCTCGCGCAGTCGAGCGGTATCGAACAACTGCTGTATCAGTGTATGGAGCAAGGGGAGCTGGCGCAGGTGACGCTGCGCTCGAGACGGATTTATGTCGGCATGATCCACACCGCAACGCTCGAGTATGAAAAAACCGCCAATATCGTGCTGATCCCCATGCTAAGCGGCTATCGCGATGAAGAGACAATGCGGATTTGCATCGAAAATAATTACAGCAAATGGTATGCCCGCCACGACATTACTCTGGATTCAGAACCCGGAAGCGCAATGGACTTCAGAAAGGTGATCATGCTGAATCAGATTGAGAGTATTTCCCTGTTTGATCCGGCCAGTGCCAGCTCGCTGGCGCTGGCGGAACGGGCAGAAGATGATGACTAAAGGCAGGAGCCTGGCATTCACTGCCAGGCTCCGCGCCAGCCCTTCCATGCTAAGCGTATTTCGTCGACGGCCGATCGTGCCCCGGGTCAGGCGGCGTTTTCTGTCAGCCGTTCTACTCCCTTTTTCAATGAGCTTATGACCTCATCCGCTGCGATCCCCATTTGCGCATGAATAATCGCGCCGTCGATCAGCATCATGATTTCATTAACGGTTTTCTCATCGGTTATGCCGGTCAGGGACGCTATTTTTGCCTTTGTTTCGGTTTTATGATTGCGGCAAATATCTTTTATTTCGCCTTCATTTTCTTCAGATTTTGCTTCTGCGCTGGCATTAATAAAGGCGCACCCATGGAATAACGGCGAAATAAACCATTCATACAGCGTGTCTGATAATGCACTGGCCGGGGTTTTGCCCGCAGCAAGATGTCGACGCAGCGTGCTTTCAAACCAGTCAATCCATATTTCGTGTCGATAGTGGAGATAGGCAACAATCAGTAAACTTTTTCCCGGAAAATGGCGATAAAACGTCACTTTCGTGACTTTAGCCTGCTTGATAATGGTATCCACGCCCGTTGCTTTAAATCCGCTGGAATAAAACAGATCGTGCGCGGTAAGCAATATTTTTTCCCTCACACTGATTGTTTTATCGTTATTCAAGTTGACTCTGTTCACAGATCGACGGCCTCAATTGACAGGTTGACAGCGTTATTTTTCAGGCCTAGATTAACACCAGTAGACAGACCTGTCTACCTAATACCAACCAGAGGTAGCCGAAATGAACACACGCCCCCCTTTACCGCCTTTTACGCGTGAAAGTGCCATCGAAAAAGTCAGACTGGCAGAAGATGGCTGGAACAGTCGCGATCCGGCCAAAATCGCACTTGCCTATTCGCTGGATACCCAGTGGCGAAACCGCGCGGAGTTTGCCACTAACCGTCAGGAAGCGCAGGCATTCCTGGAGCGCAAATGGAAAAAAGAGCTGGATTATCGTCTGATCAAAGAGCTGTGGGCATTTACGGAAAACCGTATCGCCGTGCGCTATGCCTATGAATGGCATGATGATTCAGGCAACTGGTATCGCTCTTACGGTAATGAAAACTGGGAATTCGAGCCGGATGGTCTGATGAAGCGCCGCTTCGCCTGCATCAACGATATGCCGATAAAAGCGTCTGAGCGCCTGTTTCACTGGCCGCTGGGCAGACGTCCTGATGACCACCCTTCACTGAGCGACCTGGGGCTGTAGGTTTCGTCAGGATCATGCTTCGCCATTACGGGGGGTTATACGCTCCGGGTAACCTTTCGGTTACCCGGGCGGGCTTATCTTTTACACCACGAAAAAGAGGCAGACTATTATTTAAATCACACCCAACTGTTTCATCAGCGTCAGGTTATCTTCAATATGCCAGTTGGAAACTATTTTACCGTTGCCGATCTCATAGATATCCGTCGCGATAAAATCAACGTTCTGACCCTGCCCTTTTATTTTGCCAAATGTCCCGCTGAAATGACCGTGGAAATGCAAATGGGACACGACACGATTACCCGTAACGATCATTTGTTCCACCTCGCAGCGTAAATCCGGCACCGCGGTGCGAAATGCCCTCGAGGCCATAATGGCGCCCTCTGGCCCCTGTTTACGGCCTTCCGGTGGGGTTTTATCCACAAAATTAACCGCCAGCGCTTCCCGCGCCAGAGACTCTTTGCCGGTATCCCAGAACGTGGCATACGTAACGGCCGCATGTTCGCTCGCCGTTAATTGCGTTTGCGACAGCGTGTTATCCACGATAAGAAGATTCGGTTTCACCCGGTCGCTCTGGGCCGAATAAGCCACGCCGGATACGCCAGCCAGAATTAACGCCAGCACAGCTGGACGTGCATATGTTGAATATTGCATAAACGCTTACAACCTGTGATTACGTTTTCCGCCAGCATGTTCACTGCCGGAATCAATTCGGATCAACACGGGGTCAGTTAATTAATGCCCCGCCCTCAATATCAATCACCGAGCCCGTAACAAAGGCATTATCGATGGCAAAGAGATAGCCCTGAGCAACGTCTTCCGCTCGTCCCCACGCTTTAGCGGGCAACGTCTGTGCTGCAACAGTCAGCATTTTTTCCCGCGCAGCCGCATCCATCCCGGCGTGGGCTTCGGTATCGGTCAGACCCGGGCTGATGACGTTTACGCGACGCGGTGAAAGTTCTTTTGCCAGCACTTTTGTTGCCGCCTCGATGGCGGCGTTCATGGTGGTTTTGACTATGGCACCCGCTACCACGCGGCGTGCAACAAATCCGCTGGTCAGCGTCAGCGTACCGCGGGGCGAAATATTCCCGCTCAGATACCTGGCGACATGCATGCTGCCCCAAAATTTGGTATCAAAAGCCAGTTTCGCCGCGCCAGGGTCGAGGCTGGAAAGCGCCCCTCCCGGTGCCTGAGAGCCGGCCGTGACAATAATATTGTCGACCTCACCCAGCGTTTCGCTTAACGCGATCACCTCTGCTTCATTGCTAATATCGAGGACGAGGGTCTCAACAGAGGCGGGAGATGGACTGAGCCGCGCGCGGGCAGCGTTCAGTTTCTCTTTATTGCGTCCCGCGAGAATAATGTCGTCGCCGCGCTCTGCCAGGGCACGGGCTACAGCAAAACCAATACCGGACGCGCCGCCAATAATTAACGTTTTACGGGTCATCATTTTTCCTCACTC
The DNA here is from genome assembly GCF_009025585.1 of Enterobacter sp. 198. Classification (NCBI taxonomy): domain Bacteria; kingdom Pseudomonadati; phylum Pseudomonadota; class Gammaproteobacteria; order Enterobacterales; family Enterobacteriaceae; genus Enterobacter; species Enterobacter sp. 198. The sequence goes on along the minus strand of NZ_WCIM01000021.1, from coordinate 68,765 downwards.
AGGTTGTAGGTGGGATAATCGGTATACCCCACAGCTGTACCACCAAAGAGCGTGGCGGGATCGCTGACGTCATTCAGCGGCCAGTGATGCGCCAGCCGCTGTGGTAAATCGGGGTTGGCAATAAACGGGCGTCCAAACGCAATCAAATCGGCATACCCTGCTGCGAGGATTTTTTCCGCCTTTTCGGGGGTATAATTTCCTGCCACGATCAGGGTGCCACGGAATGTTTCGCGCAGTTTTTTGCGGAAACTTTCCGGAACCTGCGGCGCATCATCCCAGTCGGCTTCCGCCAGGTGAATAAACGCAATACCTCGTTGCTGGCACCAGGCCGCGAGGGCGAGAATGGCTTCGATGACCTGCGGATCGTTCATTCCCCGCTGTGTAATAAACGGCGAAAGCCGGATACCGGTGCGCTCAGCGCCTATGGCCTGCGCAATGGCATCGAGCACCTCCTGCGCGAAGCAGATCCGGTTCACAAGACTGCCGCCATACTCATCCGTGCGAATGTTTGACGTGGTTCTCAGGAACTGATCAATCAGATAGCCGTTTCCGCCGTGCACCTCCACGCCATCAAACCCGGCCTGAACGGCATTGAGCGCCGCCTGTCGGTACTGTTCGACGACGAGCGCGATCTCTTTTCGCGACAGCACGCGTGGCGTCGGGCAGTCAACCATTTGACCCTCGCCATGTTCATTCACCACCCATACTTTCGCATCGGGTGCCAGCGCGGAGGGGGCGACGGGCAGTCCGTCTTCGTGAAAACGCGCATGAGACATCCGCCCCACGTGCCAGAGCTGGGAAAAAATCACCCCTCCCGCCTGATGGACCGCGCCGGTAGTGAGTTGCCACCCCGCAACCTGCTCTGGCGTATGGATCCCCGGAGTCCATGAATAGCCCTGGCCCTGAGGCGAAATCTGCGTGGCTTCGGTGATGATTAAGCCCGCGCTGGCCCGCTGTCGGTAATATTCAGCCATCAGCGTCGAGGGAATATTTCCCGGCTGAAGAGCGCGGGCACGGGTCATTGGTGCCATGACGATGCGATTTTTCAGGTTGAGATCCCCTAACCTGTAGCGTTCAAAAAGTGAGGTCTGGTTCATCTGGACGTCCCTTGTGGTTACGATGAAATCACTTTACAGGCGGCATCTGATTTTGATAATTACACTAAAATCAGATGCACTTTTAGGAAAATATGAATAATGGGTAAACTCGAAGATATGGCGCTGCTGGTTGAAGTGGCCGAGGCTGGCGGGCTTTCCGCCGCTGGCCGCCGCCTGTCACTTTCCCCGGCCACCATGACCGCCCGCCTCAAAGCGATTGAAGAACGCTACCAGACGCGCCTGTTTCACCGTTCCACGCGGGCTATCTCCCTCACCCGGGCGGGCGAAGAGTTTTACCATGCGGCACTGCGCGTGCTGGAAGAGATGCATCATGCCGAGTCGTTACTGGCACAAAAAGAGGGCGTGCTCAGCGGCAACATTCGTCTTTCCGCCCCCTCTGACTTTGGCAGGCAGTATCTCAGCCCCGCCGTCATGGCATTTTCCCGCCTGCATCCGGAAATCAAATTTTTCGTTTACTTAAGAGAACACGTAGAGGATCTGGTCGCTAACCGGCTGGATATGAGCATTCGCTTCGGCAACCTGCCGGACAGCAGCCTGGTGGTCAGAAATATCCGTCCCAATCACCGGGTGCTGGTCGCGTCAGCAGCGTATCTTAACGACCAGGGTATCCCTGCCTCCTGTGACGCGCTGACGGACCACCGCTGTCTGGCGCTGGAGTCGCAAGGGGTGGTGATGAATGAATGGCGGTTTGAGGTTGAGGGGAAAGAGCGCGTCGTTCGCGTAGAGCCTGCCATGGTCTGTGATGACGGGGCGCTGCTTCGTCAGTGGGCCCTCGACGGGGCTGGCATTGCGGGCAAATCGTGGTGGGACGTGAAGGACGATGTCGAGAAAGGTAGGCTGAAAGTGTTACTTGCCGGGAGCTTCACCGGCTTTAGCCGGTTTGATCGCAAAGATGTCGGGCTACAGTTTGTCTACCCGCAACGGAAACTCCAGCCGCTTCAGGTCACCGCATTTAGCCAGTTTTTTATCGACTGGCTTAAAAAGACTGAAGGCGGTGAGCTGATGACGTCGTGAAGCCGCCGGTTGCGTTAAACGGCCCGCGTCGGCCGTTTAAAATACATCAACACACGGCTGACCGACTTTATGAAGGGCATCGGTCAAGCGGGTCCGAAGTTCATTCAGCGCCGCTTCTTTCTCCGCCAGTTGCGCCAGTTTGCGTCGCAAAGCGGCCTGTTTTTCCTCCGCGGTAAAGCGATCATCAACCCAGACCGCCAGAACATCGGCGATTTCAGCCAGGGTAAACCCCAGCATTTTGGCATGCCCGATCAGCTTCAGCCGTTGTAAATCCACAGCCGAGTAGACTTTGTAGTTATTACTGCCGTTTGGCTGCGGAATTTTTTCCAGCAAGCCCGCCCTTTCATAATAACGCACCGTCTCTTTCGATAACCCAGTTCTGGCACACAGCTCGCCGATCCTCATCGCGTCGTTCTCACCTTGTAAAAATCACGCTTGACCGTGTACCTGAGTACACGGTTTATCCTGTGCCGCACAGACAGGGAAAACGGGATTTATGTTATGAATTCTTTTGATTATACAGGAAAAACAGCACTGGTTACCGGTGCATCCTCGGGCATCGGACGGGAGTTCGCCCGCCAGCTCGCGGCCCGTGGCGTGGGGTTGATCCTGGTTGCCCGCTCCGAGGCAACGCTGCAGGCGCTTGCGGCTGAGCTTCAGAAAACGCACGGCGTATCACTCACCGTTATCGTGCAGGACTTAACGCTGCCTGAGGCCATTACCCACATTGTGGAACGGCTGGAAGCGTTACGGCTTTATCCCGATATTTTGATTAATAGCGCGGGGTTTGCCACCTACGGGCGATTTGAAAAGCTATCTCTGGCGCGCCAGCGTGAAGAGATCAACGTCAACTGCGTCGCCCCCGTGGCACTCGCGCACGCCCTGCTGCCCGCCATGCTGCGTAAAGGTTCAGGCGTGATGATTAACGTGGCCTCAACCGCTGCCATGCAACCGGATCCGTATATGGCAATTTATGGGGCAACAAAGGCATTTTTACTCTCCTTTTCGAACGCGCTGTGGGGAGAATACCGCGCTTACGGCATCCGCGTGCTGGCGCTTTGCCCCGGCGCAACGGATACCGCCTTTTTTGAGGTGGTGAACGCCGAGGAAGCGTCAGTGGGCAAAAGAATGCCAGCGCAGAACGTGGTCGCGCAGGCGTTACGGGCCGTGGATACGCAACGCAATACGCTGATCCCCGGCTGCGGCAACTGGCTGCTGGGCCAGTTACACCGGTTTGTCACCCGCCGACGTCTGGCGATCATTGCTGAAAAAGTATTACGACCTAAGCCCGCCGGTCAGGGGACGCGTTCAGACGCATAATCCCGTTCAGGTCAAAGCGTGACGTTTCAGTGCCGCACAATTGCACTGAAACGCGCGCAACCTCTCGCAAAGACTGACAATATCCCGCGAAAAACAGTGATACACTTAGCCGACCTGGTTGATGATGCAGTCTTAACGGCTCAGGGCTAACGAGTATTATCCCTCGGGTTCCACAGACGACTGTGCATGTGCCATCTGCCCACTCAACCATGTGACCTAATTACCAAATGGTCACACGTTGTCAATCGGAGCCTGTCACGCTAAGCTGAAATAATGACTAAAGACATGAACACCCCATCCACACGTGGTCCACTCGATCACACGGTCCGAGAGCAAATCGTCGAAGCTGCGTATGAGCACTTCGGCCATTACGGCTATGAAAAAACCACCGTCGCCGAACTTGCGAAAGCCATCGGTTTTTCAAAAGCCTATATCTATAAGTTTTTTGATTCCAAGCAGGCAATCGGCGAGGTCATCTGCGCGAACCGTCTTGATATGATCATGGCGGCGGTCAATGCAGCCATCGCTGATGCGCCATCCGCAAGCGAAAAGCTGCGTCGTCTGTTCAGGGCGCTCACCGAGGCGGGAAGTGAACTGTTTTTCCATGAGCGTAAACTCTACGACATCGCCGCCGTTGCCGCGCGGGACAAGTGGCCTTCAACCGAAAGGTATTCCGAACGTCTGCTGAAGCTGATTGAGAGCATTGTTGTCGAGGGCAGAAAAGCCGGTGAGTTCGAGAGAAAAACCCCTCTGGACGAAGCTACACTGGCGATCTATATGGTGATGTGCCCTTTCATTAACCCTGTTCAGCTGCAGTACAACCTTGAAGCCGCCCCGACCGCGGCGGTTGTCCTCTCCTCTCTGATTTTGCGAAGCCTGGCCCCCTGATTAGTGACCATTGACTTTATTGGTCACCCGAATGAGAATGCGGATACCGTCCTGTTAATGTAATAAGGGTTCCCATGCTCAGGCTTCATTCAGCCCGCCTTGCCGTATGCCTCCTGCCGTTTGCCCTGGTGGCATGCGGCGATAACCACGCCAGTGACGATCCGCGCACGCAGCCACCGCTTGTCAGGTCTGCGTCCGTGATCCCTGCGAACGAGACGTCACGCGCCTTTACCGGCGTGGTGGTGGCAAGAACGCAAAGTGATTTAGGCTTCAGGGTGCAGGGCAAAATTCTCGAACGTCTTGTCGATACGGGTCAGACCGTTAAGCAGGGCCAGCCTTTAATGCGTCTGGATCCTGTTGATCTGAAATTACAGGCGCAGGCCCAGCAGCGAGCGGTGGATGCTGCCCAGGCGCGCGCGCGTAAAGCGTCCAGCGATGAGGCGCGTTATCGCGGCCTTGTGGCATCCGGTGCAGTGTCGGCGTCGGAATACGACCAGATTAAAGCCGCAGCCGACAGCGCCAGAGCGGAGCTCAGCGCTGCCCGGGCACAGGCAGGCGTGGCGCAAAACGCCACCGGTTATGCCGTGCTACTTGCCGATTCAGACGGCGTGGTGATGGAGACGCTTGCCGAGCCTGGACAGGTGGTCAGCGCCGGGCAGGCGGTGGTCCGTCTGGCCCGCGCGGGGCAGCGCGAGGCGCTGGTCCAGTTGCCGGAAACCCTGCGCCCTGCCGTAGGAAGTACAGCCCTGGCAACGCTCTACGGTAACGAAAAACAGCCCGTTAGCGCGAAGCTGCGCCTGCTGTCTGATTCAGCCGATGCGACCACCCGTACCTTTGAGGCCCGATACGTGCTGGATGGCGCGCTGGCGAACGCGCCGCTGGGGGCAACCGTGACGCTGAGCATCGAACACGGCAAAGGCGACAGCCGGGTGATGCAGGTTCCTCTGGCGTCTCTCTACGATGCGGGGAAAGGGCCTGGCGTCTGGCGTATTTCCGCTCAGCCGACAAAAGTCGTCTGGCAGCCTGTCAGGGTGCTTAGCGTAGGGGATGATATCGCCAGAGTGACCGGCGGCGTACAGCCCGGAGAGAAGATTGTTGCGTTAGGTGTCCATCTTCTGCACGAAGGCGAAGCGGTCCGGCTGGCGGAACAGCGCGATGCCACTCAGGCGGGGATGACACCATGAGTGGAGGTCGTTTCAACCTGTCAGCGCTTGCGGTACGCGAGCGCTCGGTCACGCTGTTCTTGATTATTCTGGTTACCCTTGCCGGTATTTTCTCGTTTTTTGGCCTTGGCCGCGCGGAAGATCCGCCCTTCACGGTTAAGCAAATGACGGTTATCACCGTCTGGCCCGGGGCAACCGCACAGGAAATTCAGGATCAGGTCGCCGAGCCGCTGGAAAAACGTCTGCAGGAGCTCAAATGGTATGACCGTACGGAAACGTATACCCGCCCCGGTATGGCGTTTATCACGTTGTCATTGCAGGACAAAACCCCGCCTTCTCAGGTTCAGGAAGAGTTTTACCAGGCGCGAAAGAAACTGGGGGATGAAGCCAAAAACCTTCCGGCGGGCGTCATGGGGCCGATGATCAATGACGAGTTTTCCGATGTCACCTTTGCCCTTTTTGCACTGAAAGCGAAAGGCGAACCACAGCGTCTGTTAGTGCGTGACGCCGAAGCCCTGCGCCAGCAGCTTTTGCACGTTCCGGGCGTAAAGAAAGTGAACATCATCGGGGAACAGGCCGAGCGGATTTACATCTCCTTCTCGCATGACCGTCTGGCGACACTGGGACTCTCGCCGCAGGATATTTTCACCACGCTCAACAGCCAGAACGCATTAACCGCGGCGGGCTCGATTGAAACGCGCGGGGCGCAAATCTTTATCCGCCTCGACGGCGCTTTCGATAAATTGCAGAAGATCCGCGATACGCCCCTGATCGCACAGGGCAAAACGCTCCGGCTGTCCGACGTGGCAACGGTTGAACGGGGGTATGAAGATCCACCGACCCTGCAGATCCGTAACCAGCAAGAACCCACCCTGCTGCTCGGTATTGTGATGCGTGAAGGCTGGAACGGCCTGGCGCTGGGTAAAGCGCTGGATGCTGAAACGTCAAACATCAATGCCAATATGCCTCTGGGGATGACCCTGACGAAAGTCACCGATCAGTCGGTGAATATCCGCTCGTCGGTCGATGAGTTTATGATCAAGTTCTTCGTCGCCCTGCTGGTGGTGATGGTGGTGTGTTTTGTCAGTATGGGGTGGCGCGTGGGCATCGTTGTCGCGGCGGCAGTGCCGCTGACGCTGGCGGTCGTTTTTGTCGTGATGGAAGCCTCCGGTATAAACTTCGACCGCGTTACCCTGGGCTCCCTTATTCTTGCCCTCGGCTTACTGGTTGATGATGCCATTATCGCCATCGAAATGATGGTGGTAAAAATGGAGGAAGGCTACGACAGAATTAAAGCCTCCGCCTACGCCTGGAGCCATACCGCCGCGCCAATGCTGGCCGGAACCCTGGTGACAGCCATCGGGTTTATGCCGAATGGTTTTGCGCAGTCAACCGCCGGGGAGTACACCAGTAATATGTTCTGGGTAGTCGGCCTCGCCCTGATAGCTTCGTGGTTTGTGGCGGTGGTGTTCACCCCTTATCTGGGCGTCAAAATCCTGCCGGACATCGCAAAAGTCGAAGGCGGTCATGCCGCCATCTATGACACCCCGCGCTATAACCGTTTTCGTCATACCCTGAGCCGCGTGATCGCCCGAAAATGGATCGTCGCCGCGTCCGTCGTGGCCATCTTCACCCTCGCAGTACTGGGGATGGGGCTGGTTAAGAAACAGTTTTTCCCGACGTCCGACCGCCCCGAGGTGCTGGTGGAAGTGCAGATGCCGTATGGCACATCGATTGAGCAAACCAGCGCCGCCACCGCGAAAATCGAAGCGTGGCTGCGCAAACAGCCTGAAGCCAGCATCGTCACCGCCTACATTGGCCAGGGTTCGCCGCGCTTTTATCTGGCGATGGCCCCTGAGTTGCCCGATCCCTCTTTCGCGAAGGTTGTCGTCATGACGGACAGCGAGAAGTCACGCGAGGCGCTTAAGTTCCGCCTTCGCGAAGCGGTAGCCCGCGGGCTGGCTCCGGAGGCACGCGTGCGGGTCACGCAGCTGGTGTTCGGGCCTTATTCTCCCTTCCCGGTCGCCTGGCGAGTAATGGGACCGGATGTCAATAAACTGCGTGACATTGCAGATAACGTTAAAGGTGTGCTGCAGGCCAGCCCGATGATGAGAACCGTCAATACCGACTGGGGTTCACGCGTACCGACCCTGCATTTCACCCTCGATCAGAACCGCCTGCAGGCTACCGGTTTAACGTCGAACGCCGTTGCCCAGCAGCTTCAGTTCCTGCTGTCGGGCGTTCCCATCACCTCCGTGCGGGAAGATATTCGCTCGGTACAGGTTACGGGGCGCGCCGCGGGTGATATCCGCCTTGATCCGGCGAAGATAGAGGGCTTTACCCTGGTGGGTAACGCCGGGCAACGCGTTCCGCTGTCACAAATCGGGGAGATTGAGATCCGAATGGAAGATCCGCTGTTGCGCCGTCGCGATCGTACGCCCACGATTACCGTGCGGGGAGACATTGCCGAAAACCTTCAGCCCCCGGATGTGTCAACCGCCATCATGAAACAGCTGCAACCCATTATTGATTCGCTTCCACCTGGCTATCGCATCGAAATGGCGGGATCGATTGAGGAATCCGGCAAAGCCACCCAGGCCATGGCTCCGCTGTTCCCCATCATGATTGCCCTGACGCTGCTGATAATCATTCTGCAGGTGCGTTCACTCTCGGCCATGGTCATGGTATTCCTGACCGCACCGCTGGGGCTTATTGGTGTGGTTCCTACGCTGCTGCTTTTCAATCAGCCGTTTGGCATCAATGCCCTCGTCGGCCTGATCGCGCTTTCGGGGATCCTGATGCGAAATACGCTGATACTCATTGGTCAAATCGATCACAACCAGAAGGACGGTCTCGATCCGTTCCACGCCGTGGTTGAGGCGACCGTACAGCGCGCGAGGCCGGTCTTACTGACGGCCATGGCCGCCGTGCTGGCGTTCATTCCCCTGACGCACTCCGTGTTCTGGGGAACGCTGGCCTACACGCTGATTGGCGGAACGCTAGGGGGAACCATTATTACCCTCGTCTTCCTGCCTGCGATGTATGCGATCTGGTTTCGGATCAAACCCGCCGCCTGACGGTGCCGGGCTGGCGTCCGGGATAAGCCCGGCAATCCAGTCTGCAAAGGCACGCACTGCGGGAGAGAGAAAGCGCTGATGGGGATAAAGCAACGTGACGGGCACCGAAGGCGGTTGCCAGTCAGCCAGAACCTCAACCAGCCTTCCCTCCCGCAGATGCGCTGAGACAATACTCTCAGCCAGCTGCGCCAGCCCGAAACCTTCAAGGCACATGTTGATATAAAGCCCGGTGGCATTTACGGCCGCTTCGCCGCGGACAGGGATGGAGACCGTCTCTGTCCCGCGGACAAAGCGTAACGCATCCGCCCGTCGGGTCTGATCGGAAAAATAGTGTATCGCCCGATGCTGTGATAAGTCGTCTGGCGAGCGGGGAGTACCGAACTTCCTGAGATAGTCCGGTGAGGCACAGGTCACCCAGCGAAACCGGCCCAGAGGACGGGCAACAAGAGTCGAGTTATTCAGATCCCCCGTTCGGATCACACAGTCCACCCCCTCCTGCACCAGATCAACCTGCCGATCGTTGACGCCCAACATCAGGTAGATATCCGGATAAAGCCGGTAAAAATCTTTCAGGTGAGGCATCACGATGAAATCCGCGATCCCGCCCGGCATATCCACCCGCAAGCGTCCCTGCGGGCGCCGGACTGACGCCGTCAGGCTCGTTTCGGCATGATCGATTAGCGCCAGTATTTCCTGGCATTGCGCCAGATACTGCACACCTTCAGCGGTGAGGCTCACCCGCCTTGTCGTTCTGTTAAGCAGGCGCACCTGGAGGTAATTCTCCAGATTTTTTATGCTGCTGGTGACCGTTGACGAAGGCAGAGAAAGCGTTTCGGCTGCGCGGACAAAGCTTCCGGCCTGCGCTACCCGCATGAAGATCTGCATTGCCTGAATACGATCCATCTTTTCTCCCCCGACCGTCGCTCACATTATTCTTCGTAGATTATGAATAATGAAAACACGTTAAGCATCTTTTTCGCCGTAATCGGGTGGCGTAATTTCTCACCCATGAAGAGACAAAGGACAAGAAGATGAGCGATTACCTGAGAAATATGATTAACAATCAGAGCATAACCCCACCCGCCACGTTGATTAAGGGCGCAACCCTGCTCAGCATGGATGACAGGGTGGGTAATTTTGAGCGCGGCGATATCCTTATCGAAGGCGCAAAGATCGTCGCCATTGGTGAAAATCTGGCAGCAGAAGGCGCCCGCATAATAGATGCCACACATATGATTGCCATGCCGGGCCTGGTGGATACCCATCGCCATGCCTGGGAGGGACAACTGCGCCGCATTAACCCCGACGCCAAAACGCTTGAAGATTACTGCAACGCCACGCACTTCTCGTTCGCCAGGTATTATCGCCCTGCCGATATTTATATCGGCAACCTGCTCACTGCCCTGGGGTGTATTGATGCCGGTATCACTACGGTGATTGATAATTCCCATAACAGCCGCACCGCTGCGCATTCGGACGCGGCCGTTGAGGCCCTGCTGGATGCGGGGATCCGCGCCGTACACGCTTCCGGTGCACCGGTGTCCGGAGAATGGGACCGCGCGCACTGGCCCGGTAACTGGCAGCGCCTGCAAGAAAAGTATTTCCAGAATAACCCTGAAAGTCTTGTTTCGCTGGCGGTCATGGCCCAGCTGGAGCCGGAGAGATGGCTGGAGGCCCGCAGGCTGGGGTTGCCAATCGTGACCGAATTCTTTGGGGGTGAAATGGCGTCGCAGCTTGAGGCGCTGCATCAGCAGGGGCTTCTGGGACCGGACAATATTTTTAATCACTGCACCGCACTGCCGGACGACGGATGGAAAATCCTGCGGGACGCGGGTGTACGCGTGAACGTCTGCCCCCGCTCCGATGCGCACTATGGGATTGAAGACGGCATGTTTGCCCTTCAGTCCGCGCTGCGCCACGGCATCAGCCCCGGCCTCAGCGTTGACAATGAAACGTCGTACAGCGGCGACATGTTTATGGAAATGCGCGTGGCTTTTTACCTCCAGCGCGTCATGGGCATGCATCAGCAGCGCTGCTGTGGTTCAGCGCACACCGTAAATACGCTTCATACCCAACAGCTCCTGAAAGCAGCCACCGTCGATGGTGCGGCCTGTGCAGGGTTACAGGAGAGCATCGGCAGCCTGACGCCGGGTAAACAGGCCGACCTGGTGCTTATTAACGCCGGCGATCTCAACCTCTATCCGTCCGGCAATGCATTTGGCACGGTGGTCCATGCGGCAGAGCGCAGCAACATCCATACCGTCATGATTGCCGGACGAATCGTGAAGCAAGACGGCAACGTGCTGGGGGTAGACATCACCCGCCTTCGCGAGGCCATTGATGAATCACGTCATCATCTCTTTACCTCAGCCGGGTATGAGCCGGACATATTTGCTGACGCCTTCCTGCCGCTGGCGCAGGATTAAGCCCCTTCAACCACAACAAATGTCCCGGTTGCCGCCCCCGCGCGCAGCTTTCTGGCGGCAACGTACCCGGGACTGTTATAAAAACGTTTGGCCTCAGCATACGAATCAAACTCTAAAACGACATGGCGTTCATGCGCCTCCCCTTCGAGATTTTCATATTCCCCTGACCAGACGATGACCCGGGGGTTGAACCCCTGCAGCGCTTCCCCGGCAGCGTTCGCATATTCTGCATAGGCAGCAGGATCTGTGACGGTCACGTGGGCGATTAAATAACCTTTATTCATCTTCTTTATCCTTCCTGAGGACTGTTGCCGGTGGTGTAAAACGCATCAACCTGTTTGACAGCGTTACGCGGTATGAAGACACTCTATTAGTCATCAATAAGGGAATAAATCACCCAAAAAATAACGCACTGTTACCCGGAAGGTGAACAATGAAAAACCTGCATGCACTGACTATTTTTGCGCGCGTCGCAGAAATGCAGAGCTTTACTCAGGCGGCGGAGAGCCTGGGCATTAAGAAAGGCCGTGTTTCAACGGTCGTACGTGAGCTTGAGCATGACCTCGGGACGACGCTGTTGCACCGGACTACCCGCGCGGTACAGCTGACCGAAGACGGTCGGGCTTTTTATTCCCGCGCCCGGGATTTGTTAGCAGATGCAGAAGATCTGCAGTCCATGTTTGCGCCTGGCGGCATGTCACTGCGGGGACGTTTACGCGTCGATATGCCAGCAGTGTTGGCCCAAAGCGTAGTGATTCCCGCCCTTCCACAACTGCTGGACGCGCATCCTGAACTTGAAATAGAACTTTCAAGCACAGACCGGCGAGTCGATCTGGTTCAGGAAGGCTTTGACTGCGTGATTCGTTTTGGGCCCATTGTTGATGAGACCCTCATTGCCCGACCGCTGGGTCAGTTACGGATGATTAACGCCGCCAGCCCACGCTATCTGGAGCGCGTCGGAGTGCCCGAGACGATTGACGACCTGCTTCGTCAGGGACACCGAATGGTGCATTACATGCGAAATTTTGGTGCCCGACCTGATGGCTGGCAGTACCCGGACGGTGATGGCTACCGGTCCGTCATGTTACCCGGCGCCGCGCGGGTCAACAGCGTACCGGCCTATCATGAAGCCGGGCTGGCGGGTCTGGGCTTAATTCAGGGCGGGTATTCCGCGCTGGCGCCCCATATCCAGCGCGGCGCGCTGGTTGAAGTGCTTCCCCATTTGCCTCCTGAACCGCTTAATGCCGCTTTCGTGGTCGCCCATCGGCGTAATTTATCGCAGCGTGTCAGAGCTTTTATGCACTGGACAGAAGTCATTTTAAAACCGTACTTTGATTAATATCCTGCTAAAGATATTCACGCTAATTGTCGGAGGCCGGACGGCAATATTATCTCGCCCAGGGACGTTTCTTGTGAAAGGAATATACAACGCAAAGGCGAATAATGACTAAAACTGGCAGTTGATTGTTATTTGCGTGGCTTTTAAAATTTAATTGCAAGGTATTTATTAAATTTTAATTAGGGACATAAAAATGACAAGAAATACGCTTTTACTGACGATGATGGCCGCCTTTTCAGGCGCAGTATACGCAGGGGAAACGCAATTTACGCCGAATTTCTCACCTGACAGCGTCACCGTTTCAGCCTCGGGCGGGATGCTCAGCGGGAAATCCCATGAAATGGTGTATGACGACGTCACAGGCAGAAAAATCAGCCAGCTGGACTGGAAAATTAAAAACGTCGCCATCCTGAAAGGCGATATTTCCTGGGATGCGTACCCTTTCCTGACCCTGAACGCACGCGGCTGGACCTCGCTGGCATCCGGCTCGGGTCATATGGATGACTATGACTGGATGAACGAAAGACAATCCAGCTGGACAGATCATTCGACGCATCCGGCAACTAACGTCAATTATGCCAATGAATACGATCTCAATGTAAAAGGCTGGATATTGCAGGGCGAAAGCTATAAAGCGGGCGTGACTGCCGGTTATCAGGAAACCCGTTTTAGCTGGACGGCCACCGGTGGCTCTTATAATTATGATAACGGTACCAACACGGGGAATTTCCCGGCGGGCGAACGCGGCATTGGTTATAGCCAGCGCTTCTCAATGCCTTATATTGGGCTTGTGGGGCAGTATCGTATTAATAATTTCGAATTTAATGGCCTGTTTAAATTCAGTGACTGGGTGCGCGCTCATGATAACGACGAGCACTATATGCGCGACCTGACCTTCCGCGAGAAAACCTCAGACTCTCGCTATTATGGTGCGTCAGTGGATGCAGGATATTACGTCACGCCACACGCCAAAGTTTTTGCCGAGTTCGCGTATAGCCGTTACAAAGAGGGCAAAGGCGGCACGCAGATTATTGATACTAACACGGGCGAATCCGGGTCAATTGGCGGTGATGCGGCGGGCATTTCCAACAAAAACTATACCGTTACCGCCGGTCTGCAATACCGGTTCTGATTTCGCGCAACGCAACAGGCCAGCGTAAACATGCACAGGCCCCTGACGGGGCCTTTTTCGATGCGCTGCTTTACTTCCGCAGGTGCGCGCCCCTTCATGACGCCGATTTTGGTCGCAGATCCTCGTCAAACTCCAGACGTTTTCGACCGGGCTCCACTTCGCGCAGGGGTTCGACCTGATGCAGGGTCAGCTTGCAGCGATCCACCAGCACCTGATACTCACGCGTGCCCTGCTTCTTCCAGGCGATTTCCTGCTCGCTCAGCACACGTATCGCTTTTGCCGGACTGCCAATGACCAAATGGTTGGCGGGCATCTCCGCTTTCGCTTTCACAAAGGCCGCCGCGCCGACAATGCTGTTTTCGCCAATCACCGCGCCGTCCATGACCACCGCGTTCATCCCTACCAGAGCGTTACGGCGGATAATACAGCCGTGCAGAATCGCGCTGTGGCCGATATGTCCGTCCTCTTCCACCACCGTGTCCTGCTCCGGGAAACCGTGCATGACGCAGTTATCCTGAATGTTTGCGCCGTCTTTCACCACAATCCGGCCAAAATCGCCGCGCAGGCTGGCATTCGGGCCAACATACACGCCTTTGCCCAGGATCACGTCGCCGATGAGCACCGCCGTCGGGTGAACGTAGCTCTCATCAGGCACCACCGGCGTCAGACCGTCAATTTGATAAACGGGCATCTCCACTCCTTATACGATAGTAAGACCACCAAAGCGTTGATAGTAGAGCGTGCCGGGCACAGGCAGTTCGCCGACGGAGGTTTCACCTTTCTCGCTGACAAACGCCAGCGCCCCCGGTGCCACACGCTGATAAATATTAATGCACAGCTGTCGCGCACTTTGTCCGGCCCAGTGTGCAGGCAATAACTCCTCCGGCAACAGCGGGTCTTTCAGCACCACGCGACGGTAAAAATGGATCAGCAACAGCTGGATCTGGAAGCAGCGTTCCGGCGTTAATTCGTCCGGTGCGGCCTCTTTCAGCAGCGGCAGAAGAGGACGGAACGAGTGGATAAACGTCTCGTACATCGCGTTCTGTTCGGTCAACTGCCAGCACTCCTCGACCCGGGCACGCAGCGCCGCGCGGGACAGCGCCAGCGGCGAATGGGCCTCGAAGAAGATGACGTTTTCCGCCACGCCTGCGTCGTGTAAAAGCGACTGCACATCCGCCAGATGCTGCGATGGGGAGGCCATCAGGCTGGGAGCCAGGGTGCCAAAACCCTGCCAGATCAGCTGCTTTTTGACGTCAGCAAGGGTGGTTTTATCCAGGCCTTCCGAGAGCAGCAACAGCCACTTACCGTCCCATGCCGGGAGTTCTGCGCGGTAGATTTTACTCTCCGCGCGACGGGTCAAACGTAGCCCCTTGTCGCTCAGCCGGTAAAAGCTGCGTCGTCCGATGCGCGACACATCCAGCCAGCCCTCTTTGTTAAGACGAAACAGCGCAGTGCGCACAAAGCGCTCGCCAAACCCCATCCCTTCCAGTAAGGCGGCGAGGCTGCCAAGCCAAATCTCGCCGCCGCGATGTGAAAGCGCGTCACCGTATAATGAGGAGATAAGCGACGTTCCGCTAACGGGAACCGAGCTAACCGCGTGCTGGATAAAGGCATCGAGTTTATTCATGTGATTCATTCTGTTGTTATTTTTGGTCTGGATGAATCATAGCATATTCCCCTCACCCCGGCCCTCTCCCAAAGGGAGAGGGAGACAACGTCCCTTCCCCCCTCTGTGGAGAAGGTTAGGATGAGGGGTGAGGGAAACTCAACCGTTAGCCGCAACTTTACGCAAATCAAACACCCGACAGGCTTTGCCCTCTGAGCGCGGGATACTGCCGCAGTTGACAATCATCACGTCGGTGGAGATCCCGACCATCGATTTAATCCGATGGCGCAGCTGATGGCACACCTGGCAGCGCTGCTCGTGGGTCAGGGTCAGACTGCTCTCTTTGAGCTCCACCTTCACGGAAAGTGAATCAAGATGGCCGCGGCGGTTGACCTCCAGCTGGTAGTGCGGGGAGAGGTGTTCGAACTTCACGATCTCCTCTTCCAGCTGGGACGGGAAGACGTTGACGCCGCGGATGATGAGCATATCGTCACTGCGACCGCTGATCCTGTCCATACGACGCATGGTACGGGCGGTCCCAGGAAGCAGGCGCGTCAGGTCACGGGTGCGATAACGAATAACCGGCAGCGCCTCCTTGGTCAGCGTGGTAAACAGCAGTTCGCCCTGCTCGCCATCATTAAGCGGCGTGCCATCGTTCGGGTTGACGATCTCCGGATAGAAATGATCTTCCCAGATGGTCGGACCGTCGGCGGTTTCGATACACTCCATCGCCACGCCTGGCCCCATGACCTCAGAAAGCCCATAGATATCCAGCGCGGTGATCCCCAGACGTTTCTCGATTTCGCGGCGCATGGCCTGCGTCCACGGCTCTGCGCCAAACACCCCCACACGCAGGGAGCAGGCGCTGGCATCGCCTCCCATCTGGCGCTCCAGCTCTTCGATAAGATTGAGGCAGTAGGATGGCGTCACCATGATCATGTCCGGCTGGAAATCGCGGATCAGCTGCGCCTGTTTCTCCGTCTGGCCGCCGGACATCGGGATAACGGTCGCCCCTAAACGCTCTGCGCCATAGTGCGCGCCCAGCCCACCGGTAAACAGGCCATACCCATAGGCCACATGAATTTTGTCTTTCGCACTGCCGCCCGCGGCGCGCAGAGAACGGGCCACCAGGTTGGCCCAGTTGTCGATGTCATGTTGGGTATAACCGACGACGGTTGGCTTTCCGGTGGTGCCGGAAGAGGCGTGAATACGCACCACCTGCTCCATCGGTACGGCAAAGGTATCGAACGGATAGTTATCACGCAGGTCCTGCTTGGTGGTGCACGGAAACTTACGGATATCTTCCAGCGTTTTAAAATCGTCAGGGTGAACGCCCGCGGCGTCAAACTTGCGTTTGTACATCGGAACGTTGTTATAGGCGTGATGCAGCGTCCATTTCAGACGCTCGGTTTGCAGCGCCTGTAATTCGTCAATGGAGGCCGTTTCGATCGGATCAAGCTTTGTTGTATTTGTCATTGTAGGGTACTCACACTGTTATTCGCTCAAACACGCTCAAGGATCATGGCAATGCCCTGACCCACACCGATGCACATCGTACACAGCGCATAGCGCCCGTTGCGTCGATGCAATTCATTGCTCGCGGCCAACGCCAGTCTGGCACCGCTCATGCCCAGCGGGTGGCCCAACGCAATGGCCCCTCCGTTCGGGTTAACGTGTTCAGCGTCATCCGGCAATCCCAGCTGACGTAACACGCCCAGCGCCTGAGAAGCGAAAGCTTCGTTAAGCTCAATCACGTCCATATCGTTGATGCTGAGCCCGGCACGTTCCAGCACTTTGCGGGTGGCTGGCACCGGTCCTAACCCCATCAGACGTGGCTCCACGCCAGCGGTAGCCATCGCCACGATCCGCGTGCGCGGCACAAGCCCTTGCGCGTGCGCCATCGACTCGCTGGCGATGATCAACGCCGCAGCGCCATCGTTTACACCGGAGGCGTTACCCGCCGTCACGACACCGTTCCTGCGAAACGGTGTTTTCAGCGCGGCAAGTTGTTCAAGCGTGGTATCAGCACGGGGATGCTCATCTACCGAAACTTCCGTAACCGTTCCTTTTTTGCCGGGCACCTGCACCGGCACAATCTCCTGCGCCAGAATGCCGTTCTGCTGTGCCTGAGCAGTACGCTGCTGGCTACGCAGCGCGAAAGCATCCTGATCGGCCCGGCTGATATTTAACAATTCAGCTACATTCTCTGCCGTTTCCGGCATGCTGTCAGTTCCGAATTGCTGATGCATGAGCGGATTCACAAATCGCCAGCCGAGGGTGGTGTCGAAAATCTCCGCCTGACGCTGGAACGCCGCCGTGGCTTTACCCATTACAAACGGCGCCCGGGACATTGACTCGACGCCGCCTGCAAGCAGCATGTCGCCATCACCCGCCCTGATCGCCCGTGCGGCAAAGCCAATCGCGTCCAGACCCGAACCGCACAGGCGGTTCAGCGTGGTGCCCGAGACCGTCTGAGGCAGTCCGGCCAGCAGCAGCGACATACGCGCCACGTTGCGGTTATCTTCCCCCGCCTGGTTGGCGCAGCCGAAGATCACATCATCAATCCGCTCGAGGTCGAGCTGCGGATAACGGGCCAGCAGCGCACGCAGTGGCACCGCGCCGAGATCGTCGGCGCGGACGCTGGCCAGCGCCCCGCCATAGCGCCCCACCGGGGTTCGAACGCCATCACAAATAAAAGCGTCACGCATCAGGCTTCTCCTGTCACACTGCCGCCGATGCGGTGAGATTTTCCGCGAAACAGGGCAACGGTTTTCTGTTGTTGGTTCTGAATTTCAATGTCATACACGCCGGTCAGTTTGCCCTGATGCTTAACCCGCGCGGTGGCGGTCAGCGTGTCGCCGGCAAACCCCGGGCGCAGAAAATCGATTGAACAGCCTGACGCCACTGCCGCCAGCCCCTGGCTGTTGCAGGCGTAGGCAAAAGCGGTATCGGCCAGTGAAAACAGCTGTCCTCCGTGGCAGGTTTTGTGGCCGTTGAGCATCTGTGGGGTGATGGTCATCGTCACTACCGCGTAGCCATCGTCCATGTCGATGATGTCGATCCCCAGCGCCTGGGCGCAGGCGTCCTGTTCATACATGGTGCGGGCGTTATGCCAGGCGTTATGACTCATAGCTACTCTCCAGAAGCGCACGCTGGCGCAGCAGTGAACAAGGGCGATAGCGTTCTTCGCCGTAATGGCGTTGCAAATTTTCAAGCAGCGTTAACAGCCGTTGCCAGCCCAGACGCTCCCCCCAGGCAATGGGCCCGTTCGGGTAATTCACGCCGAGGCGCATGGCGGTGTCGATATCCTTCTCGCTGGCCACCCCTTTTTGCAGCGCATCCAGCGCTTCGTTGGCGATCATCGCCACCGTCCGCCAGACCAGCAGGCCGGGGTAATCGGCAATGTGCAGTACCCGGTGTCCCTGCTGCTGCAGGTACCAGACGGCTTTTTGCGTGGCGGTATGCGGGTTATCCGATGCGGCTGCGATCACCGCCACGTCGCGTTCAATGCGGTCAATCACCACGACCGGACAGTGAAAACGCCGGGCCAGCGCCTGAGCGGTCTCCCCCTGGGTTTCAATCAACAGGAGCTCATCTATTTCCGTGACACCGTCACCTCTTCGCTGCACGCGCAGGGGTGTAAAGCTGTCGTTTACTGCGTCAAGCCACGGCACAGACGGTTTCTCACTGTGCCAGTCGTAAACGCCCTTCCCGCTTTTTTTGCCCAGTCGCCCCGCCAGCACCAGTTCCTGCTGCACCAGCGACGGCAGGAAACGACGTTCCTGCCAGAAGGCATTGAACACGGAACAGGTCACCGCAAAGTTGACGTCCTGACCAATCATGTCGGTCAGCTCCAGCGGTCCCATAGGGAAACCGCCGCCGTCGCGCAGGGCGGCATCAATCACTTCTGGCGAGGCGACCTGCTCTTCCAGGGCGCGCCAGGCTTCAGAATAGAACGGACGCGCAACGCGGTTGACGATGAACCCTGGCGTTGACTGGCAGCGGACGGGCTGTTTCCCCCAGTTCAGCGCCAGCTCGCACAGCGCATCGGCCACTTCGGGCGATGTCGCCAGCCCGCTCACCACCTCGACCAGCTTCATGACCGGTGCAGGATTAAAGAAATGCAGCCCCGCGACGCGCTCCGGATGGTGAACATCCGCCGCAATCGCCGTAACAGAAATGGAGGAGGTATTGCTGGTCAGCAAGGTCTGCGGCGGGCAAATCTGAGCCAGTTGCGCAAACAGCGCTTTTTTGACGTCGATACGCTCAGACGCGGCTTCAATCACCAGATCTGCCGCGGCAAGCGCTTCGATATCCGTTACCGGCAGCAGCCTGGCAAGTATCTGGCTGCCAGCATCGGCGGAAAGTTTTCCGCGAGTCACCCGGGAGGCGAGACGCTGGCGGATCCCGTCAATCGCGCGTGAAATCGCGTCTGAAGCAATGTCATACATCAGAACCTGATGCCCATGACTCGCCGCAACTTCCGCAATTCCCGCACCCATCGTGCCGCTTCCAATGACGGCGACAGTACGAACCGTGATCGCCATCTTATTTCCCCGTGAATGTCGGTGCGCGTTTGGCAAGGAAGGCGCTGACCCCTTCCCGGTAGTCGTCGCTGCGACCGGCCAGACGTTGATAATCGCGCTCCAGGTCAAGCTGGGCGTCGAGGGTGTTGGTCTCTGCCGCGTTAATCGCCTGCTTAATCAGCCCCAGACCAAAGGTGGGCTGAGAAGCAAAGTGCAGCGCCATCTGCTGGGCCGTGGCGGAGAGGTGTTCGTCATCCACCACCTGCCAGATCATCCCCCAGGCGTGTGCCTGTTCGGCGCTGAGTTTGTCTCCGAGCAGCGCCAGTCCCATTGCGCGGGCGCGCCCGGCGACGCGCGGCAGGAACCATGTTCCCCCGCAGTCCGGCACTAATCCGAGCTTGCTGAAAGCCATCACAAAGGTGGCAGAACGGGCGGCAATGACCATGTCACACCCCAGCGCCAGCGTGGCCCCGGCCCCGGCGGCCACGCCGTTGACCGCGCAAATCACCGGTTTCGGCAACGTCGCAAGACGGCGAACCAGCGGGTTGTAGAACGTCTCCACGGACATTCCCAGATCCGGCGCCGGACCGTTAGGGTCGACGTTGCGGTCATTAAGATCCTGACCCGCGCAGAAGCCGCGCCCCGCCCCGGTAATAAGCAGACAGCGGATGGTGTCATCGCGCTCGGCCTGTTTAAGGCACTCAGCGAGTTGCTGATGCATCACGTCGTTAAAGCTGTTCAGACGCTCCGGGCGGTTCAGCGTCAGGGTCATCACGCCTTGTTCTACATGACTGAGAATAAATTCCACGATTAGCGTCCTTTAAAGTCGGGGGTACGTTTCTGTAAGAATGCGTCGATGCCTTCTCGCCGGTCTTCGGTCGCTGAAAGCAGCGTAAACAGCTGTCGCTCCTGGACCAGTCCGGCCTGCAGGGAAACCTCCTGAGACTGGCGCAGCGCCTGCTTCGCCGCCTGGAGCGCCAGCGGTGAGTGTCGTGCCATCAGCGCCGCCTGTTTCAGGGCATATTCCAGCGTCAATGAAGCCGGGAACACATCGCTGACCAGCCCGGCGCGCTGCGCCTGCTGCGCGGTAATGCTCTCCCCGGTCAGCACCATTTTGCTGGCCAGCGATTTGCCCACGCTACGAATCAGGCGCTGCGTACCGCCCGCCCCGGGCATGATGCCGAGCGTAATTTCCGGCAGACCAAAACGGGCGTTATCCCCGGCAATCACCACGTCGCACAGCAGCGCAAGCTCGCAGCCCGCACCCAGCGCGAAGCCGTTGACGGCGGCAATCAGGGGTTTATTGAAGGCGTTGATCCGGGCCCACAGCTGGGGACGGATATCGTTCAGGGTGGCAGGCAGGTCTTTCTCCGCCATTTCGTTGAGATCTGCGCCGGCGGCAAAGCAGCGTGCGTTGCCGTAAATCACGCAAACGGAGAGATCGCGATCGGCCGCAGCGGCGTCGAGCGCATCAGCAATCTGCTCTAACAGGGCGTTATTCAGCGCGTTGCGTGCCGACGGACGGTTAAGCGTCAGCTGCAGGACACGACCATGACGGGTGACCATCAGTTCGCTCATGCCATCCCCCTGGAGTCAAAATCGACTATCACGTCAGCGGTTAACGGCAGCGACTGACAGCTCAGCACATACCCGGCCGCCAGTTCGTCCGGCTCAAGGCTGTAGTTCGTCGCCATATCAACTTTGCCACGCAGCACTTTGCATTTGCAGGTCGCGCATACGCCGCCCTTGCAGGCATACGGCAGGTCGGCGCCCTGACGCAGGGCGGCATCAAGAATGCTTTCATCGTTTGCCGTGAGGGTAATTTCCCGGTCGCGACCGTCCTGACGCACGGTGACTTTTTGCCCTTCAGCCTGCACGCTGACCGTGCGTTTGCCGGTCGAGCCTGGCGTATTAAAACGCTCAAGGTGAATCGATTTCTCTGGCATCCCCAGCGCTTTCAGCGCCGCTTCCGCGTCGTCCATCATGGCGGACGGGCCACAAATAAAGGCTTCGTCGTACTGGCGGAAGTTGATCAGGGTTTTTGCCAGCGCCTGCAGCTTCTCACCGTCGATACGTCCATGCAGCAGATCGCTGTCGAGCACCTCCTGGCTGAAGATGGCGACCAGCTGCAGACGCTGCGGGTATTTGTCTTTCAGATCGGCAAGCGCCTCGCGAAACATCATGCTCTGGCTGCTGCGGTTGCCGTAGATCAGGGTGAAATGACTGTTCGGCTCGGTGGCGAGCGTGGCGGATAAGATGGCCAGCATTGGGGTAATGCCTGAACCCGCGGCAATGGCCAGATAGTGCCCTTCCCGGTCGGCGCGCGGCTGGTAACCAAACTGGCCCTGCGGCACCATGACCTCCAGCACCATGCCCTGTTTGATCTCATCCCGGGCATAGCGGGAAAAACGTCCGCCCTCGATGGCTTTCACCGCTACGCTGATCTCACCCGGCGCGGTACTGCGGCAGATAGAGTAGCAGCGACGCAGCTCATCCTCACCCAGCTTCGCTTTCAGGGTCAGGTGTTGTCCGGGACGAAAGCGATAGGCGTCCTGCAACGCCTGCGGTACCGCGAAAGTGATGGTCACCGCGTCGCGAGTTTCGGGTTCCACTTTTGCCACTGTTAATGAATGAAACGTTGTCATGGCAACCTCAAATACATTTGAAATAGTCGAAAGGCTCACGGCAGTCGTTGCAGCGATAAAGCGCTTTGCAGGCCGTCGAACCAAATTCACTGATAAGCGAGGTATGTGTGCTGGCACAGCGTGGGCAACTCACCTCGGCCGGGGCATGCGCGTGGCAGCTGTGGCCCACCGGTGGGCTGATGCCATATGCGCGCAGGCGTTTACGCGCATCCGCCGTCATCCAGTCGGTTGTCCAGGCCGGTTCGAGCTGAAGCACAATATGCACTGGCGTAAAGCCGTGTGCGGTCATCGCCTCGCGAATCGCGCCAAGCAAATGTTCCGTCGCCGGGCAGCCTGAATAGGTTGGCGTAAAGCCAATAACCCAGCCTTCGCCCTGCGGCGATACGCTACGCACCATGCCTAAATCGGTGATGGTTAACACCGGCACTTCCGGGTCCGGGATCTGGCTTAACAGTGACCAGATTTGAGGGATCTCCGCGGGTTCAATCCCGGCAAAACGCTGCATCTTCACCTCCGTACTTACCACTGCTGACCCGGATGGGCACGCTGGAGATACTGCATTTCTGCCAGCATTGGGCCGAGATGTTCGGTATGCAGCCCGCGCTTGCCCCCCGTGCGATACGCCACTTCCGACGGCACGCTCAGGGTGGCCTCCTGCAAACCGGAAAACACTTCCTGCTCCCACGGCTGACGAAGCTCGCGCGGATCAACCGCGACGCCGGAGGCAATCAACGCCAGCTCGACGTCATCGGCTTCAAACAGCTCGGCCGTAAACCGCCACAGGGTGTCGACCGCCTGCTGCATACGCTGTGAAGATATTTCCGTTCCGTCGCCCAGACGCACCAGCCAGCCACGACTGAAGCGCAGGTGGTAGCGCGCCTCTTTAATGGCTTTCGCGGCGATGGCGGCAAGCTGGCTGTCGCTGCTGTGGGTCAGGCGTTCATACAGCGCTACGTTCCAGGCATCCATAAAGTACTGGCGCGCGAGCGTGTCGGCGAAACTGCCGTTAGGCTGTTCCACCAGCAACACGTTGTGAAACTGGCGCTCATCACGCCCAAACGCCAGGGTGTCTTCATCGCCCTGACCTTCCAGCTCTGCGGCATAGGTCAGGAAATTGCGCGCCTGCCCCAGCAAGTCGAGGCCGATGTTGGCGAGCGCGAGATCGATTTCCAGCTCCGGCGCGTGACCACACCAGGCGCCCAGACGCTGGGAGAGCACCAGACCGTTGTCGCCCAGACGCAGGGCATATGCGGATAATGTTTTCATCCCTGACCTCACATGTGCTCGATGCCATCAGGGATGGTGTAAAACGTAGGATGGCGGTAAACCTTACTTTCCGCCGGGTCGAAGAACTCGCCGCTCTCTTCCGGTTGAGAGGCGATAATCTCGCTCGCCTTCACCACCCAGATAGAGCAGCCTTCACTGCGACGGGTATAGGCATCACGCGCATTTTCCAGCGCCATGCGATCGTCGGCGGCATGAAGACTTCCCACATGACGGTGGGACAACCCTTGTTTGCTGCGTACGAACACTTCGTACAGCGGCCAGTAGACATTGCTCATCGTGTTTCCTCTTAAGCCACTTTGCGGGCGTGTTGTTTTTCCGCGTGCGCCAGTGCGGCTTCACGCACCCACGCCCCGTCTTCCCAGGCTTTACGTTTGGCAGCCAGACGTTCGTGGTTGCAGATACCGCGCCCGTTAATGACCTCATCAAACTCGTGCCAGTCAATCTCGCCAAAGCGGTAGTGACCGCTCTCTTCGTCAAAACGCAGGTCAGGATCCGGGACCGTCATGCCCAGCATTTCTACCTGCGGAACCGTGTTGTCGACAAAGCGCTGGCGAAGTTCATCATTGCCGAAGCGTTTGATTTTCCAGGCGAGGCTGCGGGCGCTGTTCGGCGAGTTGTCATCGTTTGGGCCGAACATCATCAGAGCGGGCCACCAGAAGCGGTTAATGGCGTCCTGCAGCATCTGGCGCTGGGCGTCACTCCCCTGCGCAAGCGCCATACAGGCTTCAAAGCCCTGACGCTGGTGGAAACTCTCTTCTTTACAGATTTTCACCATCGCGCGGGCATAGGGGCCATATGAGGTACGGCACAGCGCCACCTGGTTGACGATCGCCGCACCGTCCACCAGCCAGCCGATCACCCCGATATCCGCCCAGCTCAGGGTCGGGTAGTTGAAGATGGAGGAGTATTTCATCTTGCCGTCGAGCATCTTCTGGTAGATGTCTTCCCGCGCGCAGCCCAGCGTCTCGGCCGCGCTGTAGAGGTACAAACCGTGCCCGGCTTCGTCCTGCACTTTCGCCAGCAGGATCGCTTTGCGGCGCAGCGTCGGCGCGCGGGTGATCCAGTTTCCTTCCGGCAACATGCCGACAATTTCGGAGTGCGCGTGCTGACCAATCTGGCGGATCAACGTCTTACGATAGGCATCAGGCATCCAGTCCTGAGGCTCAATCGCCGTCTCCTGCGCTATGCGCTGCTCAAAGCGTTGTTCTTGCGTCACGTCATCACCTTTATGATTCTATTATTTACCACTTAAAGTGAAATACTGAATCACTTCATTTCTTAAAAGTTACACAAAGGTTAAATATAACCCCAAGAAATGTTTCCCCATTTTGTGATGGTGCTCGCAAGGCTTTTTGCACAAGGCCTGCACGACGGGGCTTACGGCCCTCTGCTTCATTATGCTGGATCACAATGTTAACAATTCATTAAAACTCAGCTTGCTTTTTATGATTCATGATTAAACTATTGATAGTGAAATCACGTAACACTTGGAGATAAGCGATGCAGCAGTTAGCCAGCTTCTTGTCCGGTGCCTGGCAGTCTGGCCGGGGCCGCGAACGTACTATCCATCACGCCATCAGTGGCGAAGCGCTGTGGTCCGTGACCAGCGAAGGGCTGGACATGGCGGATGCACGTCGCTATGCGATCGCGCGTGGCGGCGAAGCCCTGCGCGCCATGACCTTTATCGACCGTGCCGCCATGCTGAAGGCGGTGGCGAAACATCTGCTTAGTGAGAAAGAGACGTTCTATGCCCTGTCTGCCCAGACCGGGGCGACCCGAGCGGATAGCTGGGTGGATATTGAGGGTGGGATCGGGACGCTGTTCACCTATGCCAGCCTGGGGAGTCGCGAGCTGCCTGATGACACACTCTGGCCGGAAGATGAGCTGATCCCGTTGTCGAAGGAAGGCGGCTTTGCTGCGCGTCACGTACTGACGTCAAAATCGGGCGTGGCGGTCCATATCAACGCCTTTAATTTCCCGTGCTGGGGAATGCTGGAAAAACTGGCGCCCACCTGGCTTGCGGGGATGCCTGCCATTATCAAACCCGCCACCGCTACCGCGCAGGTCGCGCAGGCGATGGTGAAAGCGATTGTGGAGAGCGGTCTGGTGCCGGACGGTGCTATCAGCCTTGTCTGCGGCGGCGCGGGCGATCTGCTGAATCATCTCGACAGCCAGGATGTGGTGACCTTTACCGGCTCCGCCAGCACCGGCCAGAGCCTGCGCATTCACCCGAATATCGTGGCGAATTCCATTCCCTTTACCATGGAAGCCGACTCCCTCAACTGCTGCGTTCTGGGTGAGGATGTGACGCCGGAACAGCCAGAATTCGCGCTGTTTATTCGCGAAGTGGTACGCGAAATGACCGCCAAGGCAGGGCAAAAATGTACCGCCATCCGCCGCATAATTGTGCCTCAGGATCGGATGGATGCCGTCAGCCAGGCGCTGATCGCACGGCTGCAAAACGTGGTCGTCGGCGACCCGGCAGAGGACGGGGTGAAGATGGGTGCGCTGGTGAACGGCGAGCAACGCGCGGACGTACAGGAGAAAGTCGATCTGTTGATTGCGGCGGGTTGCCAGGTCAGACTCGGCGGAAAAGCCGATCTGCAGGCTGCGGGGGCATTCTTCCCGCCGACGCTGCTTTTCTGCCCACAGCCAGATGAAACTCCCGCCGTGCATTGCACCGAAGCCTTCGGGCCAGTCGCCACGCTGATGCCCTCCCGCAATTCAGACCACGCGATGCAGCTGGCACGGGCGGGTGGCGGGAGTCTGGCCGGTACGCTGGTCACCGCCGACCCGGCTATCGCCCGCCAGTTTATTGCCGGCGCGGCGCGGGCGCACGGACGAATTCAGATCCTTAACGCCGAATCCGCCAGGGAGTCCACCGGACACGGCTCTCCGCTGCCGCAGCTGGTGCACGGCGGTCCTGGCCGCGCAGGTGGCGGTGAAGAGCTGGGAGGACTGCGTGCGGTGAAGCACTATCTGCAGCGCACCGCCATTCAGGGCAGCCCGACCATGCTTGCCGCCATCGGCAAACAGTGGGTACGGGGTGCTGCGGTTCAGGAAGATCGCGTTCATCCGTTCCGGAAATACTTTGAAGAACTGCAGCCGGGCGACAGTCTGCTGACCCCGCGCCGCACCCTGACGGAAGCCGATATCGTTAACTTTGCCTGCCTGAGCGGCGATCACTTCTACGCCCATATGGACAAAATCGGCGCGGCAGAATCCATCTTTGGCGAACGGGTGGTGCACGGTTACTTCCTGATCTCTGCCGCGGCGGGTCTGTTTGTTGATGCCGGCGTTGGGCCGGTGATTGCCAACTACGGCATGGAAAACCTGCGCTTTATCGAACCGGTTAAGCCGGGCGATACCATTCAGGTGCGCCTCACCTGTAAACGTAAAACGCTGAAGAAACAACGGACCGCCGATGAGAAGCAGACCGGCGTGGTCGAATGGGCCGTTGAGATCTTTAACCAGCACCAGCAGGCGGTCGCGCTCTACTCCATCCTGACGCTGGTGGCGCGCCAGCACGGCGACTTCTGACACGTTCCTCTCTCGCACGTTGACCGGGGTGTGATATTGCCCCGGTCTTTTTTTAACCTGGCAAGACCAACAAATAACCTGGCAGATGCAGGCAAACGCTTTTCTCGGGCGCCTGTCAGGATAAGGCTGTCACAACACAATAAACACAACAAGATGAGGTCTACGATGGGAAGCAATTCTTCTTTTTCTGCCCGTAGAACGGCACTGGCTATGGCCGTTGCGCTGTGTTGCGCCTGGCAATCACCTGTTTTCGCACACGGCAGTGAGGCGCATATGGTCCCGATGGACAAAACGCTGCAGGCGTTTGGCGCCGATGTGCAGTGGGATGATTACGCACAGATGTTTACCCTTGCGAAGGACGGGGCATATGTGAAGGTCAAGCCCGGCGCGAAAACCGCTATTGTGAACGGCAAAACCCTCACGCTGCAGGTGCCGGTGGTCATGAAAGGCAAAAAAGCGTTCATCTCCGAGACCTTCATCAACGACGTATTCCAGTCTGGTCTCGACCAGACCTTCCAGGTTGAAAAACGCCCTCACCCGTTAAATGCGCTAACGGCTGACGAAATTAAGCAAGCCGTAGAGATTGTGAAAGGCTCTGCGGATTTTAAACCGAACACCCGCTTTACCCAGATAGCCCTGGCCGAACCCGAGAAAGCCAAAGTGTGGGACTTTGTGCTCAACGGCACGGCGGTGGACTCTCCCCGCCAGGCGAACATCACCATGCTGGACGGGAAACACGTTATTGAAAGTCTGGTGGACCTGAAGGATAAAAAGATCCTGCGCTGGGACGCCATTAAAGATGCCCACGGCATGGTGCTGCTGGATGATTTTGCGACCGTTCAGCAGATCATCAACGAGAGTGCAGAGTTTGCCGAGATTCTGAAAAAGCGCGGCATTACCGATACGAAGAAAGTGATCACCACGCCACTGACCGTCGGCTATTTCGACGGCAAAGATGGCCTGAAACAGGAAGACCGGCTGCTGAAAGTGGTGAGCTATCTGGACGTGGGCGACGGCAACTACTGGGCGCACCCGATTGAGAACCTGGTGGCAGTGGTCGACCTTGAGCAGAAGAAGATCCAGAAGATTGAAGAAGGTGCCGTTGTGCCGGTGCCGATGACGCCGCGTCCGTATGATGGACGTGACCGCATTAACACGCCGAAAAAGCCGCTCGACATCATTGAGCCGGAAGGCAAAAACTACACCATTACCGGCGATATGATTCACTGGCAGAACTGGGATTTCCATCTGAGTCTGGATTCCCGCGTGGGCCCAATGATTTCGACCGTCACTTACAATGACAACGGCAAAAAACGCCAGATTATGTATCAGGGCTCCCTGGGCGGGATGATCGTCCCTTACGGTGACCCTGACGTGGGCTGGTACTTCAAAGCCTATCTGGATTCCGGCGATTACGGCATGGGCACCCTGACCTCTCCGCTGGTGCGCGGCAAAGACGTGCCGTCCAACGCCGTGATGCTCAATGAAACCATTGCCGATTACACCGGTGCGCCGATGGAGATCCCCCGCGCCATCGCCATTTTTGAACGCTACGCAGGACCGGAATATAAACACCAGGAGATGGGTCAGCCTAACGTCAGTACCGAGCGGCGCGAGCTGGTGGTTCGCTGGGTGAGCACCGTTGGCAACTACGACTACATTTTCGACTGGGTATTCCACGAAAATGGCACCATCGGGATTGATGCCGGTGCAACGGGGATTGAGGCGGTGAAAGGCGTACAGGCGAAAACGATGCATGACCCTACTGCCAAAGACGATACCCGATACGGCACATTAATTGATCACAACATCGTCGGGACCACCCACCAGCACATCTATAACTTCCGTCTCGATATGGATGTGGATGGCATCAACAACACGCTGGTGGCAATGGATCCACAGGTGAAACCGAACACCGCCGGCGGCCCGCGAACCAGCACCATGCAGATCAATCAGTACGCTATTGATACCGAGCAGCAGGCGGCGCAGAAATTTGACCCGGGCACCATTCGTCTGCTGAGCAACACCAGCAAAGAGAACCGCATGGGGAACCCAATTTCGTATCAGATAATCCCTTACGCCGGGGGGACGCACCCGGTGGCGACCGGCGCGAAGTTCGCCCCGGACGAGTGGATCTATCACCGCCTGAGCTTTATGGATAAACAGCTGTGGGTGACGCGTTACCATCCGGATGAGATGTACCCGGAGGGCAAATTCCCAAACCGCTCAACCCACGATACGGGGCTTGGCAAATACAGCAAAGATAACGAGTCGCTAAACGATCAGGATGACGTCGTCTGGATGACCACCGGCACAACCCACGTCGCGCGCGCCGAAGAGTGGCCAATCATGCCAACGGAATGGGTGCATACCCTGCTCAAACCGTGGAACTTCTTCGACGAAACGCCGACACTCGGCAGGAAAAAAGACGAGCAGAAATAAAAACAGACCGGGCGTAATGCCCGGTTTTTTATTCGTTTATTTGCTGAATATCTCATCCTGATTATAGTTATTTTACTCCACTCATTCCGATTGCATCTTTTGAAACATTTTCAGCCAGGACGCGAAGTTTTCACAAACGACGTAGTACTTTCTCTGAGAGGTTTTAAATGAAATTGAATCTGATTGTCAGAAGTTTCGTGCTGGCTGGAATGATCATGTCCAACAGTCCCTCTTATGCGGCGGAAGCACCAAAGGACGCGTCTGCCGCAACACAACAAGCCAACAATGCCCTTTTTAACCAGCTTCCTTTCTCCGATAACACCGATTTTACCAATGCCCATAAAGGATTTATCGCTCCACTTCCTCAGGACGTTATCAAAGGCGAACAAGGCAATGTCATCTGGGATCCCCAACAGTATTCATTTATTAAAGAAGGTGATAAATCGCCGGATTCGGTAAACCCCAGTTTATGGCGTCAATCCCAGCTGATTAATATCAGCGGTCTGTTTGAAGTTACCGAAGGGGTATATCAGATCCGCAATCTCGATCTGTCAAATATGACCATCATCGAAGGCAAAGAAGGGATTACCGTCGTTGACCCGCTGGTCTCGGCAGAAACCGCCAAAGTCGGCATGGATCTTTATTACAAAAATCGCGGCCAAAAACCGGTCGTGGCGGTGATTTATACCCACAGTCATGTTGACCACTATGGCGGTGTGCGGGGTGTGGTTGATGAAGCAGACGTGAAGGCTGGCAAGGTAAAAGTTTATGCCCCTTCCGGATTTATGGAGGCGGCGGTTGCGGAAAATATCATGGCGGGCAACGTTATGAGTCGTCGCGCCAGTTATATGTATGGCAACCTGCTGAAGCCTGATGCGAAAGGACAAGTGGGTGCGGGTCTGGGGACGACCACGTCCGCCGGTACCGTCACCCTTATCGCACCGACTAACATCATTGAAAAAGACGGACAAAAAGAGGTCATTGACGGGCTGACCTACGATTTTATGCTGGCCCCCGGCTCTGAAGCACCTTCAGAAATGCTCTGGTTTATCGAAGAGAAAAAAATCATTGAATCCGCAGAGGATGTGACCCATACGCTGCATAACACCTACTCGCTGCGCGGCGCAAAAATTCGTGAACCGCTGCCCTGGTCAAAATATATTAACCAGGCGATTGTGCGCTGGGGCGATAAAGCCGACATCATCATGGCACAGCATCACTGGCCAACCTGGGGCAATGATAATGTCGTCACACTGCTGAAGAGCCAGCGCGACCTCTACCGTTACATCAACGACCAGACGTTACGCATGGCGAATGAAGGCCTGACGCGTGATGAAATCGCCGCTAATTTCAAACTCCCGGATTCCCTCGCCCATACCTGGGCTAACCGCGGTTACTACGGTTCTGTCAGTCATGACGTTAAAGCCACCTATGTGCTCTATCTGGGCTGGTTCGACGGTAATCCCGCCACGCTGGATGAACTGCCTCCTGAAGAGGCTGCGAAGAAATTCGTTGAGTATATGGGCGGCGCGGAGGCCATTCTGAACAAAGCGAAAACTGACTTCGATCAGGGCAACTATCGCTGGGTGGCGCAGGTCGTGAGTAAAGTGGTGTTTGCCGACCCGAACAATCAGGCCGCGCGTAATCTCGAAGCAGATGCGCTGGAGCAACTGGGTTATCAGGCGGAATCCGGCCCGTGGCGCAACTTCTACCTGACCGGCGCGCAAGAGCTGCGTAACGGCGTGGTGAAAGGCCCGACCCCGAACACCGCCAGCCCGGATACCGTGCGGGCGATGACGCCAGAGATGTTCTTCGACTACCTTGCCGTTCATATCAATGGCCAAAAAGCCGGCGATGCCAAATCGGTGTTTAACATCGATCTGGGCAGCGATGGCGGCAAATACAAACTTGAACTGGAAAACGGCGTGCTGAACCACACGGCAAATGCCGAGGCGAAAGACGCTGACGCTACGCTTACCCTGAACCGTGATACCCTGAATAAAATTATCCTGAAAGAAGTCACGCTGAAACAGGCGCAGGACAGTGGCGATATCAAGATCAGCGGCGACAGTGCCAAACTGGACGCTATGCTTGGCTATATGGATAAGTTCGATTTCTGGTTTAATATTGTGACACCGTAACGGTGCAAAACAGACGGGCGGTCCTTCCGCCCGTTCCTGCTTCACTTGCTCCCAGGAAAGGGTAAAGAGCATTTATGGAAAAAAGAAAAAAAACGACGCCAGAGCGGGCTGCCTGGCCGACGCGTCAGGCGATGGTCATGCACGGGCTGGCGATGAACCTGCCGTGGCTGGCATTCGTCAACATCAGCTTCGCCGTGATGATCCTGCTGCGCCACGTCTCGCTTAAGCCCGACGACCCCCTCTACCTCCGGTCGCTTCCTCTGCTGAAGTTTATCGATGCCTCGATGTTCGGCATTATTATTCTGTCAGCTGCGTTAATCATCATGGCCTGGCGACGTATTGCCGGCATCAGCGTGGTGCTCTTTTTCTGTAGCGTCATCTGGTCGATATCCTGTTTCTGGTTTATCACCGATCTGTTGCTGCCTCACGTCTGGCCCCTGTGCGCGATTCTGTTACTCGCCGGGTTGACGGCGCTCTACTTTTACCCCCGTGGGTTACTCGCCTTCGTGATCCCGCTCTGGGTCACGCTACCGGTCGCAAGCTGGGTACTCAATGATGGTGTCAACCTTCACTTTGCCGCCGTCTGGACCGTCTTTACGCTGATTTTGCTCTGCGGGCGTTTCATCCTGATAAGCTGGTTTGATGAGGCCTGGCGACGTAACCAGCAAAACCAGCTGTTGATTTCGCGGCTGGAAGCGCTGGCGCATCAGGATCCGTTAACCCAGACCGCCAACCGTCGCAAGATGGAAGTGGTGCTGGAGAATGCCGTTGAGCAGAAAAAAGCCTTCTCGCTGATTATGCTGGATATAGATTATTTCAAACTTTACAACGACACCTATGGTCATCAGGCCGGTGACGAATGTTTGACCCGCGTGGCGCAGGTGCTCCGGCAGTCGGTGCGAACACCGGACGATGTCGTGTCTCGCTACGGCGGTGAAGAGTTTGTGGTGATCCTCTTTGATTGCCCGGAAAACACAGCCGAAAAAGTTGCCATGCGTATTCAGGACGGCCTGCGCGCGGAAGCGATAGCGCACGATGCCTCAAAAGTCAGCGATCACGTCACCGTAAGCATGGGCATTGCAGGAATGGCAGAGGGACTGGCGGGGACGGAGATTATCGCCCGCGCCGATGAGGCGCTGTACCGGGCGAAAGCGGCCGGACGGGACCGCTGGTCACGATAGCCGTGTCGGGTGGACGTTGCGCCAGCCCGACACGCTTTGTTTTAATACCGTACACATACCGATTTGGTTTCACACCAGCCATCCAGCCAGTCCGGGCCGAAATCGCGCCCGGTGCCGGACTGCTTCATGCCACCAAACGGCAGGTTGGCGTCGATCAGCGTATGGCTGTTCACCCAGACGGTTCCCGCCTGCAGCCGGTCGGTGTATTCCAGCGCCTTGCTGATATTTTGCGTCCAGACGCTGGCCGTCAGCCCATATTCGGTGTCGTTGGCCAGCGCCAGCGCTTCTTCGCCATCCGCGACGCGCACCAAGTTGACCACCGGGCCGAACACTTCTTCGCGGGTGAGTCGCAGCGCGGCATCCGGGTTCACCACCAGCGTCGGCGACACGTAATAACCGTTGCCATCCGGCCCCCGGTTACCGGTGATCAACTCCGCATTGCGCGATTTTGCCTCGTCGAGGAAGGTCTGCACTTTATCGCAGTGCGCGCGCGAGACCAGCGGGTTGATGAACGCCTCCGGCGACATGCCCGGCCCGACGCTCAGGGATTTCACCGCCTGTTCAAACCCGCTGACCAGCGTGTCAAACAGCGGCGCTTCAATATAGATACGGGAGCTCGCCGCACAAACCTGCCCCTGGTTCAGGAAACTGCCGGTCATCAGGCCTTCAATTACCCAGGCCGGGTCAGCATCTTTCAGCACGATAGCCGGGTTTTTACCCCCCAGCTCCAGCGTCACCCCCGTGAGCGTATCCGCCGCCGCGCGGGCAATTTGCTTGCCTGTCGCCGTTGAGCCAGTAAAGCTCACTTTGGCAATATGCGGATGTGAGGTCAGCGCGGCACCGCACACCGCACCGCTTCCCGTGACCACATTAAACACCCCGTCGGGGATGCCCGCTTCACTTGCCAGTTCCGCCACGCGCAGCATGGTGAGCGGCGTGGTTTCTGAAGGCTTAATGACAATGGAACACCCCGCCGCCAGCGCAGGCATGACTTTCCACATCCCGATCATCAGCGGGAAGTTCCACGGCACAATCCCGGCCACCACGCCAACCGGCTCTTTGCGCGTCCACGCCTGATAGCGGGCCCCCTGCGGTAAGGGGATGGAGAGGTCGAGGGTTTTACCGGCAATTTTCGTGGTAAGCCCTGCGGTATAGCGCATCCAGTTCAGGGTGCAGCCCACTTCAAAGGCGCGGGAGATATGAATGGATTTCCCCTGCTCCAGCGTCTCAAGCTGGGCCAGCTCTTCGCTGTGCTGCTCAACCAGATCGGCGAAATGCAGCAGGATACGCTCACGCTCCGCCGGTAATTTTCCGGCCCAGCTACGGGCAACAAACGCACGCCAGCCGGACATCACGGCGCGGTCGACATCATCAACGCTGGCATCGGCGGTGGAAGCGATGACGTCGCCCGTTGCCGGGTTATAGACATTGAGCCGCTTTTCACTGTCCGACGCGGCCTGACGCCCTTCAATCCACAGGCCATGATGTCGGTCTAAAAACTGCTGTACGGCAGGCTGAACGGCTACCTGAGATTCAGACATAGGGTACTCCTTCGTTTTTATTCGCAGGGTGTTAATGCAGTCTAAGAGGGGTTTTGGATTCTCGCTTTTGTCTCTGTGACATTCGCTTTGCCACCTGTGACAGGCTCCGCAAATCGTGATAATTCCGTCTTATAACGCTGTTACCGGTGAGTGTTCTTTCCTATAGTCAGCCTCATAGCTCTGACAAAATGCAACACAAATGCAACAATGCAAAAACATTGACGGTGCAGCGAGATAAGCGATGGCGTGTGCAAGCGAAGAGGAACAGTATCAACAGTGGCTGGCACAAATTAACCAGGTCTGCGGGCGTTTTAATGCGCGTCCGCTGGAGGGGAAATTCGTCGGCGAGCTGGAAACCAGCTATGCCCGTAGCCTGAAGTTAAGCACCGTAACCGCAGGTGGCGTTAACCTGTTCCGATCCCGCCATGAGATTAACGACAGTAACGATGCCTGGTTCTACACCGTATTTCAGCTGGAAGGCAGCGCGGAGATTGAACAGGACGACCGCCGCGCGGTGCTGAAGACCGGCGATATCACGCTGCTTGATGCTTCCCGCCCGTGCTCCATTGCCTGGCATGAAAAATCCCGCCAGATTTCGCTGCTGGTTCCGCGCCAGATTATTGAGCAACAGTGTCGTTTTCAGGAGGTAAACTGCGCGCTCACCCTTTCGCGCACGCTGCCCACCGTTCAGTTAAGCCACCACCTGCTGATGGAAAGTATGGGGAATGCCGATCTGAGTGACCGGGAGAGTGAAGCGGCGCTGGAAGCGATGATCTGTCTGCTTCGCCCCGCGTTCCAGCAGCGCGACGTGGCTCAGCCACGTAAAGAACGCCTGTTCCGCAATGTGCTGTCATTGATTGACGATCATATTCAGTCTGAATCACTGCGACCGGAATGGATTGCTGCACAGAGCGGGATGTCGGTGCGAAGCCTCTACCGCATGTTTGCTGATAAGGGGCTGGTGGTCGCCCAGTACATTAAAAACCGCCGTCTCGACCTGTGCGCACAAGTGTTGCGCTCCGCCAGCGATGATGAAAAGCTGGCGGGCATTGGCTACAGCTGGGGCTTTTCCGACCACAGCCATTTTTCAACCGCCTTTAAGCAGCGTTTTGGCGTCTCGCCTGGCGAATATCGTAAGCGCTTTCGCTAACTACTTCTTCAGCCATTTCCCGTTGATGCCTTTCACGTACTCGCCCGGCTGGGCGCGGGCAACCAGCTTTTGCCCTGCCATTTTCGCCACTTCATCCACCGGCAGATTGTTGCTGTCAGCCAGCTTCTGATAGCTTTCCGTGCGCGCGGCGTTAATGCGATTGACCAGCGCCAGGGTTTCCGCATCCTGTTTGATTGGCGCAAGATAACCGCTCAGGGTTTCCCCCACGCGCCCCTGCGTCCGGGCGTCATTTAAGGTCAGCGTTGCCGCCTGCACGTTCATGCCGAGCGCCAGTAACATCAGAGCTAATCGTTTCATGGCATCCTCAGAACAGATCGCTGCGTGATTTCAGCAGGGTTTCAACGTCTTTATCGACCTTAATGTGGATCTCATGTTCGATTTTGACATTCATATTGATGGTAATCGGCTCCTTCGGCGCGGCGACTTCAATGCGCGGCGTACAGCCGGTCAGTAGCGCGGCAACGGCAACGGCAACGGTGAGCACACCAGCCATCTTTTTCATTGTTGTTCCTCACTTTCCTTGCCAGTCGAACTGCGGATACCAGGTATTGCCGCGTGTTGCTCAAACCAGGTTTGCAGGTTGTCTCCAAAACGCAGGCTGCGCCAGAGGGTAAAGACATTCTCTTCATGGGTATAGTTCAGATTAACGTAGCTGCTTTTACCCTCTACCCGACTGGTTCCCTTAAGGGTCGCCTGCATGGTTAATTCACCCAGATTATCTAAATTGATTCTTGTCCACGAGCGAGAAATTTCCATATAGCGCAGCCAGTTAATTGCGGCGCCCGCCACCATATTATCTTTTACGATGGCGTCCGCCGTGTCTTTATCGATACGCAGCGTCATCGGGCCGGGGTTGGTCAGCCAGCCATCTTTGATGATCCATTTTTCATTGTCCAGCCAGAACGGCAGCGCCCCGCTCACCGGGCCAGACATCGCAAACTGCTTCGGATTAACAGCGCTGATCAGCTCGCTGGAGGAGATATTGTCTACCCGCAACAGCGCCGGATCGTGTTGCGGCATCCTCAACTGCTGCATGGTGATTTTTCCGCCGAGGGTTTCCACCTTCACATTGGTGAGCAAAAGCGGGTTCGCCTCACTCCAGGGGTAGTCACCCTGCAGGTCCGCCGTGATATTCCGCGCGGTCACCAGGTTTACCACCTCGCCAATCCGTAAGGTTACCGGGCCGCGCGTTCCCAGCGACCAGGTGCCCTCACTAAACCGGAACGGCAGGACAAAGTCGACGCCGTTGATCTGGTTGTCTGGCATCCAGGCGCTACCGGCTTTCAGTACGCCGTGACCGCCCGCCTCAAAGCCCTGACCCGCGGCTGCCGAGAAGGCCACCTGCGCATACAGTTCGCCGTCACGCAGCGTCATTTTCCAGTCTGGCGGGATCAACGGCTGGAACACGGTGAGGGATTGTTTCGGCCACCAGGCCTGCCCGCGAAGGCGTTCCCCGTCCCAGCGTCCGTTCACCTGTACCGGTCCGATAGCATCAGCATGCAGATCGCCCTTGAACTGGAACAGTGTCGGGTCTGTTCCGTCTACGCTGAAGGTCAGCACCGACGGCGGCAATACGCTGCCGCCGCTGAAACGGGTTTGCCCGGCATTCAGCGACAGCGCTCCGCTGAACGTCGGCTTGTCAGGATCGCGATACCAGCGCACCGGGTTATCCAGCACCAGACGTGGTTTACTGACCTCCATGGCACCGTACTTGAGCTGGTCGAAACCGGTTGAAAGCGCGGTCAGCTCAATAAGTTTGTCGCGCCATTCGCCTTTTCCGGCAACATCCCAGCGCGCATTCATTGGGGTGAAGCCCCCTTTGCCCCAGTAGCGCCACTGCCACAGGCCGTTGTCGGGTAAAAAGTCACTGGCCTGGCCATCCAGATGCAGTTCAAAATCACCCATCTCGTTCTCGTGTGCCCGCAAAATGGCCTGCAGGCGTCCATCGACACCCTTTTGGGTCAGCCTGACGCCCGCCAGCGGCCAGCGAATTTCATCAATATCCAGTGAATCGATAATGCGACCACGTGAGCGCAGCAGCGCGCCCGGCTCAAAGGAGAGCTGCGGTTCATACAGGCTTCCGGTCAGTTTTGCCGGCAGTCTGGCATAGAGCACCAGGTCGTTATGTTTCGCCTCGCCGCTCAGATGAAGCGGCATGTCGCTTTGTTCCATGCTGAGCCTGCCCGGTCCGATATTCAGCACCGCGTTGCCCTTCCCCGCATCCCCTTGAGTGAGCACATTCAGACGCCCGGTCAGGGTCGCTTTCTCAAGCCCCGCCTGCCAGTTATCGACACGAAGGCCAACGCGCCCGTTCAGCGGCATGCCGGAAAGGTTCCAGTTCCAGCGTCCGTCACTGATATTCAGCTGTTCCGCGGTTATTTGCCACGGCAGATCGAGCAGCGGATCGGGGTTATCCCGCGCCATGACCACCAGTTGCCCCTGATTGGCTTCCCAGTCGAGATCGGCATCGACCAGCGAGGTTAACTGTGGCACGTTAAAGGTCGCAACCGCATGGCCTTTAACCGGCACGCCGTCCGGCACCAGCGGCAGGGTGAATTGTCCCACCAGTTTTATCGGCTGTGGCTGGTCGGGAAGTTGTACATCAAACTGGGTGACAGAGAGGGTCTGACCGCGGAGCATCCCTTTAATGCTAACCTGCTCACCTTTGTAGGCAATCTCCTGACGCGCGGGCGTCAGCGACGCCTGAAGTTCTCCCTGCCACTGCTGCCAGGGCGAGAGCGTCAGACGATGGACAGTAAGCCAGGTATTCGGTAACACCGCCTGCCACTGTGCCAGCGTTTTGGGCGCTACCGTGGACGGTGCGGACTGGGGAATTTTATTGAGGCAAACGGAGTTCAGTTCGAGCGCGCCGACATCCAGTTTCCAGCGGCTGGGGTGCGACAGGGTCGCGTTATCGACTCGGGCAATTTCGCAGTCATCCACAAGATAGCGAAGATCGGGGATAATCAGGGCATGACGCGTGAGTCTGGGACTTTGTTCAAAGGCGATGCGTGTCCCGACTGGAAGCCAGATCCCGGCAAGGGTTGGTACCCACTGGGCAAGGGTCATCAGCAGCGTCAGCGGCACCAGAATGAACAGCAGTAAGAGCGCGATTGCGGCTTTGTATGTACCCCTCATGGGCAGTTAATATCCTGATTTAGCGAAAGAATTAAGCCGACAGTGCCGATCATTGTCGCATGTTTAGCCAGTCAGTTGAAGAGAATGCCAAATTTAAGGATAGATGCTCTAAAATAATTGATAGAACTTATTGAATTCAATAATATTTCAGAAATTGTAAGATAATTTTAATCATGCTAACGTGAATGCAAAATCACTGGAGAAAGTCTTATGAAACTCGCGGTATATAGCACAAAGCAGTACGACAAAAAGTATCTGCAACATGTTAACGAGGCTTACGGGTTTGAGCTTGAATTTTTCGACTTTCTGCTGTCCGAAAAAACCGCCAAAACGGCGCACGGCTGTGAAGGCGTTTGCATTTTTGTGAATGATGATGGCAGCCGTCCGGTGCTGGAAGAGTTGAAAAAACAGGGCGTGAAATATATCGCCCTGCGCTGCGCTGGCTTCAACAACGTGGATCTTGATGCCGCAAAAGAGCTGGGACTGAAGGTGGTCCGCGTCCCGGCATATTCTCCGGAAGCGGTCGCGGAACATGCCATCGGTATGATGATGTCGCTGAACCGTCGTATTCACCGTGCTTATCAACGTACCCGTGACGCCAACTTCTCTCTGGAAGGGCTGACCGGCTTTACCATGTACGGTAAAACCGCGGGCGTTATCGGTACTGGTAAAATTGGCGTCGCCGCCCTGCGCATTCTGAAAGGGTTTGGTATGCGTCTGCTGGCGTTTGATCCGTACCCAAGCGCTGCCGCGCTGGATCTGGGCGTGGAATATGTCGACCTGCCGACGCTGTTTTCACAGTCTGACGTTATCTCCCTGCACTGCCCGCTGACGCCGGAAAACTACCACCTGCTCAACCAGGCGGCGTTTGACCAGATGAAAGATGGCGTGATGATCATCAACACCAGCCGCGG
The DNA here is from genome assembly GCF_009025585.1 of Enterobacter sp. 198. Taxonomy (NCBI): domain Bacteria; kingdom Pseudomonadati; phylum Pseudomonadota; class Gammaproteobacteria; order Enterobacterales; family Enterobacteriaceae; genus Enterobacter; species Enterobacter sp. 198. The sequence goes on along the minus strand of NZ_WCIM01000021.1, from coordinate 29,156 downwards.
CGGGTTGATTGATTCCCAGGCCGCTATTGAAGCGCTGAAGACCCAGAAGATTGGCGCGCTGGGGATGGACGTGTATGAGAATGAGCGCGATCTGTTCTTTGAAGACAAATCTAATGACGTGATCCAGGACGACGTATTCCGCCGTCTGTCTGCCTGCCATAACGTCCTGTTCACCGGACACCAGGCGTTTCTGACTGCCGAAGCGCTGATCAGCATTTCAGAAACCACGCTGGGGAACTTGCAGCAGCTGGAAAAGGGTGAAGAGTGCCCTAACGCTATCGTGTAAATCTATATGCCGGGTGCGGCTCTGCCCTGCCCGGCCAGCTACGCCCGGTCTGGTGTCCAGCGCCGGTGAGCAAAGCGCCACCAGAGCAGGACAGCCAGCAGCGCAATGGCGCTGAGCACGCTAAAGGCCGTCGCAAAAGAGTAATGACCGGCAATCGTGCCGGTTAACGCCGGGCTCATTGCTGCCCCGACACCCTGCATCAGCATTACCACGCTCTGCCCGGCATTCACGTGCCCACTCCCGCGCAACAGCACCACGATAAACGACGGCACGACAACGCCCAGAATCCCCGCGGCCAGACCATCAAGAATTTGTACCGGGATCATCATCAACGGGGCGTCTGTGGAGGCTGCCAGTGCCGCCCGAACGGGCATGATCAGCAGGGCCAGCATGATGAAACGCCAGTAACCGTAGCGCTCAATTCGGCCTGCCACCCCCATGGCGACGGGGATCATCACCGCCTGAGAAATGATGACGGTGGCCGCCGCAAATAATCCGGGATTGATGGTTGCCGGTGCCGCAGCAACCCTCATGCTCAGCATCGGCAGCAGTGCGGCATTGGCCAGATGGAACAGCAGCAGCGTCAGCCCGGTTATCAACAGCGCCCGGTTTTTAATCAGCACCGCGACGCCGGGGACCGGTTGACGGTCTGAAGAGGTCAGCCCCCGCGCCGCATCGTTGTCGATATCTGTATGACGAATGGCAAGCAGCGCGCACAACGTCAGAAGCGTCGTACAGGTCATCAGCAGGAAAATGCCCCCGACGCCCCAGAACCAGGCAATGCCGCCTGCAATCACCGCCGTCAGGAAATTGCCGGCGTGGTTGAACGCCTCGTTCTTCCCCATCTGCGCGCTAAACCCGCTCGGGCCCGTCAGACCCAGCGTAATACCCGCAATCAGTGGCCCCACAAACGCCGCGCAGATACCGGTGATAATTTGCGAGACGGCGACGACGCCGCTCTGCTGACTAAACCAGAGCAGCAGCGTACTCAGCGTAATGGCGATACAAAGCAGTGCCAGAACCGAACGCTTATTGCGGGAGGTATCCGTAATAAATCCCGCCGGCAGCGTTGCCAGTAATCCCGCCAGCCCCCCGGCGGTCATCAGGATGCCGATATCATCCGGGGTCCAGTGACGTTCCGTCAGGAAGATGCCGAGAAAGGGCCCGAGGCCATCGCGAACATCAGCAATGAAAAAACTTGTCAGGCACAACGCCCGCAGTGAACGAAGAGACATACTTCCTGCCTTTTGCATATTGGCTGGCTCTGTTAGCGACGGCCTGTACGTTCGACGCCCTGTTAAAATCACGATGCAGTATACCGGAGCGTGTTGAAGCTAAAATGACCTCTCCACTCTTCTGCCGCGGCAAACTCTTTTTATAGAACTTCACGCTTTCCAGATACGCCCATTTATGGGAGTATTTAGGAATCGATTGTTTCCTAAATGATGAACACAATGTCTGAGAAGCTACAGAACGCACGCGAGCGCGGACGTCCGCGGCAGTTTGATCTCGATGCGGCCCTGGATCTGGCGATGCCGGTATTCAGAGAAAAGGGTTACCACAGCGCGTCGATAAGTGACCTGAGCGACGCGATGCAGCTCACTGCGGGCAGTATTTATAAAGCCTTTCACGATAAACGTGGCCTGTTCCTGCAGGTATTCGCGCGTTATACCTCCCTGCGCAATCAATCGTTGCGCGAGCGTCTGGCGCGACAACCTGATGGCCGGGCCAAAATAGCCGAGCTGCTGAACTTTTATCTTGAATCGGCCAGCGCTGTCGAAGGACGCCGCGGCTGCCTGGTGGTCGGCAGCACCCTTGAACTCAGCCAGTTTGACGGCGAAATTGCCGGGCTGGTGCAGAGCGCGCTTGCGCGAAATCAGCACGCGATCCTCCAGCTGATCGAACAGGGTATGCATGACGGTTCAGTTAATTCGCGACACGACGCGCAGGCGTTGAGCGGCGTTTTGCTGTGCCTGGTCCTGGGCATGCGTGTGGCGGGCAAAGCCGGAGAATTACCGGCACGCGAACGGCTGGTAGAGACGGTGATGGCGCTACTCGCCTAAAAAATTTATCCATAAAGGAAATGATCATTTCCTAAATAGCTGGAGGTAGTCATGTCTGAGAATTCAATCCCCCTTCCGTGGTCGCAGCCTGTCGCGGGCTTGCCCGATTTTGCGCACTATTACTCAACGGTTGATGGGGTTCGTCTGCACTATGTCAGAGGCGGACAGACGCAAGGTGAAACAATCGTGCTGCTTGCAGGCTTCCCGCAAAGCGGGTTTGCCTGGCATAAGGTGATGGCTCTTTTAGCCGATCGTTACGATATCATTGCACTCGACCTCCCGGGCCAGGGCGACTCCGATAAGCCACAGTCTGGCTACGATACCCTTACGCTTGCCAGTTCGGTTTTTGGGCTGGTGCAGACACTCGGGATCACAAGACATTACCTGGCCGCCCACGATGTAGGTGCATGGGTTGCCTGGCCGTATGCCCTGCGTTATGAACAGCAGGTAATCAAGCTGGCTCTGCTTGATGCCGGTATCCCGGGTATTACTTTGCCGGACGCCCTGCCCGCGACGCCAGAAAAAGCCTGGAAAACCTGGCACTTCGCGTTTCATCTTCTCCCCGACCTGCCGGAAGCCTTAATTAGCGGGCGTGAAGAGATTTACCTCGAATGGTTCCTGCGGCGAAAAACCGCCAGTCCGATGGCCTTTAGCGATGCGGATATCGCCCGGTATGTCCGCCTGATGCAGCAAAACGGCGCGCTGCGTGCCGGGCTGGCCCCTTACAGAGAAGCGGCGGTCTCCGCTGTTCAGAACCGGACGCTGGCTGAAACGCAAAAACTTCGGGTGCCGCTGCTGGCCGTCAGTGCCGATCAGGGTTCGATTGCCGATATGGCTGCCCCGCTTCGCCAGTTTGCAGAGACGGTGAGTGGCATTACGCTTGCTCATTGCGGTCATTTCATTCCGGATGAACAACCTCAGGCCCTGAGTGAGGCCCTGGCAGACTTCTTCCGTTAACAGGAAGCGCACGGTGTTGATCACTGCTGGCACCGTGCCCTGCTTCATCAACAAAGACAATTGCTGTCGCCATAAAATAAACCTCGCTCAAAATTTATTAAGGAGTTAATCTCGCAAAGAAAATAAGGGGGCATTATGAAAAACTTGATACTCAGTGTTATCGCAAAAATTTCCAAAATGGACGCTGAAGCTAAAGAGCTGGCGGCCAAAGTAGAAGCACAGTCTTTGTTGATAGGCGCGTTGTTACTGACCATTGGTAAAAATGGCGGTATGAACGAAATGCTCGAGAATGTCAGAAAAGCGATCAACGCGGCGCTTGAAGCAGCAGATACGCCGCTCAAATCCGACGCTGAAATGTTACTGAACGAATTCAATAACCTGATTTTATTAACCCAGCTACTCGAAACTAATGACTCAGAGATAAGTATCGAGTCGTTAAAGGAAGCCCCAGGCGAAACGGCCTCAGATTGAAACCCATTCCTAGAGGCTGGAGTTCAGTCTCCAGCTTCTCGTTAAACCCACGCCTTACGCGCAGCGCGCCATGACCGTGTGAGCGTGATTAGACTTTACCAAGCAGAATATTCAACATCCGTCGCAAGGGTTCCGCAGCGCCCCACAACAGCTGATCGCCGACCGTCAAAACCGAGTATATAGGGTCATTGTTAAGCGACATTTTCTTGTAACGGCCAATACCCACCTGCAGCGAACCGCTAATGTTAGCGGGAGTCAATTTACTGACACTGTCATCCTTATTATTGGGCACATAGTTAACCCATGGATGGGAATGCGTCACAAGCTCTGCAAATTCTTCTTCGCTGACTTCACGCTTGAGCTTCAGGGTTATTGCAGCACTATGGCAACGGATCACACCGACCCGAATACACAAGCCATTTACTGCAATCGTACCCGGAGAGAGACCAAGAATTTTGTTCGTTTCTGCCTCACCCTTCCATTCTTCTCTGCTATTACCATCCCCTAAATCGCTGTCAATCCATGGAATAATATTGCCCATTAAAGGCGCGCCGAAATTCTGGATGGGCATGTTAGCACTGTTAATTAATTCACTCACTTTATTGACTAAAGGAAGCACTGAACCTGAGGATTCCAGCTCATCAGAAGATAAATGTTTACTGATATAAGCGCTTTGAGCAATTAATTCCCGGACATATTTAGCACCCGCTCCGGATGCAGACTGATAGGTCATCACACTCATCCATTCTATCAGGTCAGCTTTAATTAAGCCTGACAGTCCCATAAGACTCAGCGTAATGGAACAATTGCCCCCAACAAAAAGTTTAATTCCCTCTTTGATGGCATGATCGATATTTGTGCGGTTAACCGGGTCGAGAATAATGCAGGCTTTTTCATCCATCCGGAGCGCTGAGGCCGCATCAATCCAGTAGCCTTGCCAGCCATGACTAATCAACTCAGGATAAATTGCTTTGGTATAATCCCCGCCCTGACAGGTTATGATGATATCCATTTCGGCCAGGGCGCTAATAGAATTAGCATCTTTGAGTGTGTGGTTGACGCCACCAATGACGGGACCAGCGGCACCTGCACTGGAAGTACTGTAAAAATGCGCGGAAATATTGTCGAAGTCGTTCTCTTCGACCATTCTTTGTAACAAAACAGAGCCCACCATTCCTCGCCAACCAACAATACCAACCTGCTTCATTTGCTTAACCTTAATGACGTTATGAGAATGTTAATTTTTCAAAACATGTTATATCTCATCCCACATTAATGGTCATTACGAATTACATCATATTCGGCAATTATTAAAATGTTTCATACGGCATCAGAAATTTTTATACCTTTTACACGGCATAAATAATTAAAGTTGTGGGTAAGACATAATCAAACAAAAACCGGGCATCACGCCCGGTTTGGTTTCTGACCTGAATAAGCGCTACGCACTCAATCCACGATTCTCCAGCATCGGTTCAATCCTCGGATCGTGCCCACGCCACTGGCGGTAAAGTTCAGCTCAATCACTACTGCTCCCGCGCGACAAAATCACCTCGCGGAATGTCTGTCCGTTTTCGCGGGTCAAACCACCCTGCTCGACAAGCCACTGATAGCCATCGTCTGCCAGCATTTGCGTCTATAGGTAATCCAGATTCAGTGTTTGATAATACAGATCAACCTTTTTTATCTGTGGTAAACCTTGCTATTACTTCTTTTTCATCTGCAATTTTACCAAGATTTTCTGGCGCTATTATTCTGCCAACGGGTGTGTATCCGTAGTTTGTCTGAAAGGTCTCATAAAAAAGTACCAGGGTACGATGGCCATATAACATGAGATCGCCCTGATTAATGGTTCCAGGTTTGACCTGGCGGGTCGGTAAGGGACGGGGCAGATCAGCAAATTTCTCGTTCCCGTTAAGTTCCTCCATCGTTAGAGTCAGGGGAAGCTGTTCAATAAATTCCTGTGCGGCTGGATTATTCTTAAGTTCAATGTAAAAAGTTTGCTGATTGATAGTCATTTTAATGGTCACGGCTTCTTCCTTGCCTGGCTGCAAAGAATTACTGGCACGAACCGGGAATAAAAAGCTCGCGATGATAATAAATAACAGGAATAATATTTTTTTCATCCAGATTCTCTCCCGTAAATGTGCTGCACCTTTCAGGTGCAGCATCAATGATTATTTTAGATAAGCTTTTACAAAGAGGTCAATTTATCAAATGGGTTCAAATCCGTATGCTTTTCTCCGGACTCCTCTCTTACTGGAAATTCTACACGATAGATGTATGCTGACTAGCTAATGAATGCTTAATGGGCTTATAAGCTATAGTTATATTTTGTGAGTATTTCACCGATGAAACGTAATTTGAATGACCTCCTTTATTTCATTACCGTCACCCGTGAAGGGAGTTTAACCCGTGCGGAGGCTCAACCAGGGGGGCGCAACCGGCTCTCAGCCCGGCAATATCGGCGTGGGAATAACGGCTGCAGATCAGCCTGCTCATACGAACTACCCGTAACGAATCTCCAATTAATGAGCTGTACTCATAATCAATATAAATTTATTCGCATTATCGAATTAATGCTCTACTGCTAAGATTATCCCTGTTCAGGAATGTGTCACTGAAGTCTGAAGAGATCGAACCTGATCTCAGTCTGATAGTGGTGACAACAGCCCATCTCCTATTCAGGAAGAGTAAAAATGACAGATAACATCATAGGCAAAGTAATTGTAATCACGGGCGCATCAAGCGGTATGGGTGAAGCGGCTGCACGTTATCTTGCTGAAAAAGGAGCAAAGGTTGTGATGGCTGCGCGGAGAATAGACCGCACAGAGGCCATTGCGAGTGAGCTCCAAAAGCAGAATAAAGAAGCCATCGCCGTCGCAACCGATGTGACGAAACTTGATGACGTAAACAACCTCATTGAGACTGCGGTCAACAAATTCGGTCGTGTAGATGTTCTTATCAATAATGCCGGCCTGATGCCTCTTTCCCGCCTTGAACAGGGAAATGTCGATGAATGGAATCAGATGATTGATGTCAATCTGCGCGGGGTTCTACACGGGATTGCTGCGGTGCTGCCTTATATGAAATCACAAAAAACAGGTCATATCATTAACACCGCATCTGTTGCTGCACACCTTGTCTTCCAGAGTTCTGCTGTCTATTCGGCGACAAAATTTGCTGTTCGTGCATTAACCGATGGTTTGCGCCAGGAAATGGCGGCACATAACATTCGCGTCACGCTAGTCTCCCCCGGTGCTGTTAAAACAGAACTGCTGGAGCATATAACGGATAAAGATGTTAAGGCTGCAAACCAGGATTATGTTGAAAATGTTGGCGTACCAGCAGAAACCTTTGCACGCATGGTAGCCTTCGCAATTAATGAACCAGAAGATGTTGGTGTGAGTGAAATTATTTTCAGACCAACGGCTCAGGAATTGTAATTAGTTTAGTGGCGGCAACTGGAGAAAAACTATCAGGATTTAGGCTTTTAGATTCGGCATACCCATATGCCTTTTCCTAAGCCTAAAAACACGATTTTTCCTGCACCTAACAGCGAGAAATGTCCGCTTCTGGCACGAAGCGGACAAGATGGCTAGGCTGAAGGTCTGTTGTGAGCGAAAAGCGGAAGTTCGCATTTGTCGTAACAACCGGGAGCTGGGACTATCATTGGCATCTGATAATCAACAGGGAGAAGAGCAGGTCACGGTTTCTCAAAAAATATCTTCAGGCAGCGAGAATTGCAGAATGCTGACGAAGATGATTTTGGAAAAGTTCTGCATAATCTGGTGATACAGCGGCATTTACGCTTTCCCTTTTCGCAAGTGCAGTTTTCCATGCGGAAATCCGCGGAAGTTCCTCAAAAATCGCCTCAGATACTGATGCATCAATGATGGAGAAGTAACGGAAAACAGGAGCGTAGATCGCATCAACCATACTGAATTTGGAACCCGAGAAATAAGGCCCTGAATTCAATTCAGATTCAATATATTCAAGTTGCTCACGGAGCACAGCGCGTTTGCTGTCTGCCATGGCCTGATCAGTCGCATTTAAAAATTGCCAGGCATTTCCAAGCATTAATGTAGAGAACTCGATCCATGCTCGCTGTCTAGCCCTTTCTAATGCATCGTCAGCATACAGCGAATCACCATCTTGCGTTTCATTAAGATACTCGCAGATCACCATGCTCTCAAAAATAATGGCATCTTCGCCCTCTGCATGATGCACTTTAAGTAGCGGTACCTTGCCGGTGGGTGACAGAGCAAGAAACCAGTCAGGCTTCGCCGACAGATCTACATTTACACGGTCAAATGGCACATTTTTTTCGAGAAGAACGATCGCTGAACGCTGCACAAAGGGACACAATGGGTGGCTAATCAGTGTCAGGTCATGGGTAGACATCTCAACCCCCAGATAAAATAATAGCCCGCCGCCATAAAAGGTGGCGGGCTTGATGAATTGTAAATCTTATTTTGGTGGCTTAGATTGAAACGCCGCCGTCGATGATGATTTCTGAACCCACGGTCCAGGCAGACGCATCGGAGGCAAAGTAAAGCACCGCTTGCGCGACTTCCTGAGGCTTACCAAAACGACCGGCAGGGATGGTTGCAACGATATCTTTCATCACTTGATCATGATATTCCACGGGGATCCCCGCCTTATCGTAAAGCGGCGTGTCAACCGGGCCTGGGCTCACCGCGTTGATACGGATCCCGCGAGAAAGTAACTCGTTAGACAGTGTTTTCGACATGTTGAGTAATGCGGCTTTGGTGGAGCCATAAACTGAAGAGTTCACCGGGCCCGTGTGCGCATTTATAGATGTATTAAAGACCACTGATGCAGAGCTTGCGAACACTGGCAACAGCGCCTGCATCAGGAAATAAGGACCTTTAACGTTGATATCATAAATGCGGTCGAACATTTCTTCTGTCCATGCCTCAATTGGCATATACATTGATATACCCGCATTCAGGAAAGCAATATCCAGCTCACCAAAATGTTCCTGAACCGTCTGAGCCAGCGCTTTCTGTGCATTCACATCTGCAGAATCCGCGCTCACGACGACCACATATTTACCCAGCTCGAGTTTCGCCTTTGCGACAGAATCAGGGTTAATACCAGTAACCATTACGCGTGCACCTTCTGCGACAAACAGCTTCGCGGTTGCAAGACCAATACCACTTGTTCCACCCGTGATGAGTGCGCGTTTACCTTGTAATCTGGACATGAACATATCTCCCGTGAGTTTTAACAGCTGATCGGCAAATGACCGATTTGATCGCCACTCTATACTCATGCTTTAAGGGTGATAAGATTGTATTTATGAATATGTTCCATGCGTTAAAAGCATAAATAGGTTTAGGATGGACAGATTACTTTTGATGACATGCTTTGTCCGCACTGCGGAGACAGGCAGCTTTTCTGCAGCAGGCAGGGATTTAGGCTTAGGGCAACCGAACGTGAGTCGTCATGTTGCAACCCTCGAAGAGCATTTGCAGACCAGATTACTCCACCGATCAACCCGCAAGCTTTCCCTGACTCCTGAAGGAGAACGTTATTATCTGGAAGCAAGGCGTATTCTGGAAGCGGTCGAAGAGTCAGAGTCTTCTTTCAGAGAAAATGTGACGCCCACAGGGTTACTGCGCGTTGCTTGTCCCACTGCACTGGCTCACACATTTTTGATTCCGCGCATACCCGATTTTTTAGAACGCTACCCTGAGCTAACACTCGATCTACAGATTAATGACCGCTATATCAATCTCGTTGATGAAGGCGCTGAGCTGGCAATCCGCATTGGTCACCTTGAGGACAGTGCAATGCGTGCCCGCAGACTTGGCATGTATGAGCGAGTCTGTGTTGCCAGTCACAAGTACCTGGCTGAACATGGGATTCCTGACACCCCGGAGGATTTAAAAAAACATGATTGTTTGATCTATACCCTATTATCAACGGGCGCTACCTGGAGATTTCGGGATATGGATGTGCCTGTTTCTGGCCGGCTCAGGGTCAATTCACCTGAAGCAGTGCAGAAATTTGTCAATGCTGGGGTTGGGATCGCACAGGGCCCAGAATGGTTGTTCGAGGAGGGACTGGCAAATGGCAACTTACAATTATTACTGGCGGATTACACTGCATCTCCCGTTCCCATTCAGGCTGTTTATGTTGCAAATCGACTTTTACCAAAACGCGCGATTGTGTTCATGGATTTTGTTGCTGAGATTTTTGAAAAAAATCCCGGCTTCAAAGTTTACAACCCATTGAAATGAAGCTGAGATGACGAACTGACCGGCTGGCCGTAAATTGCATAGCAAGGTGTAAATAACTTCCGCTCTTGGCACGAAGCGGCCAAACTCACTGGAGTGGACATTCAATTTATAAGGGAAAAAATTGCTGATTTTGCATTCAGGCCCTGTTAACTTGAATGACAATGAAAACACACTCTGTCCTATTCCATTCAATGATTATTATCACCTGTCTGACTCAGGTGGGATAACGTTCGCCATTTTCCCGCCGGTAAGGCGGGCCTTACCGGTAACAATCCCGTGAGGTAAATAATGGATATCACTTCAGTAACAACGTCAGAAAAACCCACTTTGCACTTGTTATGTGGGAAAATCGCATCAGGCAAATCCACATTGTCAGCAAAGTTAGGTGCATTACCCGGCACCATAATTGTCAGTGAAGATTATTGGCTGGCTGCCCTCTTTGCCAATGAAATGCAATCCATAGCTGATTATGTGCAGTATTCCTCAAGACTCAGAAACGCTATGAAGCCTCATCTGGTGTCGCTACTCAAAGCGGGTTTATCCGTAGTTCTGGATTTTCCGGCAAACACACAAACCAATCGTGAATGGATGATGAGCATCATTAAGGAGTCAGGTGCCAGTAACAGGCTGCATTACCTGAAAGTTACTGATGAAGTATGTAAATCCCGCTTGCGCGCCCGTAATGCAGAAGGAATGCATGAATTTACAGCCTCAGATCAACAATTTGAAACCATAACGCGCTTTTTCGCAGAGCCAACGGCTGATGAAGGGTTTGATATTATTGAATACAGCTGAATTTACCTTTCTGCACAAAGCGGACCGGCATAAGAGCCGCAAGGTCCGCTGTGAGCGATAAGAGGACGTTGAGTTTCTAGTAAAACTGACATGAAAACGTCCAAAGTCCCTCTGGGGATTTGTGAAAGTAGCCGATACCATTGTCCGCCCACATCCAGTTTACTTTTTCTTCTGACCCCACTTGAAAGACAAAATCTTGAATCCCCACACCATGTTGTATCTCCATTGGATATCCTCCAACCTTGGTTCCCCTGTACCGGTTAAAACCATCATAGAATCTATTACTTGCATCCTCATCATCGTTTACGTCAGACAAGTCAATAATATCCCAAGCATCCTCCCATCCCGGAGCATCATCATTGACACTCACCCACCGAACCGGAAATGCTCGATATGGAGTGTTAATTGCAGGCAATAACTCAAGCCCATCAAGGGTTGCGTATTCTCGTATTAGCCACCCCTCGCCATGAGGTTTATCAAATGGATGGCTTTCCATATTATGATAAAGCACTAAGAGCGCGATCCCCTTCAGTTGTTCAGGAATCACGGGAAGCTCATCTACGCGAATCTGGAGAAGCGGAAACATCGGCTGCCCCTTCCAAACTGGCAACCCTTCACCTGGAAGAGCGACTCCTTTTAAAAACCAGGATGTAATTGGGTCTGCTGTAGGGCGGAAACCACCGACTTGTGCCACAGATGCAGTACGTAATTTGGATCTGAGTTCTTCTAAAACTAACGCACTCTTGGATTTCATAATTGCATCCTTGCGTATGCCCATACTCTTGGATTCTGAAATGGAGGAGTTTTTATTATATATCGTAATTATTACCCAACAGACCTAAATATTTCTGTGCTTCCTCTTCAGGATAGTTACGGAGGTCCGCTTCTGGCACATAACGGCCCTGGAAATTGGGAAAATCACCGGACCCTTAGCAGATCTGAATATCTGGTCGTATATCTCGGCGACAGCATTTCACGGTTCATCTGCCAATACTGCTGTATGCCCTGTCCTGCAAAGTAAAGCGTGCCTTTCCCGTCTTTCGCATTCAGGTGATCGAGCACCTTAATCAACTTTTCGCTGCCAGCATACGGTGCGTTCTCATCGAAAAGGTTGAGCTGGGCCCCCCCTGGCTGAAGAAGTCACCCGACATTATTCCGGCTTTCTGGTAACGATGGCCATCCTTCCAGATTTTATCCAGGCACTTTATGTGGCGTTAATGATTTTGGGGAAGAAAAATCGGTCAAAAAACCGGGCATCGCGCCCGGTTCTGTTCCCATACTAAAAAAGCCCTTAAGCACTCAATCCACGATTCTCCAGCATCGGTTCGATCTTCGGATCGTGGCCGCGCCAGTTCCGGTAAAGTTCAGCTAAATCAGTACTATTCCCGCGCGACAAAATGGCCTCGCGGAATTTCTGTCCGTTTTCGCGTTTCAAACCACCCTGCTCGACAAACCACTGATAGCCATCGTCCGCCAGCATCTGCGTCCACAGGTAGGCATAATATCCCGCCGCGTAGCCGCCGCCGAAGATATGGGCGAAGTAGCTGCTGCGATAGCGCGGTGGAACGGCGGGCAGATCCAGCCCCTCTTTGTGCAGTGCTGCCGCTTCAAAGGTGTCAACATCGTCCACGGGTTCGCTGATGCCGTGCCAGTTCATATCCAGCAGCGCAGCGCTAAGCAGCTCGGTCATGTCATAACCTTTATTAAACTGCGTCGCGTTAAGCATTTTATCGCGCAGCGCCTCGGGCATCGGCTCTCCGGTCTGATAGTGGCGGGCATAGTGGGCAAACACCTGCGGGTGGCTCGCCCAGTGCTCGTTGATTTGCGATGGGAACTCGACAAAATCACGCGGCGTATTGGTGCCGGAGAGGGAGGCGTAGCGCTGGCTGGCAAACAGACCGTGCAGCGTATGACCAAACTCGTGGAACAGGGTGACCACATCGTCCCAGGAGATCAGCGCCGTCTGACCGTTAGCCGGTTTTTGATAGTTGCAGACATTGTAAATAACCGGGCGCGAGGCAAACTCATACGATTGCTCGACGAAATTCCCCATCCACGCCCCACCGGCTTTCGATTCGCGGGCAAAGAAATCACCGTAGAACAGCGCCATCCCTTCGCCGGTGTGGTCGAAAATCTCCCACACGCGGACATCAGGATGGTAAACCGGAATATCGAAACGCTCGACAAAGCGGAGGCCAAACAGCTGGCTTGCAGCCCAGAATACGCCATCCTGCAACACCGTGTTGAGCGCAAAGTACGGCTTGATTTGCGACTCGTCGAGGGCATATTTCGCCTGGCGCACGCGCTCGGCATAAAAGGCCCAGTCCCACGCCTGCACGGTGAACCCGCCCTGCTCGTCATCAATCACTTTTTGGATATCGGCCTGCTCAAGCGTCGCTCGGGTGCGTGCGGCGGGTACAATTCCGCGCATAAAAGCCAACGCGGCGGCAGGTGTTTTCGCCATTTGATCGGCGATACTCCAGCTTGCGTAGTCCTCAAACCCCAACAATTTTGCCTGACGCGCACGCAACGCGGTGAGACGCAGGATCAGTGCCCGGGTATCGTTTTCATCCCCTTTCTGGGTACGCGTCCAGCCCGCGTTAAACAAATTTTCCCGCGTCTGACGGTCACGCAGCGCGGAAAGTGCGGGTTGTTGAGTGGTATTAAGCAGCGGAATCAACCAGCGATCGTTCAGCCCTTTCTCCGCGGCGGCATGGGCAGCCGTCGCAATCTCGTCAGGATTGAGTCCATCAAGCTGATGAGCATAATCCACGACCAGCCCACCGGCTTTGGTGGCGGCCAGCAGACGCTGATTAAACTGGCTGGTGAGGGTAGCCGCCTCGGTATTCAGCGCTTTCAGCTCCGCTTTTTCTGCATCATTCAGCCGCGCACCGGCCAGCACAAAGTGCTGGTACGTCTCTTCTGCCAGCCGACGGGATTCGGCGTCCAGCGCAGCACAATCCTGCCAGACGCTCTCCACGCGAGAGAACAGCGTGTCGTTAAGCCAGATATCGTTCGCCAGCGCAGCAAGCTCGGTAGAGATCTGCTCTTCAAGCGCCTGTAAGTCATCATTGGTGTGCGCAGAGGTCATGGCGAAGAAAACACTGCTAACACGCGAGAGCATGGCACCGCTTTTTTCGAGCGCCAGCACGGTATTGTTGAAATCGGGGGCGGCCGTTTGCGCGACAATCGCGTCAATTTCGGCTCGCTTCTGGCGTATCGCTTCATCGAATGCCGGGCGGTAGTAGCCGTCGTTGATTTCGTCGAATCGGGGTGCCTGATAAGGCAACAGGCTGCTTTCAAAAAAGGGATTAGTGGCCGACATCTTTCACTCCTGAGTACGGTTATCCTCCCAGAGTAGGCCAGGCCGCCACTGCCTGCAATGCCGTCATACAAATGTTGCCTTAACGCATCCTTCTCGGCCGTGCTATGTTAGTACAACACAAAAAGCGTTGAGGAACAGTGAGATGATTATTTTAGTTACCGGGGCAACGGCAGGTTTTGGTGAAAGCATCACGCGTCGCTTCGTCGCCAACGGACATAAGGTGATTGCGACGGGTCGTCGTCAGGAGCGTCTGCAGGAGCTGAAAGATGAGCTGGGTGACAGCATCCTGACCGCGCAGCTTGATGTCCGTAACCGTGCCGCCATCGAAGAGATGATTGCTAACCTGCCGGCCGAATGGCGTGCCATTGACCTGCTGGTCAACAACGCCGGTCTGGCGCTCGGTATGGAGCCTGCCCACAAAGCCAGCGTCGAAGACTGGGAAAACATGATCGACACAAATAACAAGGGGCTGGTGTACATGACCCGCGCCGTGCTGCCAGGCATGGTTGAGCGCAATCGCGGCCACATTATTAACATCGGTTCGACCGCCGGAAGCTGGCCTTATGCGGGCGGTAATGTTTATGGCGCGACCAAAGCCTTCGTGCGCCAGTTCAGCCTTAACCTGCGTACCGATCTGCACGGCACCGCCATTCGCGTGACCGATATTGAGCCGGGCCTGGTAGGCGGAACCGAATTTTCCAACGTTCGGTTTAAAGGTGATGACGCGAAAGCAGACAAAACCTACGAGAATGCGAACGCCCTGACGCCGGAAGATGTCACCGAAGCGGTCTGGTGGGTGGCAACGCTGCCAAAACACGTCAACATTAACACGGTAGAAATGATGCCAGTCAGCCAGAGTTTTGGCGGACTTAGCGTCCATCGTGGCTAAAATTGCCCTTCCCGGCCTGCGGGCCGGGTCTGTTTCAGGCCATAAAAGAATGGTAGTATGTTCAGGCTAACTCTCTGAGAAATGACAACTCATGGCCGCTGAATCGCAACTCAATCCTACCCAGCCTGTAAACCAGCAAATCTATCGCATTTTGCGACGTGATATTGTCCATTGCCTGATCCCACCCGGAACGCCGCTCTCTGAAAAAGAGGTGTCCGTGCGGTTTGACGTGTCCCGCCAGCCCGTGCGTGAGGCGTTTATCAAGCTTGCAGAAAACGGTCTGATTCAGATCCGCCCGCAGCGCGGCAGCTATGTGAACAAAATCTCGCTCTCCCAGGTGCGTAACGGGTGTTTTGTCCGTCAGGCCATTGAGTGCGCGGTGGCGCGCCGGGCCGCATCGCTGATTGACGATAACCAGTGCTATCTGCTGGAGCAAAACCTGCATCAGCAGCGTATTGCGATTGACCGTAAACAGCTCAACGACTTCTTCCAGCTTGATGACGAGTTTCACCAGAAGCTGGCGCAAATTGCGGACTGTCAGCTGGCATGGGACACGATTGAAAACATCAAAGCCACCATCGACCGCGTGCGCTATATGAGCCTCGACCACGTCTCACCACCGGAAATGTTGCTACGACAGCATCATGATATTTTCAGTGCGCTGGAAAAACGCGATCAGGACGGTGTAGAAAAAGCGATGACGCTGCACCTGCAGGAAATCAGCGAATCCGTACAGTTAATTCGTCAGGAAAACAGCGACTGGTTTAGCGAAGAGTAAAATACGCCGCCCCCGTTTCGGTTGCGGCGAAGAGATTAGCGAACCACCAGCACCGGAATACTCGCATAGCGCAGGATAGATTCCGCATTTGAACCGAGCAGATGGGTGCTGATGCTCGGGTTTTTCGACCCGATGACGATCACGTCATATTCCCCTTCTTTGCTCAGTTTGATAATTTCGTCACGCACGTTGCCAAAGCAGACCAGGCTGTGGATATTCTCCCCGGGGAGATCAAACAGCCTTTTTAGCTCGTTCATTTTCTTCCCGGATTCTGCGGTCATAAACGCTTCAAACTTTTTGATATCGGCGTTGAATCCGCGCAGCAACGAGCGGCTGCTGTTGGGGAGAATGTTCACCAGCGTAATCGACGCACCTTCCGCCTTTGCAAGGTTGGCCGCGTGGCGAACCGCTTTGTCGCTCAATTCCATTTCAAATACATCAACAGGCATTAAAATCTTCTTATACATAAGCCTGACTCCTTATTCCTGTGAAAGGGGTATTCCCTGCTCCAAGAATGACAGCCGGAATATAAACAAACCCTAAACGCTTGCCTGCAGAAACTATCAATAAAGGAAAATAAATGTGGGCTTTGTAAATTGCTGTCGTGAACCGTCAGCACCCACCAATATTGAGAAAAAAGTGTGAGTTTGATCAAAAACAAAAAAATGAGATGCAGACAGGCGTATTTATAGTGCCCCGTGAACGGTGAAACCTGAAATAGCGCCGTAACGGATAAGTGAGAGAGGAGAAAATACCATGATGACATACGACCGTAACCGTAACGCAATTACCACCGGCAGCCGTGTAATGATCAATGGCACAGGACACACCGGCGTGATTAAAGCGATCCACAGCGAAGGGCTGGATGCCGCGCAGGTGCGTCGCAGCAAAACGGTAGAAGTGGAAGGTTGCGAAGGTAAGTTCGAACCGATTGAACTAATTCGCCTGGGTATGCACTGATTCATGCGACATCATGCCGCCGCACGCGGCGGCATGTGATGACTTAGCAGTTCGCCGCGTACTCTGCGATCGTGGCTTTTGCACCTTTTTGCAGTAACGTCTGGTAAGCACGCATTACCGCATCCACAAAGACGGTTTCATGCGGGAGTTCTTTGCCAAAAATGGCCTCAATGCCCAGCAGCGCCTTCACCCGGTCTTCGCCCTCAGCACTTCCCTTCACCGCCGCCTGAATGACCGCCAGCTGCGGGTCGCTCACGTCGATAGCGTTGCCCTGCTCATCGACACCACCGACATACCGCATCCAGCCTGCAATGCCTAATGCCAGCAGCGGGAAGCTTTTTTGATGCACCAGATGCCAGCGCACGGAATCGAGCATACGCTGCGGGAGCTTCTGGCTGCCGTCCATTGCGATTTGCCAGGTACGGTGACGTAACGCCGGGTTGCTGTAGCGGGCAATCAACAGGTCTGCATAGTGGCCTAAATCAACGCCTTTCACTTTTAAGGTCGGCGCCTGCTCGTTCAGCATCAGCGCATGGGCGGCAGTACGGTAGTGTTCGTCTTCCATGCAGTCGTTGATGTGCGGGTACCCCGCCAGATAGCCAAGATACGCGAGGAAAGAGTGACTGCCGTTAAGCATGCGCAGCTTCATCTCTTCAAACGGAATGACGTCTGAAACCAGCTCCGCCCCGGCCTTTTCCCACTGCGGACGGCCTGCAACAAAGTTGTCCTCAATCACCCACTGACGGAACGGTTCGCACGCCACGCCTGCCGGGTCACGAACGCCGGTCAGCTGCTCAATTTTATCCAGCGTCTCCGGTGTAACCGCGGGAACAATGCGATCCACCATGGTGGACGGGAAAGTGACGCTGGATTCAATCCAGTCTGCCAGCTCGCCGTCAACCGCGCGGGCATAAGCGCAGGTCACATTACGCATGACGTGACCGTTCTCCGGCATATTGTCACAGGACATGACGCTAAACGCGGGCAGCCCGGCAGCTTTGCGTCGCGCGAGTGCTTCCACCACCACACCCGGCGCAGATTTCGGCTGATGCGGGTTTTGCAGGTCGGCGGCGATTAACGGGTGATCGAATATCAGTTTCCCGGTCGCCGGCAAGTGGCAATATCCCTTTTCAGTAATGGTGAGCGAGACAATCGCCACCTGCGGCTCACACAGTGCGGCCAGCACGCGTTCCAGCCCGTCAACCTGTGCATGCAGTGCGTTCCTGACCACGCCCACCACCCGCGATGTCCACGCATCGGCAGACATTTCCGCCACGGTGTAGAGATGATCCTGTGCGTTCAAATCGGCAATCTGCTGTTCACCGCCAATCAGGTTTACCTCACAGTAACCCCAGTCGCTATTATATTCCGCGGCGAGAATGTCGGCATACACCGCCTGGTGCGCACGGTGAAATGCGCCAAACCCTAAATGAACAATGCGTGCCTTGAGGCGTTCGCGATCGTACTGAGGAAGCGTCGCTTTCGCCTGTAATAACCGGTTTTCCATGATTAAGACTCGTTAAGTTATGTACGCTGGGATTCGCTGCCGCTCTGAATGAGCAGCAGCGCCTGCTGACTACACCAACTAGAATGGCAGTCGGGGTAAAAAAGAACTGCCATTAACCATACTGATCCTGCAGTTTGAGATTTTGATTTATATTAACTTTTACGCATGTGGTGTGACATGAACATAAAGTTGTGTGACATGTCACTAAAGATATAAACCATTACCGCCGCGATGAAACCGCCCCATAGCCAACGGAATCACGTGCCGGCCCCTCCGCCGCATCTTCCGCCACGCTCAAATCACGATCGCAGACCTCTGGCATGCAGATGGCGGCGATCAGCCCAATCACGGAGTAGGCGATCATCATGGCGACAATTGGCCACCAGGAACCGGTCATATTGCAGAAGATCCCGGCGAGCACTGGCCCAAAGCCTACCGCCACCAGCCCGCCCGCCTCTTTTGAGATAGCCATCCGGGTAAAGCGGTTACGCGAGCCAAACATCTCCGCCATCGTGATGTTTTCCAGGGCGAACAGTCCCAGTACGGCGAAATTATGGATAACGATGATGGAAAGCATGATCACGCCCGGCGCATAGCTCTTATCAACGATAATCGACAGCATCGGGTACGCCAGAATAATGGCGGAGATATTGAGCAGAATGTACGGCAGACGACGCCCTACTTTATCGGAGAGCCAGCCCAACAGCGGGATAGAGATAAACCCGAGAATTGAGCTTATCATCAGCGCATCGGTGGGGATCGCTTTATCGAACAGCAGCGTCTGAACCAGATACCCGGCAAGAAACGTCTGGATCAGTCCCGAATTCCCCGCCTGACCAAAACGCAGCCCGGTTGCCAGCCAGAAGGACTTACTCTTCACCATCGCTGCAAATGATAAATCGTGTTTTGTCACCGGTGCGGTTGTCTCAGCCTCGTTCACTTTTTCAAATACCGGGCTCTCCTTGAGGTTCATTCGCAGCCAGATGGCGAAGATCATTACCACCACGCTTGCAAGAAACGGGACACGCCAGCCCCAGGCAACCAACTGTTCGCGGTCGAGGGCGAAGAACATAATTGCCCAGATAGCCGTTGCACTTAGCGTCCCGCAGTTGGTGCCCATCGCCACCAGCGAGGAGATAATGCCGCGTTTCCCTTTAGGGGCGTACTCCGCCAGCATGGTCCCGGCGCCGGAGATTTCAGCCCCTGCCCCCAGCCCCTGGATAATACGCAGCGTCACTAACAGCACGGGCGCGAAAATCCCAATCTGCGCGTAGGTCGGCAAGACCCCGATCAGGGTCGTGCAGATCCCCATCATAGTAATGGTGATAAACAGCACCTTTTTACGGCCAATGCTGTCGCCCATTCGCCCGAAGATAAAGGCGCCGACAATGCGCGCGATATAGCCTGCACCGTACGTCCCCATCGCCAGAATCAGCGCCATTGCGGCCGATTGTTCCGGGAAGAAGATCTCATGGAATACCAGTGCGGCCCCCAGCGAATAGAGCTGGAAATCCATAAACTCCAGTGCGGTACCCAGCCAGCCGGAAACGGCGGCTTTCACCAGATCTGAAGTCGTTCTTTGTGGTTGTGTTTGCGTCATAATGGCTATCTCTGCAAGGTAAGATGCGTACCACTCAGAGCCTGTCTGCGCAGGCTCTTAACCGCGTGAATTATTATTGCCCGAACGTGAGTAAGACTTTGCAGCACTGCCGCTGATCTTTTTCAAACCGTTCGATGGCGTCTGTTACGTGGTGATAGTCAAAAGTGTGGGTGATCAGTTTGTCCGGGTCGATCAGCCCCTTTTCCAGCCAGTCGATGACGACGGGGAATTTGTTGGCATTCAGCCGTGATGAGAATATCGCCAGCTCTTTTCCGGTGATCCCCTGCTGAACAATCTGGCTTGGGTCGCTGGAAAACCCCATCAGCACGATGCGTGCCGCCGGAGAGGCAATGGTGATGGCTTCCTGTAAAATTGTCGGATGACAGGCTGCGTCAATAATAAGCGTTGGTTTGATCCCTTTTTCTTCCAGCGCCGCCTGTAACGACAGCTCCGCGTTGTTGAACACCCAGTCCGCGCCGCTGCGTTGCGCCATCGCCAGCCGTTCATTGATCCGATCGACAACGATAACCTGCTTCACCTTATAGACACCTTTCAGCGCCTGGAGGGTGACAAGGCCCATGGGGCCTGCGCCGTAGATCAGGGCGATATCCTGCCCGGTGGGTTGTGCGTGGCCCGTCACGTTAGCGGCAATCGTGAACGGCTCGATCATTACCGCGTGTTTATCTGGAATAGCGTCCGGAACAACCCAGGCATTTTTTGCCGGTACGACGGCATACTCACTAAAGCCTCCGTCGCGATGAACGCCCAGCACCACCAGAGAAGTACAGACATTGGGTTTGCCCACGGAGCACGGATAGCAGTGTCCGCAGCTGATCACCGGGTCAACCGAGACGCGCTCGCCCACGCGGGCCGGGTCAACTCCCTCACCAACGGCATCAATCTCACCAAAAAATTCATGGCCAATCACGCGCGGGTATCGGGCAAACGGATTATGCCCGCGGTAAATATGGCTGTCTGAACCGCAAATACCGGCCAGTTTGACGTTGACGCGCACTTCACCTGCCGCGGGTTCCGGGAGTGGACGATCTTCAATCACCAGTGCGTTGGGTTGTTGAATCACTACGCTTTTCATCGTTCGCTCCTCGTTTACCAGTTCCACAACGTGCCATCTTCGAGACGGGCAACCGGAAGATAGGCAGGATCGTACGGGTATTTCGCCGCCAGTTTTTCGTCAAATTCAATGCCCAGCCCGGGTTTGTCGCCCGGATGCATATAGCCATTATCAAAGCGCCAGCTGTGCGGGAAGACCTCCAGCATCTGTTCGGAGTAACCCATATATTCCTGTACACCAAAGTTTGGCACCCACAGGTCAAAATGCAGCGCGGCGGCGTGGCAAACAGGCGACAGATCCGACGGTCCATGTGAGCCGGTACGCACCTGATAAAGCGAGGCGAAGTCCGCGATGCGCCGCATGCCGGTGATGCCGCCCGCGTGGGTAATGGTGGTGCGGATATAGTCGATAAGCTGCTCTTCAATAAGCTGCTTGCAGTCCCAGATACTGTTAAACACTTCTCCAACCGCAATCGGCGTGACCGTGTGCTGACGGATCAGACGGAAGCAGGCCTGGTTTTCCGCAGGCGTAGGATCTTCCATCCAGAACATACGGAATGCTTCAATGCTCTTACCGAATCGCGCCGCCTCAATCGGGGTCAAACGGTGGTGCATGTCGTGCAAAAGATGCTCATTAAAGCCAAATTTACTGCGCACCGCATCGAACAGCTTCGGTGTGAAATCGAGGTATTTTTCGGTGGACCAGAGCTGCTCTTCCGGCCAGTCACCTTTAGTGGCGGGCTCGTAGGCCAGCCCTTTTCCTTTCGACATGCCATAGGTGGTTTTCATACCCGGCACGCCGCACTGGACGCGGATCGCCTTAAAGCCCATCTCTTTATGCCGGGCGTAATCTTCCAGCACGTCATCAATGGAGTGTCCGGTGGTATGACAATAGACCATCACCCCTTCCCGGGATGCGCCGCCCAGCAGCTGGTAGAGCGGCATATTGGCCGCTTTGGCTTTGATATCCCACAGTGCCATATCCACGGCGGAAATGGCCGACATGGTGACCGGACCACGACGCCAGTAGGCGCCTTTATAGAAGAACTGCCAGATATCCTCAATGCGGTGCGCATCACGGCCGATCAACTGCGGGCAGAGGTGATCTTTCAGATAAGAGGCCACCGAAAGTTCACGTCCGTTGAGGGTGGCATCACCCAGGCCGACGATGCCCTCGTCGGTGGTAATCTTAAGGGTGACAAAGTTACGCCCCGGGCAGGTAACAAAGACTTCAGCCCCGACAATCTTCATAATCCATTTCCTTACATCGCTCATTGTGATGCTGGAAACTTACTCTTCTGCACTACTACCATACAAGTATAATGATCATAAAATCAGCGAACGGTCACAAAAAAATCGGGCGCTCAGGCGCGCCCCCATCCGGCAACAATAATCAACATGCCGCACAGCGCAACCAGCGCCCCGGCCCAGTCATAGGCGCTGAGCTTCACACCATCCACCACGCGTAACCACAGCAGCGCGGTACAGACATAAACCCCGCCATAAGCGGCGTAGACGCGCCCGCTGGCCGCCGGGTGCAGCGTCAACAGCCAGACAAACAGGGCCAGCGCAATGCCCGCCGGGATCAGCAGGAATACGGTTGCCCCCTTCTTCAGCCAGAGCCACGGAAGGAAGCAGCCGATGATTTCACACAGCGCAGTGGCAAAAAAAAGCAGAGTGGTTTTGAGCATATTTACGGTCATGTGATGATTTATTTAGACATCATACCTGATGATATCGTTTACTTTTCCATACCCGTGCCGCGGGTATGCCGTTATTTCTCTTTGGTGTAGAATCTGAACGGGATAACTTAATTATCTGCGCCCATTTAAAAGGAAACGCTATGACTACATTAAGCAAACGCCTTTGTCTGACAGCCCTGCTGGCGCTGTCATCGTTCGCCTTTGCCGCCTCTGCCACCGCCGAAACCAGCAAACTCATTATTGAGTCTGGCGACAGCGCGCAAAGCCGTCAGAACGCCGCCATGGACAAAGAACAATGGAATGACACCCGTAGCCTTCGCCAGAAGGTGAACAAACGTGTTGAAAAAGAGTGGGACAAAGAAGATGTCGCTTTCGACGCGCGCGATAAGTGTCAGCAAAGTGCCAACGTTAACGCCTACTGGGAGCCAAATACCCTGCGCTGCCTGGATCGTCGTACTGGCCGCACGGTCGCGCCATAATGTCAGTGCAGTGTGACGTAAAGCTCCGCCCGCTGGAGCGTGAAGACCTGCGCTTCGTCCACCAGCTCGACAATAACGCCAGCGTGATGCGCTACTGGTTCGAAGAGCCTTACGAGGCGTTTGTTGAGCTGTCGGATCTCTACGATAAGCACATACACGATCAGAGCGAACGCCGTTTTGTCGTGGAGTGTGAAGGTGAAAAAGCCGGTCTGGTGGAACTGGTTGAGATCAACCACGTTCATCGTCGGGCAGAATTCCAGATTATCATTTCACCTGAGCATCAGGGGAAAGGTCTTGCCACGCGGGCGGCGAAGCTGGCGATGGATTACGGATTCAACGTCCTGAATCTCTACAAGCTTTATCTCATCGTGGATAAAGAGAACGAGAAAGCAATCCATATCTACCGCAAGCTGGGCTTTATGGTGGAAGGCGAGCTGGTTCACGAGTTCTTTATCAACGGTGAATACCGCAACACCATTCGCATGTGCATCTTCCAGCATCAGCACCTGGCCGGACACAAACCGTCAGGCGCCAGCCTGCTGAAACCCACCGCGCAGTAACCTGCGCGGCTTTTTCTCAGTAGTATTCAATACTGTTCTTAATGGTGTACTTGCGCTCAACGGCGGGCTTCACGCTGTTGTCGGTGATCGTCAGATCGCAACTCACCGGATTATTGTGTCGATCGTAATCACAGCTCTGATTGACGTTGCCCAGCGGTTTGTCATTCAGCATGCTCACGGCGGAGTAATCCATTCTTTTGCGAAGATCTTTAGACGGCGTCGACTGGACGGATAAATGCTGGTCCCCGGAGACGGTGGTTTTCCCCAGCGGATAGCCATCCGCATCATAGCGGTACTTCACTTCCATCTCTTTGCCGTGCGCCGCCACCACAAACCCGTTATCGTCGGTATCCCACGTTACGCCCGCCGACGGCAATTCGGCCAGCTGGCATTTCCCCTGCAGTTTCACTTTTCGCTGCTGGGTTTCCGCATCAAGGTAGTAATTAGCATCCAGTACCAGCGCCACGCCGGTATTGGCCTCGAGGTCGTGCAGTTCGAGGGTATCGAAACACCCTTCCGTCGACATCGTACCGGTTACCCGTTTGGAGACTTCACCTTTGTCGTTGAACAGTGTCTGGGTAAAGTCTTTTACCGGGCCGCGCAGAGGGTCAAAATCAAATTCATTGGAGAAGCTCGCCATCTCGGGCGTAAACGACAGCGGCGCGGAAGGGTTGTCGCACCCCACCAGTGTTGCTGCCATTAGCGTTATCGCTGCGTAGTTCTTCACATCATTTACCGAATCAGGGAGAGTATTCCCGATCATATTAGCAAATACCGTTGTTCACACGATAGCAAAATGTCAGGCGAAAAGAGACGTACAATCAATGCATTAATCTCTCTTACCCTCTGCAAAACCTCGCCAGAACGAGAAGGCGCTGTGCCCGCTGTTGAACAGGAAACACACCTGTTTTGAGCGCATGACGGATATTCTGTGACATATTAACAACATGAAAACGCCGGCAGATTGCACCATCTAACTTTTTCTTTGATATATTAAATGTTTACCATCCCCTTTCTTCCTCTATAAGGATGCGCTACCCTCACAAATGCGTTCGCGTCCAAAACCGCCTGGAATCTCTATGCTTTCTTTATTCATGAAAAAACGTAGGCAAAACGCTGATTTTTGATTGCTCATCAAAGGTTAAAAAATGAAAAAAACAATCCCTGCATATACGCCTGTTGACTTATCACGTTGGGCCAGAAAAGAACATTTCGAGGTATTTCAGTCCTTTGCTCAATCTACATTTAATCAAACTGTTCAAATAGACATCACCGCATTGCTCAGGGATATAAAAGAACTGGGCTGGAAATTTTATCCGACGATGATTTCCCTCCTTTCTAAAATCGTCAACAACCATTCGGAATTCCGTATGGCCATGAAGAACAATGAACTTGTCATATGGAATGAAATTCATCCAAGCTATACCATTTTCCATAATGAAACGGAGACCTTTTCTTCATTATGGAGTCACTTCGATGGCAATATTGATCATTTCCAGAACGTTTATTCGGAAGATGTTGCTCGCTATGGTAATAGCCTTTCTTATTGGCCGAAGGAAGAGTCACGGGAAAATGTATTTTTCGTGTCGGCGATCCCCTGGTCAAGTTTTACCAGTTTTAATATCAACGTAGCCAATATGCAGAACTTTTTTGCCCCCATGTTCACGATGGGGAAATACGTCAACCAGGGTGGAAAAGTATTGTTGCCCCTCGCCGTGCAGGTCCATCATTCCGTGTGCGATGGTTTCCATGTGGCAAGATTGTTCAATGAATTACAGGCGATGTGTGATGACTTACGGCATCACTCCGGCGAACAACAGGTGCAGAGCAAAACGCACCGCGCTTAGCGTCGCGATGCCGGGCGGGTATCACCGCCCGCAGGACGTGTTGATGGAAATTGAAATTGGGGAAAATGAGCGCAGGAAGCCTGTATAAGATTGTTCAGAAAGTTATCCCCAATAACAAAAGCTTACACGAACCCTGCTAAGCTTAACCGACACACAGAGAAAAGGAGCTACAGATGAAACGGTTACCCTGGATTACCGCCCTGCTGTTAATGAGCGCTTCTACAGCGGCTCTGGCTGCCCCGGATTCCTGCGAGCGCGTAAAAAGCGACATTCAGCAGAAAATCATCAATAACGGCGTGCCCGAGTCCGGCTTTACGTTGAATATTGTGCCAAACGATCAGGCTGACCAGCCGGATGCACAGGTAGTCGGTCATTGTGCGAACGATACCTTTAAAATTCTCTATACCCGCACCGGTAGCGGTGCCGCATCAGGGATGCAGGATAATGGTCAGGGCGAACCTCAGTGATTTTAATTACTTTCTCGCGGCCAATTCCCTTTGACTTGATGAGGATTAATATTTAATACCTCCAAATAAGTAACATTCACCCCATCATTAGCCCGGTTGTAATCACGGGCGAAAATAATACGCAATTAAAATGATGGGGTGAGTTATGTCCGATGTCGAAAATCACGGCGGGATCAGCCGTCGAACGTTGGTTAAATCCACTGCAATAGGCTCTCTGGCACTTGCCGCCGGGGGGATTTCACTGCCTTTTGGCCTCAAACGCGCCGCTGCCGCGGTACAAAACGCCGTAAAGCCCGCTGAAGACAAAGTGGTCTGGGGTGCCTGCTCGGTCAACTGCGGGAGCCGTTGCGCGCTGCGTCTTCACGTCCGTGATGAAGAAGTTTACTGGGTCGAAACGGATAACACCGGTGAGGATATTTATGGCAATCATCAGGTTCGCGCCTGCCTGCGCGGGCGTTCTATTCGCCGTCGGATCAACCACCCCGATCGTCTGAACTACCCCATGAAGCGCGTAGGGAAACGCGGTGAAGGCAAATTCGAGCGTATCTCATGGGATGAAGCCCTGGACACCCTTACCCGCAGCCTGAAAGATGTCGTCGAAAAATACGGCAACGAAGCGGTCTACATTAACTACTCCTCCGGCATTGTGGGCGGCAATATCACCCGCTCCTCCCCTTATGCTTCGCTGGTCGCGCGTCTGATGAACTGCTACGGCGGCTTTTTAAGCCACTATGGCACCTACAGCACCGCGCAAATAGCCTGTGCAATGCCCTACACCTACGGCAGCAACGATGGCAACAGCACCTCAGATATTGAAAACACGAAGCTGGTGGTGATTTCGGCAATAACCCGGCAGAGACGCGAATGAGCGGCGGCGGGATAACCTATTATCTCGAGCAGGCCCGCGAGCGCTCTCACGCGCGCATGATCGTCATCGATCCGCGGTATACCGACACCGCCGCCGGGCGCGAAGACGAGTGGATCCCGATTCGCCCGGGGACGGACGCCGCGCTGGTCGCGGGTATCGCCTGGGTACTGATCGACGAAAACCTTGTCGATCAGCCGTTCCTCGATACGTACTGCGTCGGCTATGACGAAAAAACGCTGCCGGAAGGTGCGCCTGCTAACGGGCATTACAAAGCGTATATTCTCGGTCAGGGTGATGATGGCATCGCCAAAACGCCGGAATGGGCCTCGCGCATCACAGGCATACCGGCCGATCGCATCATCAAGCTTGCACGGGAAATTGGCAGTACCAAACCGGCCTACATCTGTCAGGGCTGGGGCCCACAGCGCCAGGCCAACGGCGAGCTGACCTCCCGCGCCATTGCCATGTTGCCGATTTTGACCGGAAACGTCGGTATTAACGGCGGTAACAGCGGCGCGCGTGAATCGACCTACACGATCACTATTGAGCGTATGCCACTGCCGGATAACCCGGTGAAAACGCAAATCTCATGCTTTAGCTGGACCGACGCCATCGCGCGCGGACCCGAAATGACCGCCCTGCGCGACGGCGTGCGGGGAAAAGAGAAGCTGGATGTGCCGATCAAATTCATCTGGAACTACGCCGGCAACACCATCATCAACCAGCATTCCGACATCAACAAAACCCACGATATTCTGCAGGACGAGAGTAAATGCGAAACCATCGTGGTGATCGACAACTTCATGACCTCGTCGGCGAAATATGCTGACATCCTGCTGCCCGATTTAATGACCGTTGAGCAGGAAGACATTATTCCTAACGATTATGCAGGCAACATGGGCTACCTGATTTTCCTTCAGCCCGTGACCGCACCGAAGTTTGAGCGCAAACCGATCTACTGGATCATGAGTGAAGTGGCGAAACGCCTCGGCCCGGATATTCATCAGCGATTTACCGAAGGACGTACCCAGGCGCAGTGGCTGCAGTATCTGTATGCCAAAATGCTCGACAAAGATCCGCAGTTGCCGTCCTATGACGAACTGAAAGAGAGGGGTATTTATAAGCGTAAAGATCCGGCCGGGCACTTCGTGGCCTATAAAAAATTCCGCGATGATCCGCAGGCTCATCCGCTCAACACCCCCTCGGGCAAGATTGAAATTTACTCCAGCAAGCTGGCAGAGATTGCGGCTACCTGGGAGCTCGCCGACGACGAAACCATCAGCCCGCTGCCGGTCTACGCCTCGACCTTCGACGGCTGGGACGCCCCGGAACGTCATAAATTCCCGCTGCAGCTCTTCGGCTTCCACTTCAAAGCTCGCACCCATTCCAGCTACGGCAATGTCGACGTGCTGAAAGCCGCCTGCCGTCAGGAGGTCTGGCTTAACCCCGTGGACGCGGCGCAACGCGGCATCAAAAATGGCGATACGGTGCGCGTGTTTAACGATCGCGGCGAAGTACGCATCGAAGCGAAAGTCACACCGCGCATCATGCCCGGTGTGAGCGCGATGGGCCAGGGAGCCTGGCATGACGCCAATATGAACGGCGATCGTGTCGACCACGGTTCATGCATCAACACCCTGACCACGCACCGCCCGTCACCGCTGGCCAAAGGTAACCCGCAGCATACCAATCTGGTGCAGATCGAGAAGGCGTAAGGAGTAAGTGATGACCACTCAGTATGGATTTTTTATTGATTCCAGCCGCTGCACCGGGTGCAAAACCTGCGAGCTCGCCTGCAAGGATTACAAAGATTTAACCCCGGACGTCAGCTTCCGCCGTATTTACGAATACGCAGGCGGTGACTGGCAGGAAGACAACGGTGTCTGGCATCAGAACGTGTTTGCCTACTACCTGTCGATTGCCTGCAACCACTGCGAAGACCCGGCCTGCACCAAGGTCTGCCCGAGCGGGGCGATGCACAAGCGTGACGACGGGTTTGTGGTGGTGGATGAAGATGTCTGCATCGGCTGTCGCTACTGCCACATGGCCTGTCCGTACGGTGCCCCGCAGTACAACGCCGCCAAAGGGCATATGACCAAGTGCGACGGCTGCCACACTCGTGTGGCAGACGGCAAAAAGCCGATCTGCGTGGAGTCCTGTCCGCTGCGTGCGCTGGACTTCGGTCCTATCGACGAGCTGCGTAAAAAACATGGTCAGCTGGCGGCCGTCGCGCCGCTGCCGTCCGCGCACTTCACGAAGCC
>NZ_WCIM01000020.1:0-9118 GCF_009025585.1 Enterobacter sp. 198 | reverse complement strand
CCGGTGATAATCGGACGGTCCGGGTCACCGTTGATAAAGTCCACCACCACCTCATCGCCGACCCGCGGAATTTGCACCCCGCCGTACCCCTGACCCGCCCAGGCGCTCGACACGCGCACCCAGCAGGAGCTGGTGTCATCCCCCTTCGCCAGACGGTCCCAGTGGAATTTCACCTTCACGCGGCCATATTTGTCCGTCCAGATACTCTCCCCATTTGGCCCCACAACCTTTGCCGTCTGCGGGCCGTAGGTGCGCGGCCACGCCGTGCTCTGCGCCGGACGGTATGACACCGACGCCGGGATGACGCTGAAATCAGTGCGGTGGATGGTTTCCCCCTCGCCGCTCGCGTAGCGGTTCTCCTCGAAATGGTAACCCGCCGCCGTGACCAGATAGTCACCGTTATCACTGAAGAACGGGGCGCTGGTCAGGGTGAAGGTGTGTCCCGGTGCAATACCCGCGGCCGTGGCCGTCGCCTGAATCTGCTGGTGCTCCACCTGCCAGCGCTCCTGACGGATACGGGCGTAGAACTCCGCATGCCCGGTCTCAACAAACCGTCCCGGCCAGTCGTACACGTCGATACTGCCCGGTTTCGGTGACGCCGGGTTCTGCTGCGCCTGGAACAGCCACGCGTTCGGCTTGCGGAAGTCGTAGTCATCGAGGCTGTAAATCCCCGGGGTGACGCTGTCCTCCAGCGCCCACTGGCTGATACCCTCTTCATCCGTACTGCCGCCTGACGGCGTCTGGTGGTAAGGAATGACTTCGTAGCCGCTGAATGGCTGATGCTGCGTCGCGGCGTCGGTGAGCACCAGGGTGTGCTTGTCCGCCTCGTGGCTGAAGTGGTATGCAATCCCCTCCAGCTCCATCAGACGGCTGATGAAGTCCAGGCTCGACTCCTGATACTGCACGCAGTAGTCCCACACCCGGTAGCTCCCGGTGAGCTTATCCTCCACGTTGACCTGATGTTCAGCCAGCAGGGTTTTCACAATCTGCGGCACCGTCTGGCCCTGGAAGATACGCAGGTTACGGTCGCGCTTCATCGGCCACAGGTCCGGCTCCACCGTCAGCTGGTACACCGCATAGCGGGTGCCCGTCAGCTCGACGGCACTCACCGCCACGCGGGTGATTTTTCCATTGATATAGCGGGGCGTCAGCAGGCTCTGCGTCGGGATGGTCACCGTGACCGGCTGACCCAGCAGTTTGCTGCGGTCAATGCGCGCATCCGTGCCAAGCAGGGTCAGCGTCAGGGCGAACGACTCGGACATCGCCTCGCGGCCCGTCAGTTTCCAGAACAGAAGCCCCTCCACCGGGAGCTGAACGGTAATTCGGTTGAGCATAATCTTTATTCCGTAATGGTTTTATGCTGGAGAAGATAATAAAAAAACGGATAAATGAAAAAAGTCATTTACTATTACATGTAACCAGACAGATGAAAAATCACCTGGGGGGAAATCGTCGAGGAATCTATCATTTAATATATAACACTTAATTAACAAATTAAAAATACACTCTACGCATGGCACCATACTTTCCCCATGCTAAAAACAAAGCATTGGTATAAAGCA
The DNA here is from genome assembly GCF_009025585.1 of Enterobacter sp. 198. NCBI lineage: Bacteria > Pseudomonadati > Pseudomonadota > Gammaproteobacteria > Enterobacterales > Enterobacteriaceae > Enterobacter > Enterobacter sp. 198. The sequence continues at coordinate 7,556 of NZ_WCIM01000020.1, read as the reverse complement.
CACATCTCTTCCGCAGCGATGAAATTTTCCCAGCACGTCCACAGTGTTACTCCGGAGATGGATAACCCCCTCTCATTCGTCAAGCCGACTTCAGTAATGTGTGGTGGAGTCAAACCTGCTGGCTTAACACGCATGGGAAATATCACCTGGTAATGAAGTATTTCCTTGTCAGTTGAGGTGTACAGCCATTTCCAGTCGTTCGCCTCAAGGTTTTCGTTACTGGTAGCGGAGGCTATGGGAAACGGAAAGTTGTTCTAAGTGTTTATAATGTCTCTTCACTTAGGCCGCGGAGGCTAACCAGATACCATAGAATATAAGAATGCATCCAAATGATGCCAGGCATTTCGCCAGCAAAATCAATCCAGGGCTATATCTGTTTGCCAGCGATGACAAAATCGAATAATTTTGCTCCGTGTTATATCGCTGATGAAAACGCATTATAGTTTCAAATATTGTGCAAAGCATAATGACGAAAAACTTAGCCAATAATAGTGTGACAAACGAAGGCGGAATAACGATTAGTACCAACTCACCATCTTCTTTTGTCATCGAGGGGAAAATTTCCCGCAATCCGATCAACACGAAAACCAGAATAAAAGTGCCGACTAATATAAAAGATAATTTTACGAAAAAAACCACCCATTCTTTTTTGTTAAAATTATCTTTGCCATTCCAGATATAGGTAAGAGCGACCAATGAAAAAATAATAAACCCGAGAAACTTCATTGAATCCGATGCTCCTTATTCGCTCGCCCGACTATGACAGTCACACACTAACAATTGGCGCCATGGCGGGTTGCGTGAGGATGATCACCGTAACCAGTTAACCGAGCTGCCTGCTGTGGTCGATGCACGCATCCGTATCGGGTCGGGTCAAGGGCATGACGCAAAGCGGAGACGCGGTTGCGGTAACAGTAGAAACTAGGGTATCCGTTATGCAACCTTAATCATTGTGCTTACTTTAGCCAAAGACCCGAAAACATAAGGAAGCTTCCGAGGGAAATTAAGCTTTTAGCAACGATAAGTAAGCCAGGTGCGACGATGCGTGATATAGACGATATTTTTTCATAATTTTCCACATTGTAGCTTTTGTGCCCCCTCAGAATCCCCGAGAAAACAGTACAGAGGAGCACAACTGTGACCTTTAAACCCCATACGCACAGAAAAGACATAGAAAAAATGATCGAATATTGTTTGGCCGTTGCGATGGAAAACAATGACATCGACTGAGAAAGCCATTTAAACGTAAAGCCAATGACAACTGTGGCTACTAACACCAGAACCAACATCATCCCCGCCAGGAGCCACTTTTTCTTGTTAAAAAAATCTTTTCCATTCCAGATAAGCGCTAGTGTCCAAATCATAAAGAAAATAAAGAAAAACCAATGCATTACAATATTTCCCATTTATCCTCTTTAATCTTTTTTCAAAAGGGCAACACACTCAGCAATACCATTAATTCCGCCATCTGCCTGAGCGGAAATTACGACCAGCTCAAACCCTCACTATCCAAATATGAAAACAATTACAAGAAAGTATCTTCAGGAGCCCTGTCGAATAATTCACCTGCCATTCTGGCGATACGTTCGTGTTGTACCAATTTGTCTTTCCACTCCTGTGGGATACCGGAATAACCATACAGCGCACCCGCGATTTGCCCCGCCGTCGCCGCAACGCTGTCAGCATCATCGGCAAGATTGGCGGCCAACAGAATAGCATCTCTGAAATTATCCGTATTCCATACGGACCACATCGCGGCCTCAAGCGTATCGATGACATAACCACTTGAACGAATCTGATCGCGAGTTTTTTGCTTATATTCACCCGCGTTGATAATCATTACACGTGGCTGAAGCGGCATGACGTGTGGAGCAAAAACAAAATCTTTATTGCTGCCATTAATCATATGTACAAGTAAATAACTTAAATACTGTGTGCTATTTATTGCTTCCGCGGCACCGTGCGTGGCGATGCTCTGTTTTTTAGCTTCATAAAACGCTTTGCTTAATGACTTTCTAAAAAAAATTGAGACAGGGGCTTGTCTGATAATAGAAGCATTACCTGCAGTTTCTGGCGAAGTATTACCGCTCCACCCAGGACCAACAGTTAAATATTGTTCTAAAGCAAAGCGAGTTGTATTACCTATATCAAAACAGATGCCATTTGAACTGTTATAACCATGCTGATACCATTCCAGAAGCTTATTCCTGAAGCATATAGTATCAGCATCACCTTTCTCAAGAAGCGTTTCCGCAAGACATAATGCCATGGATGTGTCATCCGTCCATTCGCCTGCGCGAAGTCGAAATGGCCCACCTCCTGTCATATCTTTGACGTATGCTCTGTCACGCGGTAAAAATTCGAGCGTAGTGCCTACGGCATCTCCAACAGCGAGGCCAATAAGCGCACCAACAGCACGATCTCGCGATTCCACTAGTGAGATGTTGCATGATGGTGTTAAGTCCCATTGTTTTTGGGCATCGCAATCAAAAGATGATTCTAATAGTTTATCATTATATTTATACTGCATTTTCTGCTGGACTGAAAGACTACTAACAGGTAAGTACTTACGATATCTATCTACATATTTTAACAATACATTCAAATTAGCATGTAAATCAATCACCATCCACCCATAATAAAATATATCTAATATCAACCCTAAAATTCATCAGGATATTTCATTTTAAGATTTTGTTGTTTTATTCTATAATTGGCATCAACCTCATGCGGGAGCCTAACCTTTAATCCTCGGCGGATTTGATCAACAATAAACCAGGCATCCGACAACCTTTCAAAAAACAACTCATCCGAATTATCAAACTCCTTCGCTGCATACATACCGAACGTCATTTTCCATAATTTCGCCTTATCCTTTTCCTTGCCTTCGATGAGGTCCTGCAGAAATAATAATTGTTGTACTGTAAAGTCGTACATTTGCAAAAGCGGGGATTGGGGATTACTTTTTCTAACTTCAGCATATCTCTTTTGAGATAAACTTAATGTTTTTTCAACATAATCCAAGGCTGTTATTTCATTCATTATATTGAGTCAAATTATTAGAGTGAGAGCGCGCCTATTATTCCCGACCACTTCTGCCTGATAAAATCAGTCACCACATTTTATTAAAGGAAGATAATAGAATTAAGAGGGGAAATTAAAAAATCACTTTCTTTATTAATGAGTGACTATCATCAAATATGGTCCACTTGATATTTCGACATATTTCAACACTGGAAAAGTAAGTTGTTTCGTCTCACATCCAACTTCGCATCAACACAACATTTTCTATTCAACTTAATGGCACGCTATAATAGCCGCGCCATATGATTTATACAATTACCAGAAATTATCCTCAAGTGCTCTATCGAATAGTTCACCTGCCATTGTGGCGATACGTTCGTGTTGTTCGAGTTTATTTTTCCAATCCTGAGGAATACCGGAATCACCATATAATGCTCCAGCTATTTGCCCCACCGTCGCCGCAACGATGTCAGCGTCATAGGCAAGGTTGGCGGCCAGCAGAATTCAAAAAAACTGCCTATCACTTACGATATCTTTTTTGTCTTTTCAAATATTCCACATCTTGTTCATGAGGAAGAATGATCTTCAATCCTTTCCCCATCTGCGAAGCTATATAATTAGCATTAGATAAATGCTCAGCAAGTTCGGCATCTGTTGTATCAAATTCTTTAGATGCAAGTACTCCAAGATTCAATGAATGTAATTTACTTTTATCTTTTTCAGCGCCAACCAAAACAGATTTAATATAATCCAACTGGCACTTCACCATAACATACAGTGAAAAATCAGGTTTTGTTTCCAATCGTTTATTGATTATATCAATGGCATCATTGATATAATTCAGCTCGTTATAATTTTCTTTATTCATGAGCACTCTTAGACATATTTTTATCTGAATAAATTCTGTACCCCCCTACCTTTTGGCTGGTAGAGATATTTTTTTAACTAGCCAAATATCAGGTACGGGAAGCAATATTACCGAACTACTCTACTTTTTTTGCATAATTCAGTATATTTTCTATGCTGGCAAAGTGAGTTGTTTTCCTCACATGTTACTTCACATTAACCCAACATTTTCCCTTCAACTCAATGGCACGCTACAATAGCCGTGCCATATGAATTATTCAATTATAAAAAATTATCCTCAGGAGCTCTATCGAACAGTTCACCTGCCATTTTGGCGATACGCTCGTGTTTTACAAGTTTGTTTTTCCACTCCGACGGAATACCAGAATAACCATATAATGCTCCCGCTATTTGTCCTGCCGTCGCCGCAACGCTGTCAGCATCATCGGCAAGATTGGCTGCCAGCAGAATCGCATCATGGAAATTGTCAGTATTCCATACGGACCACATCGCGGCCTCAAGCGTATCTATTACATAACCACTTGAACGAATCTGATCGCGAGTTTTTTGCTTATACTCACCCGCATTTATGATCATTACACGCGCGCATAGTGGGAAAACATGAGGGGAAAAAGCTTCTTCTTTTTTATAACCGTTAATTAAATAGTGTAATACCAATCCGAGAAATTGGCATGCATTAATTGACTCTACCGCGCCATGAGTTGCGCGACTCTGAGCCTGGGATTCGAAGTAAATCGCGCGCAGCGATTTTCGACGAAAGATAGACACCGGAGCTTGACGAATAACCGCAGCATTACCAGCAGTGTGTTTCTCGGTATTACCATACCATGAAGGCCCGATACGCAAATACTGTTCAAGCGCAAATCGCGTCGTATTGCCAATATCGAAACACCGACCATTACTGCTATTATCACCGTTAAGATACCATTTAACGAGATATTTTCTAAGTATATCGGTATGCATTCTGTTTTCTGAAAGATAAGTTTCCGCCAGACATAATGCCATGGACGTATCATCCGTCCATTCACCGGGTTTTAAATGAAAAGGTCCGCCACCAATCATATCCGCTACATGTTCACTGTCTCTTTTCTTAAACTCAAGAGTAGTGCCGACTGCGTCCCCAACAGCCAAACCGACCAGCGCCCCAAGTGCTTTATCACGTGAAATATCTTCAGTCGTAATTAAAGGTAATGTTTCATCCCAGGCTTGTGAAGAACTCAAACCATCAATACCGTTATTTTTTATTGCCTTACGGACATTAATTGGCATGTATGTACGATAGCGATCGGCATAATGATTGATTACAGAGTCTTCAGTATGAAGGTCGATCATGGTATTACCCTTAATTCTATATTTGTTATCCCAAGTTCATCTGACCTGCTGATAACCTCAAACGATGTATTAGGCTTAAATAGCACTTCAGTCTCTGTTGCATTGAATTCTGAAAGGAAGTCAATTTTCCGGCCGGAAAAAACATCAACACCATCTTTTGCCCGCCAGGATGGTCAGCGAGTAAAATCACCGTCTGCTTCTGAAAAATGACCGAGTTATCATTTTTAAACTGATAAAAAAGCTCTACCGCCGGATGACCATTAACAGAAGTCATCTGAGAGGATTCAAGACGAAAGTCGGGCACCGTAATTTCCAGTTCACGCGTCAGTCGGGTAGCCGCATCATGGACTTTATCTTCGTTTTTTGCCGTCGCACAAGAAACAACAAAAGTAAACTCGCTAGCTCCGTTATCACTCATGGTGAATAAATTCATGGTTCTGTCTTTAAATACATCGGGCAAGGCGAGTGTTGCTTCCTGAAGGATATATTCGGCCATTCTGGTTATTCTTATTTATTGGCATTAAAAACAAAAAAACCATCCACTTCCTGCTGGATTTCACCCTGATGGGATGCACCTGGTGGGTCGATGACATTACGTCCGTCATCAGGGTTTAAGTGCAATTCCCCGGAAAGCGTATTAATTTGAGCATTCTGTTTTGCAGTAAAGTTAAAGTTATTACCAATGATATGAACGCTACCGTCTTTTGATAGCTCGATGGCGCTTTCACCACATTCCAGTCTCAGCGTATTACCTGCGGAAAGTATAAAATTATTAACGACCTTATCGTTTCGACTGTTCCCCGTCAGGCATACCACATCGCCTTTAATCCCTGATTTCTGGTTTTTCGCTACCCGTAAGGTTTCATCTTCACCAACAAACTGGGTACGATTTTTTTCGGTAGAGTGAGACTCGTCATTTTTGACGTTAATATCCAGATTCCGCTCAGCCTGGATCCACACCTGCTCTGCGCCCGCCTTGTCCTCAAAGCGCAGGGCATTGGCATTATCCACGGAGCCATCCTTCGTGCGGCTCATAAAGCCCATCTGCGTGGCCGCCGCCGGCAGCGCCCACGGCGGCATGCTTGCTTCGTTATACACCCGCCCGGTGATAATCGGACGGTCCGGGTCACCGTTGATAAAGTCCACCACCACCTCATCGCCGACCCGCGGAATTTGCACCCCGCCGTACCCCTGACCCGCCCAGGCGCTCGACACGCGCACCCAGCAGGAGCTGGTGTCATCCCCCTTCGCCAGACGGTCCCAGTGGAATTTCACCTTCACGCGGCCATATTTGTCCGTCCAGATACTCTCCCCATTTGGCCCCACAACCTTTGCCGTCTGCGGGCCGTAGGTGCGCGGCCACGCCGTGCTCTGCGCCGGACGGTATGACACCGACGCCGGGATGACGCTGAAATCAGTGCGGTGGATGGTTTCCCCCTCGCCGCTCGCGTAGCGGTTCTCCTCGAAATGGTAACCCGCCGCCGTGACCAGATAGTCACCGTTATCACTGAAGAACGGGGCGCTGGTCAGGGTGAAGGTGTGTCCCGGTGCAATACCCGCGGCCGTGGCCGTCGCCTGAATCTGCTGGTGCTCCACCTGCCAGCGCTCCTGACGGATACGGGCGTAGAACTCCGCATGCCCGGTCTCAACAAACCGTCCCGGCCAGTCGTACACGTCGATACTGCCCGGTTTCGGTGACGCCGGGTTCTGCTGCGCCTGGAACAGCCACGCGTTCGGCTTGCGGAAGTCGTAGTCATCGAGGCTGTAAATCCCCGGGGTGACGCTGTCCTCCAGCGCCCACTGGCTGATACCCTCTTCATCCGTACTGCCGCCTGACGGCGTCTGGTGGTAAGGAATGACTTCGTAGCCGCTGAATGGCTGATGCTGCGTCGCGGCGTCGGTGAGCACCAGGGTGTGCTTGTCCGCCTCGTGGCTGAAGTGGTATGCAATCCCCTCCAGCTCCATCAGACGGCTGATGAAGTCCAGGCTCGACTCCTGATACTGCACGCAGTAGTCCCACACCCGGTAGCTCCCGGTGAGCTTATCCTCCACGTTGACCTGATGTTCAGCCAGCAGGGTTTTCACAATCTGCGGCACCGTCTGGCCCTGGAAGATACGCAGGTTACGGTCGCGCTTCATCGGCCACAGGTCCGGCTCCACCGTCAGCTGGTACACCGCATAGCGGGTGCCCGTCAGCTCGACGGCACTCACCGCCACGCGGGTGATTTTTCCATTGATATAGCGGGGCGTCAGCAGGCTCTGCGTCGGGATGGTCACCGTGACCGGCTGACCCAGCAGTTTGCTGCGGTCAATGCGCGCATCCGTGCCAAGCA